>PIVK01000049.1 GCA_003354135.1 Rhodospirillales bacterium
ACGCCGTTCTTCTCGAACTACCGCCCGCAGTTTTACTTCCGGACGACGGATGTGACGGGAACCATCAAGTTGCCCGAGGGCACGGAGATGGTGATGCCGGGTGACAACATCTCGATGGAAATCGACCTAATTGCGCCGATTGCCATGGACGATGGTCTACGTTTCGCGATCCGCGAGGGCGGGCGCACTGTCGGCGCCGGCGTCGTCGCCAAGGTCATCGAGTAAAGGACGGGATTGCATTCGGCCCAAGGGGCTGCTAAATCTCCTTCGAAGACATGACGGACGGAACGGTTTTCCGTCCGTCGGTTTTCGTTTTCCGAGGATGACGGTAGCGTCCCGGTGGGCCATATCATAGGGGTATAGCTCAGCTGGTAGAGCGGCGGTCTCCAAAACCGCAGGTCCCGGGTTCGAGCCCTGGTGCCCCTGCCATTTTTTTTCGGCCCTGCCCTTTGGTAATCGGGGGGCAGGTCCTTCGGAATTAGGAATAGGTGAGCCGCAACATGCCGAAAGCGAGCCCCGGTCAGTTCGTTCGGGAAGTCCGTCGAGAGACGGCTAAGGTCACGTGGCCAAGCCGGAAGGAGACGGGAATCTCCACCGCTATGGTTTTCATTATGGTCTTCCTGGCCGCCCTGTTCTTCTTTTTCGTTGACTGGATGATGGCGTCTGGCGTCAAGGTCATCTTCGGGCTCGGGGGCTGAGGTAATGGCTGCACGCTGGTACGTCATTCACGTCTACTCGGGATTCGAGAAGAAGGTTGCAAGCTCCATCGAAGAGCAGGCCCATCAGGCCGGCATGGAGAGCCTGATCGAACAGATCTTGGTGCCGACCGAAGAGGTGGTCGAGATGCGCCGCGGTTCGAAGGTCAATACCGAGCGCAAATTCTTCCCGGGCTATGTTCTGGTGAAGATGGAGATGACCGACGAGTCCTGGCACTTGGTGAAAAACACTCCGAAGGTGACGGGCTTTCTGGGCGGCCGCGGGCGGCCATCTCCGATCACCCAGAAGGAGGCCGAGCGCATCATGCACCAGGTCCAAGAGGGCATCGAGCGTCCCAAGCCTGCCGTTATGTTCGAGGTCGGAGAGCAGGTCCGTGTCTGCGACGGTCCCTTCACCTCCTTCAACGGCACGGTCGAGGAGATCGACGAGGAGCGCGCCAGGCTCAAGGTGTCCGTATCCATCTTCGGGCGTGCGACTCCGGTCGAACTGGAGTATTCGCAGGTCGAGAAAAATTAGGGGTTTGTTCCCCAATATCCGTGTGGGAGGCCCGCCATGGCCGTACCGCGCACTCAGAAACCTAAGGAACTGAGGAAGAGAAATGGCAAAGAAAGTCAAAGGCTATATCAAGCTGCAGATACCGGCGGGGCAGGCCAATCCCTCGCCGCCGGTTGGCCCGGCCCTCGGACAGGCCGGTCTCAACATCATGGAGTTCTGCAAGGCGTTCAACGCCCAGACCCAGAAGATGGAACAAGGGATGCCGATCCCGGTGGTTATCACGGCCTACGCGGACCGGACCTTCTCGTTCATCTCCAAGACTCCTCCGGCGAGCTACTTCTTGAAGAAGGCCGCCAAGCTTCCGAAGGGGGCGGGCGATCCCGGCCACGGGACCATCGGGACCGTGACCATGGCTCAGGTCCGCGAGATCGCCGAAGCGAAGAAGGTGGATTTGAACGCCGACGATATTGATGCGGCATGCCGGATGATCGCCGGCTCCGCGCGTTCTATGGGCATCGAGGTTGTGGAGTAGGGTCATGGCGAAGAAAGGTAAGCGGATCGAAGCCGCCATCAAGACCGTCGACCGGCAGAAGCTCTATGGCCTGCCGGAAGCTGTCGAGGTTATCAAGGGCAACGCGCAGGCGAAGTTCGACGAAACGGTCGAGATCGCGATCGTGCTGGGTGTGGACCCACGCCATGCGGACCAGATGGTGCGCGGCATGGTCTCCCTGCCGCACGGCACCGGTAAGAGTGTACGCGTGGCGGTTTTCGCCAAGGGCGACAAGGCCGAGGAGGCCAAAGCCGCCGGGGCTGACCTGGTCGGTGCCGAGGACCTGATGGAGACCATCCAGAAGGGCGAGATCAATTTCGACAGGTGCATCGCAACGCCGGACATGATGGCCGTCGTCGGCCGGCTGGGTAAGGTTCTTGGGCCTCGCGGCCTGATGCCGAACCCCAAGCTGGGTACCGTCACGCCGGACGTCGTCAAGGCGGTGAACGATGCCAAGGGCGGCCAGATCGAGTTTCGGGTCGAGAAGGCAGGCATCGTCCACGCCGGGGTCGGGAAGGCGAGCTTCAGCGCCGAGAACTTGGCGGAAAACATTCAAGCTTTCGTCGGCGCCATCAACAAGGCCAAGCCGAGCGGCGCCAAGGGGACCTATTTCAAGCGGATCTGCCTGAGCTCGACCATGGGGCCGGGCGTCAAGATCGATGTGGGGAGTCTGACCACCTAGGCGGCCGGGCTTTCAGGTATTTCGGTTTCGCCCGTTGGGGCGCAACCGGGTAGGGGGCGGCTTGCCGCCTCCGACCTGTCCGAGACTGCAGGCGCCCCGGAAGGGGCTTAAAGGGGCAGCCCGCCTGGATAGACAGTGAGAGAACCGTTTCGAGGTGGGGAACCGCCGGAAAATGGCTTGAACTGCTTACTGGACAGGGGAGTCGGTTCTATCGGGGACTCCGATAGGGCCATGGTGCAACTTCCCGGCCGCTGCAAGGCGGTGGGGTAGGACACTGGAGACGATCAGTGGACCGAAGCCAAAAAGAAGAACTGGTTGCGTCGATGCGCGCCCTGTTCGACGAGACCTCGATGGTTGTCGTCACCCATTATTCCGGGTTGACGGTGGTCGAGATGGAGGATCTCCGCGGACAGATGCGTGAAGCGGGTGCCGGATTCAAGGTAACCAAGAACCGGCTCACGCGTCTCGCCCTCGAAGGAACGGACTTTCAGGGATTGACCGACATGTTCACGGGGCCGACGGGCATTGCCTATTCGAATGACCTCGTGGCCGCGGCCAAGGTGGCCGTGAACTTCGCCAAGAAGAACGACAAGCTCGTGATTCTCGGCGGGGCGCTCGGCAAGGAGATCCTCGACGTCGACGACGTCAAGGCTCTTTCGACCCTGCCTTCCCTCGACGAGAGCCGTGCCAAGCTCGTCGGCCTGCTCAACGCGCCTGCGATCAAGATCGCCGGTGTTTTGCAGGCTCCTGCCGGCCAACTCGCAAGGGTCATCTCGGCCCATGCAGAGCAGGGCGAAGCCGCTTAACCGTTTTGTTTCTGATCAGACACGTTCAAGCCTAAGGAGTTATGAAAAATGGCTAACCTGGAAAAGATTGCCGAAGAGCTCTCGAGCCTCACCGTGATGGAGGCCGCCGAGCTGAGCAAGGTACTGGAAGAAAAGTGGGGCGTTTCCGCCGCCGCGCCGGTGGCTGCCGCCGCCGCACCTGCCGCCGGTGGCGGTGAGGCCGCCGAGGAGAAGGATGAGTTTGACGTCATTCTTGCTTCTATCGGTGACAAGAAGATCAACGTCATCAAGGAAGTGCGCGTCATCACCGGCCTTGGCCTCAAGGAGGCCAAGGACTTGGTCGAGTCGGCTCCGAGCCCCGTCAAGGAGGGGGCCAAGAAAGAGGAAGCCGCGGAGATCAAGAAGAAGCTGGAAGATGCCGGCGCGACCGTCGAGATCAAGTAAGGGGACGCCCTTGGTGCTTCTGTACCGGCACGTATTGGCCAGGGTTGGACCGCGTCCGATTGGACGCGGTCCGACCCTGTCACTTTCGCACATCCGCCAGAATTGGCGCTACCGCGGTCGGGAATGCGGATGTGTCTGAATATTTGGTGTGATCGGAAACTCCTGTCTCTTGCAGGGGCTTCGGAGGCGCACACGGGTTGGTGACGTTTCTCGTTCGTTTGCGGTGAACGGACGGAAGCGGGACCGGATGTATTGAAACGCGGGATATCATAATGGCTGCTTCCTTCACGACGCGTAAGCGTGTTCGTAAGTATTTTGGCCGTCTCACGGCCGCCACCGAGATGCCGAACCTGATAGAGGTTCAGCGCAACTCGTATGAGCAGTTCCTCCAGCGCGACGTCGCTGCCGATGACCGGAGCGAATCTGGGCTCCTGGAGGTCTTCAAATCCGTTTTTCCGATCAAGGACTTTTCCGAACGCGGAACTCTGGAGTTCGTGCGCTACGAGTTTGAGGAGCCGAAATACGACGTCGAGGAGTGCCAGCAGCGCGGCATGACCTTCTCGGCCCCCCTCAAGGTCACCCTGCGCCTCGTGGTCTGGGACATTGATGAAGAAACGGGAGCCCGCTCCGTTCGCGACATCAAGGAACAGGACGTCTATATGGGCGACATGCCCCTGATGACCGAGAACGGTACCTTCGTTATCAACGGTACCGAGCGCGTGATCGTGTCTCAGATGCATCGCTCGCCGGGGGTCTTTTTCGACCACGACAAAGGCAAGTCGCATTCGTCCGGCAAGTATCTTTTTGCCGCCCGCGTGATCCCGTACCGCGGCTCCTGGCTGGATTTCGAATTCGATGCCAAGGATCTCGTCTACGTGCGCATCGACCGCCGCCGCAAATTGCCGGTGACCACCCTGCTGATGGCGTTGGACAACGAGGCCTCCGAAGCCCTCCGTGTCAAGCGTGCGGAGGAAGGTAAGGTCGTTGACTCGGCCGAGATCAAAGGCATGTCCGAGAAGGACATCCTCAGGTTCTATTACGAGACCGTCGTATTCACCCGCACCAAGAAGGGGTGGAAGACGGCCTTTATCTCCGATCTCCTGAAGGGCCTGAAGCTGTCCAACGACCTCGTCAACGCGAAAAGCGGGGAGGTTGTGGCCGAAATGGGCACCAAGATGACCCCACGCAAGCTGAAGCAGTTGGAGGAGAAAGGGCTCAAGGACCTGCTCATCCCGGAGGAGGACCTGATCGGGCGCTACGTCGCCGTCGACTTGATCAACGAGAAGACCGGCGAGATCTATCTGGAAGCCGGCGAAGAGCTGACCGCCGATAGTCTGGAGGTGCTGGACAAGGCCGGCATCACGGAGATTCCGACGCTTGCCATCGACCACATCAATGTCGGGCCCTATATCCGCAACACGCTGGCCGTCGACAAGAATTCCAGCCGTGAAGAGGCTTTGATCGACATTTACCGCGTCATGCGTCCGGGTGAACCGCCGACTCTGGAGACTGCGGAGAACATGTTCAAGAGCCTGTTCTTCGACTCCGAGCGCTACGACCTTTCCGCAGTCGGGCGTGTGAAGATGAATTCGCGCCTCGATTTTGAGACCGATGACCAGGTTCGGGTGTTGCGCAAACAGGATATCCTCGAGGTGGTCAAGCTCTTGGTCGAGCTCAAGGACGGCCGGGGTGAGGTCGATGACATTGACCATCTGGGCAACCGTCGGGTGCGGTCTGTCGGTGAACTGATGGAAAACCAGTACCGGATCGGTCTGCTGCGCATGGAACGGGCGATCCGCGAGCGTATGAGTTCGGTCGATATCGATACGGTGATGCCGCACGACCTAATCAACGCCAAGCCGGCGGCGGCGGCGGTTCGCGAGTTCTTCGGGTCCTCGCAGCTCTCGCAGTTCATGGATCAGACCAACCCGCTCTCCGAGATTACCCACAAGCGGCGCCTCTCGGCCCTCGGGCCGGGCGGCCTGACCCGCGAGCGGGCTGGTTTCGAGGTGCGCGACGTGCATCCGACCCACTACGGCCGGATCTGTCCCATCGAGACGCCGGAAGGTCCCAACATCGGCCTTATCAATTCGCTTGCGACCTACGCCCGTGTCAACAAGTACGGCTTCATCGAGACCCCATACCGCAAGGTGAAGGACGGCAAGGTCGGTAGCGAGGTTCTGTACCTCTCGGCCATGGAGGAGGGGCGCTATACCATCGCCCAGGCCAACGCCGAGTTGGATGAAAAGGACCACTTCGTCCATGACTTGGTCAGCTGCCGCAAGGGTGGCGACTTCATGATGACGCGTCCCGAGGAGATCGACTACATCGACGTCTCGCCGAGGCAGTTGGTGTCCGTTGCAACGGCGCTGATTCCGTTCCTGGAGAACGATGACGCAAACCGAGCGCTGATGGGTTCGAACATGCAGCGTCAGGCCGTGCCCCTGATCAAGGCAGAGGCGCCGCTGGTCGGGACCGGCATGGAAATGGCGGTTGCCCGCGATTCCGGTGCGACGATCACCGTCAAACGCGCGGGAATCGTTAACCAGGTGGACGGCCAGCGCATCGTGATCAGTGTGACCGAGGAGACATCGCACTCGGCGTCCGGCGTCGACATCTACAACATCCTGAAGTTCCAGCGCTCCAATCAGAACACCTGCATTCACCAGAAGCCCCTGGTGAATGTGGGCGATGTCGTGCAAAAGGGCGACATCATTGCGGACGGTCCATCGACGGAATTGGGCGAACTGGCCCTGGGGCGGAACGTGCTGGTCGCGTTCATGCCGTGGAACGGCTACAACTTCGAGGACTCCATCCTCATCTCCGAGCGCATCGTGCGTGACGATGTCTTTACCTCGATCCACATCGAGGAATTCGAAGTCATGGCCCGAGACACCAAGTTGGGCCAGGAGGAAATCACTCGCGATATCCCCAACGTCGGCGAAGAGGCCCTGAAAAACCTCGATGAGGCGGGTATCGTTTACATCGGGGCCGAGGTGAAGCCGAGCGACATTCTGGTCGGCAAAGTGACGCCGAAGGGCGAGAGCCCGATGACGCCGGAAGAGAAGCTGCTGCGCGCCATCTTCGGCGAGAAGGCTTCCGACGTTCGCGACACGTCGCTCCGTCTGCCGCCGGGCGTCACCGGAACGGTTGTTGAGGTGCGGGTGTTCTCGCGCCGCGGCGTCGACAAGGACGAGCGTGCCCTTGCCATCGAGCGGGCGGAGATCGAGCGCCTGGCCAAGGACCGGGACGACGAGCGGGCCATCTTGGAGCGCAGCTTCAATGCCCGCCTGACTGATCTGGTCATGGGCAAGAAGGTGGTCGGCGGACCCAAGGATGTGACACCCGGGGGCACGGTGACCCAGGACCTGTTGTCGGAACTGACGGTCGGTCAGCGCGCGCAGATCGTGGTCAGCGGCGACAAGGTGATGAAGGACGTCGAGGATCTCAAGCAGCACTTCGAGGAGAGCATCGCCCACCTGCAGTCCCGGTTCGAGAACAAGGTCGACAAACTGCAGCGTGGAGACGACCTGAGTCCGGGCGTGATGAAGATGGTCAAGGTTTTCGTCGCCGTTAAGCGCAAGCTTCAGCCCGGCGACAAGATGGCCGGGCGTCACGGAAACAAGGGCGTGATCTCCAAGATCATCCCAGTCGAAGACATGCCCTACCTTGAGGACGGGCAAGCGGTCGACATCGTGCTCAATCCTCTGGGCGTGCCGTCGCGCATGAACGTCGGCCAGATCCTCGAAACCCACCTGGGGTGGGCCTGCAGCAACTTGGGTCGTCAGATCGGCAATCTGCTTGACGAATACAAGGCGTCGGAACCCGGGGCTCCGAAGAAGATCAGGAGCAAGCTCAAGGAGGTCTACGGGGACAAGGGCTACAAACAGGATATCGCGCCGTTGTCCGACGAGCAAACCGTGGAAATGTGCGGGAACCTGCGTAACGGCATTCCCATTGCGACGCCCGTTTTCGACGGCGCCCACGAGCAGGATATAGTGACCATGCTGGAGCAGGGAGGGCTCGACGGATCGGGCCAGGTGACCCTGATCGACGGACGGACCGGCGAGTCCTTCGACCGCCAAGTGACGGTGGGCTACATTTACATGTTGAAGCTGCACCATCTGGTGGACGACAAGATCCATGCCCGGTCCATCGGTCCCTACAGTCTCGTCACGCAGCAGCCGCTGGGCGGCAAGGCGCAATTCGGCGGCCAGCGTTTCGGCGAAATGGAAGTCTGGGCCCTCGAAGCCTACGGTGCCGCCTACACACTCCAGGAAATGCTGACCGTTAAGTCGGACGACGTTTCGGGCCGGGCGAAGGTCTATGAGGCCATCGTCCGCGGCGACGATACATTCGAGGCGGGTATCCCGGAGTCCTTCAACGTGCTGGTCAAGGAGTTACATTCCCTTGGCCTGAACGTAGAACTCAACTAAACGCCTGATCCCGAAGGAGTTATTGTCATGAACGAACTTATGAAGATTTTCGGGCAGGTCAGCGGGACCCAGTGCTTCGACAAGATTAAGATCTCCATCGCCTCTCCAGAGCAGATCCGCTCCTGGTCCTTCGGCGAGATCAAGAAGCCCGAGACCATCAATTACCGTACCTTCAAGCCGGAACGGGACGGGCTGTTTTGTGCCCGCATCTTCGGACCGACCAAGGACTACGAGTGCCTATGCGGCAAATACAAGCGCATGAAGTACAAGGGGATCACCTGCGAGAAATGTGGTGTCGAGGTGACCCTGCAGAAGGTTCGGCGCGAACGCATGGGGCATATCGAGCTTGCCAGCCCGGTAGCCCACATCTGGTTCCTCAAGTCACTGCCGTCGCGTATCGGTCTCCTGCTCGATATGACGCTCAAGGATCTGGAGCGGGTTCTCTACTTCGAGAACTATGTCGTGTCCGAGCCGGGCCTGACGCCCCTGAAAGTTCAGGAACTGTTGTCCGAGGAGCAATACCAGAACGCGCTTGACGAATATGGCGAGGATTCCTTCGAAGTCGGGATCGGTGCCGAGGCGATCCGCGAAATGCTCTCGGCCATCAACCTTGACGAGGAGCGGGACACGGTCCGTGAGGAACTGGCCGAGACCAATTCCGAGGCCAAGCGCAAAAAGCTGGTTAAGCGTCTCAAGCTGTTTGACGCGTTCGTCGAATCCGGCGCCCGTCCGGAGTGGATGATCCTTGAGGTGATTCCGGTGATTCCGCCGGAACTGCGTCCCCTAGTGCCGTTGGACGGCGGCCGCTTCGCCACCTCCGACCTCAACGACCTCTACCGACGCGTCATCAATCGGAACAACCGCTTGAAGCGGCTGATCGAACTGCACGCACCGGAGATCATCGTCCGCAACGAGAAGCGGATGCTGCAGGAAGCGGTGGATGCGCTGTTCGACAACGGTCGGCGCGGCCGGGCCATTACCGGCGCCAACAAGCGGCCACTGAAGTCCCTGTCTGACATGTTGAAGGGCAAGCAGGGTCGCTTCCGCCAGAACCTGTTGGGCAAGCGCGTCGATTACTCTGGCCGTTCCGTGATCGTGGTCGGTCCGGAACTCAAACTGCATCAATGTGGCCTACCTAAGAAGATGGCGCTCGAACTTTTCAAGCCGTTCATCTATTCGAAACTTGAACTCTACGGCATGGCGACCACCATCAAGGCCGCCAAACGCATGCTCGAAAAGGAAAGGCCCGAGGTCTGGGATATTCTGGAAGAGGTGATCCGAGAGCATCCGGTCATGCTGAACCGGGCGCCGACGCTGCACCGCCTCGGCATTCAGGCTTTCGAGCCGGTGCTCATCGAGGGCAAGGCGATTCAGCTCCATCCGCTGGTCTGCGCCGCCTTCAACGCCGATTTTGACGGTGATCAGATGGCGGTCCACGTGCCGCTTAGTCTGGAAGCGCAGCTTGAGGTGCGTGTGTTGATGATGTCGACCAACAACATTCTCAGCCCGGCCAACGGCAAGCCCATCATCGTTCCATCGCAGGACATCGTTCTTGGGCTCTACTACGTGACCATGGAACGAGAGGGCGAGCCTGGCGAGGGTATGGTGTTTGCCGATGTGGGCGAAATCCAGCATGCGCTCGATGCCGGCGTGGTTTCCCTGCATGCCAAGGTTAAGGCGCGCTACAAGGGGGTGGACGGAGACGGCGGTCCGGTGACGTTCCGCGTCGACACTACTCCCGGACGTATGCTGCTGAGCGAGATCCTGCCGCGCCACTCGAGCGTCTCGTTCGACCTCATCAACTGCCTTCAGACCAAGAAGGAAATATCTCAGGTCATCGATGTCGTCTACCGTCATTGCGGGCAGAAGACCACGGTGATTTTCTGTGACCAGATGATGAACCTGGGTTTCAGTTACGCCTGTCGGGCTGGAATTTCTTTCGGCAAGGATGATCTGATCATCCCGTCTGCCAAGGAGAACATGGTCGGCGAGACCGAGGGCATGATCAAGGAGTACGAGCAGCAGTACCTCGACGGCCTGATCACCCAGGGAGAGAAGTACAACAAGGTTGTCGATGCCTGGTCCCATTGCACGGATCGGGTGGCCGATGAGATGATGCAGGGGATCTCCAAGATCGAAGCGGGCAAGCCCATCAACTCGGTCTACATGATGGCCCATTCCGGTGCCCGCGGTTCGGCGGCCCAGATGAAGCAGCTGGCGGGTATGCGCGGCCTCATGGCCAAGCCGTCCGGCGAGATCATCGAGACGCCCATCATCTCCAACTTCAAGGAAGGTCTTACCGTGCTGGAGTACTTCAACTCTACTCACGGTGCGCGGAAAGGCTTGGCCGACACGGCGTTGAAGACCGCCAACTCGGGGTACCTGACCCGGCGTCTGGTCGACGTGGCTCAGGACTGCATCACCTTGGAAGAGGACTGCGGGACGACCCAGGGCATTACGGTCAGTGCCGTTGTCGAGGGAGGCGATGTCGTGGCTCCGCTGAGCGAGCGTATGCTGGGGCGTAGCGTGGTCGAGGACGTGTCTCATCCCGAGACCGGCAAGATCATCGTCAAGGCCGGCGAACTCATGGGCGAGCGCGATGTGGCGGCCATCGAAGAGGCCGATGTCGAGTCGGCGCTTATCCGCTCCGTCCTGACCTGCGAGACCAAGGGTGGCGTTTGCGTCACCTGCTACGGGCGCGATTTGGCTCGAGGAACCCGCGTCAACGTCGGCGAGGCTGTGGGCGTCATCGCGGCCCAGTCGATTGGCGAGCCGGGAACCCAGCTCACCATGCGGACCTTCCACATCGGCGGTGCTGCGCAGCGTGGCGCCGAACAGTCGAAAGTCGAGGCGGGCTATGACGGCAAAGTCGAATTGATCAACTACTCCACGGTCAAGAACAGTGAGGGCGGGAGTGTGGTGATGAGCCGCAACATGGAACTGTTGGTCGGGGACGAGCAGGGCCGTGAGAGGGCGCGTCACCGTATTCCTTACGGCGCCAAGTTGCTGGTCAAGGACAAGAAGAAAGTCGAGCGTGGGCAGATCCTGGCCGAGTGGGACCCCTATACGCTTCCCATCATCACGGAAAAGGACGGTGTGGTCGAGTACGTCGACTTGGTGGAGGGTATCTCCTTGGTCGAGAAGATGGACGAGGCTACCGGTATCGCCTCCAAGGTGGTTACGGAATGGAAACAGCAGTCCAGGGGCACAGAACTCAAGCCTCAGGTCACGGTTCTGGATTCCAATGGCAAGGTCCTGACTTTGGACAACGGGGCTGAGGCTAGCTACTTCCTGTCGGTCGATTCCATTCTATCGGTTGAAAAGGGTCAGAAAGTGCATGCCGGTGACGTTCTGGCGCGTCTGCCCCGTGAATCGGCCAAGACCCGCGACATTACGGGCGGTTTGCCGCGTGTCGCGGAACTATTCGAGGCCCGGAAGCCGAAGGATCACGCTATTATCTCCGAGAGCGAGGGACGCGTCGAATTCGGCAAGGACTACAAGAACAAGCGTCGGATCATCGTGGTTCCGAACGACGAGAGCCAGGAGCCCAAGGAGTACCTGATCCCCAAGGGCAAGCACATCAGCGTGCAGGAAGGTGACTACGTGCAGGAGGGCGATCCCCTCATGGACGGCAACCCTGTGCCTCACGACATTCTGCGCGTGCTCGGCGTGGAGGCCTTGGCGGGGTACCTGATCAACGAGATCCAGGACGTCTACCGTCTGCAGGGTGTGAAGATCAACGACAAGCACATCGAGGTCATCGTGCGCCAGATGCTGCAGAAGGTCGAGATCACCGAGCCGGGAGATACCACCTACCTAGTGGGCGAGTTGGCGGACCGAATCGAGTTCGAGGCGATCAATGCCAAGGCCGAGGGCGAGGGTGGAAAGCCTGCCCAGGCCGAGCCGGTGCTCCAGGGCATCACAAAGGCGAGCCTGCAGACCCAGTCGTTTATCTCGGCGGCATCGTTCCAAGAGACGACCCGCGTTCTGACCGAGTCTGCAGTCTCCGGCAAGGAGGACTTCCTCAACGGCCTCAAGGAGAACGTGATCGTTGGCCGCCTGATTCCGGCGGGAACCGGCGCGGTTATGAATCGTATGCGTCAAGTGGCGTCCGAGCGGGACGACGAGCTCATGGCCTGCGAAGAGGCCCTGAAGGCGAAAGAACAGCTTGCGGCGGAGGCCGAGGCCGCCGAGGCGGCAGCAGCTATCGAGGCGGCAGCAGCTATCGAGGCGGCGGCAATCGAGGCTGCGGCAATCGAGGCGCCTTCCGAGGCTGGCGAGGCTGCGGAAATCGAGGCGGCTCCCGAGTCGGAGGCCGGTTCCGAGGCGGCGGCGGAGGAGGCCGAGGCTGGCGAGGCTGCGGCAATCGAGGCGGCTCCCGAGTCGGAGGCCGGTTCCGAGGCGGCGGCGGAGGAGGCCGAGGCTGGCGAGGCATCGGCAATCGAGGCACCTCCCGAGGCGGAGACCGTCGGTTCCGCGGAATAGCCCCCGGGCTTTCCAGACACGTGATTAGCCGGGGCAGGGCGGTCTTCCACCCTGCCCCGGTTTTCTTTTTGTTCACGGTCGGAACACGGTCGGGAAATTCGTGTTTCTTTTGCTTGACTGCCCGCATGACCGCGCATAGTATCCGGCCTCTCTAAAGGGCGCTGGTGGTGAGTCTCTCTACGGCTTAGACGCGGGCCCGGCCTGAGACAGAACAACATGGAGGTCGCCCCCGGGCGGCCGTCAACGTCAGAAACCGCCAAGGGGCATCTGGGAGCCTCTACGGGGGTTTTTGCATCGTTTTCGAATGTGCGCCGACGGTGCGCGACGTGTTTATTTGGGAAAGAGACGGTATGCCGACGATTAATCAGCTGATCCGCAAGCCGCGTAAGCGCAAACCGGTGCGGAACAAGGTGCCCGCCATGGAGGCTTGTCCTCAGAAGCGTGGTGTGTGCACCCGCGTTTACACGACGACGCCGAAGAAGCCGAACTCGGCCCTTCGTAAGGTGGCTCGTGTGCGCCTGACCAACGGCTTCGAGGTTACCAGCTACATTCCCGGTGAGGGCCACAATCTGCAGGAGCACGCGGTGGTCATGATCCGCGGGGGCCGCGTCAAGGACCTGCCGGGTGTCCGTTACCACATTATCCGCGGAACGCTCGACACTCAGGGCGTTTCTGATCGTCGTCAACGCCGTTCCAAATACGGCGCCAAGCGGCCCAAATAAGGATATAGAGCGATGTCCCGCCGTCACGCTGCCGAGAAGCGCGAAGTTTTGCCGGATCCCAAGTATGGGGATTCCGTGGTGACCAAGTTCACCAATAGCCTCATGCTGAATGGCAAGAAGTCGATAGCCGAGAAGATCATCTACGGAGCTTTCGGCATCATCGAAAAGAAGACCAGCCAGGACCCGGTCAAGGTCTTCCGCGAGGCGATCGATAACGTGAAGCCGGCCGTCGAGGTCCGCTCGCGGCGCGTCGGCGGTGCCACCTACCAGGTTCCGGTCGAAGTCCGAATGGCGCGCCGTCAGGCTCTGGCCATCCGCTGGTTGGTCGACATGTCTCGTAAGCGGTCCGAGAACACCATGACGGAGCGTCTGTCGGGAGAACTTCTGGATGCGGCCAATAACCGGGGGGCTGCAGTAAAGAAGCGGGAAGATATCCACCGCATGGCCGAAGCCAACAAGGCATTCTCTCATTACCGCTGGTAATGAGAGAATAAGAAGGCAGAAACGGACATGGCTCGCGCGACTCCCCTCGATTGTTACCGGAATATCGGCATCATGGCTCACATTGATGCTGGCAAGACGACTACGACCGAGCGGATCCTTTACTATACCGGAAAGTCCTACAAAATCGGCGAGGTCCATGACGGCAACGCCACCATGGACTGGATGGAGCAGGAGCAGGAGCGCGGGATCACCATCACATCCGCCGCGACGACCACCTTCTGGCGCGACCACCGCATCAACATCATCGATACTCCGGGCCATGTGGATTTCACCATCGAGGTGGAACGTTCGCTACGCGTTTTGGATGGTGCCGTCGCCGTGTTCGACAGCGTTGCGGGCGTCGAGCCCCAGTCCGAGACCGTGTGGCGCCAGGCCGACAAGTACGGCGTGCCGCGCATTTGCTTCATCAACAAGATGGACCGTACGGGTGCCGACTTTTACATGTGCCTGGACATGATCCGGGACCGCCTTGGCACCGAACCCTTCGTCTGCCAGTTGCCCATCGGCGCCGAACAGGATTTTAAGGGTGTGGTCGACCTGGTTCGGATGAAGGCCCTCATCTGGGACGAGGAGACGCTTGGCGCCAAGTTCCACGAGGAAGACATCCCGGTTGATCTGGCCGACAAGGCCGCCGAGTACCGCGAAAAGTTGGTCGAGGCTGCGGTCGAGTTGGATGATGAGGCCCTGGAGGCCTATATCGAGGGTAACGAACCGGACGAGGAGACCCTCATCAGCTGCATCCGAAAGGGAACCTGCGCGAGCGTCCTGGTTCCCGTTCTGTGCGGCACGGCCTTTAAGAACAAAGGTGTGCAACCCCTGCTGGATGCCGTGGTTGATTTTATGCCGAGCCCGACCGGCGTCGCGGCGATCAAGGGTGTGGATGCGGACGACGAGACGAAGGAGATCGAGCGTCACAACTCGGATGACGAACCTTTCTCTGCGTTGGCCTTCAAGATCATGAACGATTCGTTCGTCGGGTCGCTGACTTTCGTCCGCATCTATTCCGGCGTTGTCAGGTCCGGCGACGGCATCATGAATACCGTCAAGGGCAAGCGCGAGCGGGTGGGTCGCATGCTGCTCATGCACGCCAACACCCGCGAGGAGATCAAAGAAGCCTATGCCGGCGACATCGTCGCCCTGGCCGGTCTCAAGACGGTGAGCACCGGCGACACGCTCTGCGATACGGCGAACAAGGTGATCCTGGAGCGTATGGAGTTTCCCGAGCCGGTCATCTCAGTCGCGGTCGAGCCCAAGACCAAGAGTGATCAGGAAAAGATGGGCGTGGCTTTGGGCCGTCTCGCGGCCGAGGATCCCTCTTTCCGTGTTGCCACGGATCAGGAAAGCGGACAGACCGTCATTTCGGGCATGGGCGAACTGCATCTGGAGATTCTGGTCGACCGCATGAAGCGCGAGTTCAGTGTCGACGCCAACGTCGGCGCACCTCAGGTGGCGTATCGTGAGACCATCTCGCGGATGGCCGAGGTCGACTACACCCACAAGAAGCAGACCGGCGGCTCGGGTCAGTTCGCCCGTGTCAAGATTCGGTTTCTGCCTATGGAGGACGGTGTCGGGTTCGAGTTCAAGAACGCGATCTCCGGCGGCAACGTCCCCCGGGAGTACGTGCCGGGCGTCGAGAAGGGCCTCGTCAGGGCCATGGAATCGGGCATCATGGCCGGCTTCCCGGTCACCGGCGTTAGGGCCGAGCTCTACGATGGCGCGTCGCACGACGTCGACTCCAGCGTCATGGCTTTCGAGATCGCGGCCCGTGCCGCTTTCAAGGAAGGTGTCGAAAAGGCCGGGCCCAAGCTCCTGGAGCCCATGATGAAAGTCGAAGTGGTGACGCCCGAGGACTACATGGGCGACATCATCGGCGACCTGAATAGTCGCCGTGGCCAGGTGGGCGGCATGGACCAGCGCGGCAACGCTCGTGTCATCGATGCTATGGTTCCGCTGGCCAACATGTTCGGTTACGTCAACACCCTGCGGTCTATGAGCCAGGGACGCGCCCAGTACACTATGCATTTCGACCACTATGCGGAGGTTCCGCAACAGGTGGCCGATGAAATCATCAGAAAACTCGCCGGCTAAGGCAGGAACGGAGCACGAGAGAGATGGCTAAGGAAAAATTCGAGCGGACGAAGCCGCACTGCAACGTTGGTACGATTGGTCACGTTGACCATGGGAAGACGACTCTGACTGCGGCGATCACGAAGGCCCTTGCGGAGACCGGGGGTGCGACGTTCACGGCGTACGACCA
>PIVK01000332.1 GCA_003354135.1 Rhodospirillales bacterium
CATTCATAGTCATGCGCAGAGCGATAGCATAAACACCAATAGCCATAAGCACCACAGCCTTGAAGAGGCAAACGCACGCAAAGCTCACCTGAGTTTTCAGTATAAACGAAAGTGAGTTTGTTTTCAGTATCTAATCGTTACTTCACTATTCAGCAAACGATCAGACACAATAGGTTGTTGTTGTAAGTCGTAACACAGTACCAGAACTCATCATTGTCCATACTCACAGCTTTGCTGCTTGTGAGCAAGGAGGATGTTCTGTACTCTGCTCTTGACTCAACCTATGCATGCGTGTGTGCTATCTAGGCATTCATCCAGTCTTCCCAAAGACTGTGTGTATATCTATCAACACTCCTATTGCATACTATTCATCTTTGGTTGTCTCACTCAATTATTCAATCACGCTTCACATATCGCTTGTATCTATATATACACAGTGTGTGGTTATGTTCAGTGTGTGTGAGTGGGGTTGCTCATCTGACTGCCTCACCACACAGTGGATTGCAGCCAGCATGAGAGAAGACATACATATATTATACAAATACGAATATATATCCAGAGAGAGCTTCTCGTCAGCACCAACGCAGCCCAGCTCCCCAAACGAGCTGCTCCTGCTCAACACGCCCCCATGCTGAAAGAAGCCCGAACGTTCCAACCCCCACCCCACAGTCCCAGCTTCATTCTTGATGCCCGGGACCTGTGCGCATACGAGCAGCGCACAACACACACGCACACACACACGAGCAGCGACGATAACAAGTGCAACTGAAGTGAGTAACGCACGCATGAAAATACTTGTGAACGCACGCTGTCGCTCACCCCCAAACGCGAGGACTTCACTCCCATGCCCATACCAGCACCAATGCAACGGCACACACATAACACATATACCAGCGAAACGCGCGAGCCATACACA
>PIVK01000333.1 GCA_003354135.1 Rhodospirillales bacterium
CAAAAAATGACAAAACAATGTGCTTACTTGGTATACAGGATTGCAGTTGACAATGCGTGGCACTTGAAGGCATTGTACAATCCGGCTAAAGGGAACACTGGCATGTTGTAATGCATCGGCCACAACGAGCCGCTGCCGTTCCAGCAGGGTGGAGAAACTAGGGTGCCCCTTGATGTCCCCTCGTATTGCTAGCGTTTCAATAATGCATCCCACCATTTCATGCAGCAGGGCATCGTCTCGGCCCGCATAGGGTGTCCCCACCACCAAATCCTCTACATTGCCTGCAAGGCGGCTCAATGTTAGCTGAAAGGCTGCCATGAGTCCCACAAAAATGGTAGAGCGGTATTGAGTACAGAGGTCAGCAAGCGCAGCCATGAGCTTCCCAGGCAAGAAAACAGGCAAATAAGAACCCTCACGGCCACTGGATGTTTCAGAACGTGGCCAGTCAAAGGGGAGACTCAGTGGTGTTGGTGTGTTAGCCAGCTGTTTCGTCCAATAATCCAGCTGTTGCTCTAATTGTCCCCCCATTTCAAGGTGCTGCCACTGCCACACAGCATAGTCTGCATACTCCACAGGTAGATGTGGCAACCCTGTCGGCTCTGTAGCACCAGCAGCATATGCACGGTATGCTGTAAGAAGGTCACGAAGAATAATTCGACCACTCGCGCCATCAAAAATGGCATGGTGAATAGGGATCATTATAATCTGCTTGTTGGGTGCTCCAATCTCAGTAGGCAGCTTTACAAGAAATGACCGAACCATCTGCACCTCCAAATCAAATGGTGTTGCAACATGGCCTCTAGTGGCAGCAATGGCATCTGCTGCTGAATCAAAACCAGAGCTCTTCCAGCCATCAGTGCAATCCCAAACTTCCAGTGGAATGGTGCCACCTGGTTCTTCAGGAGGACGAATGATC
>PIVK01000101.1 GCA_003354135.1 Rhodospirillales bacterium
TTCGATGACGTCGGCGGTGGCACGGCCGATAATGCCGGCGACGTCAGCGAGTCCGGCGTCCAGCGCCTCGCGGGCCAGGTACTGCAGGCCGGGCAGCAGGGCGTGGGCGGTCTCTTGCGCGGTTTCGGTCTTCATCAAGCGGCGGCCCTCTGTTTGAAGTCGGCAGAATCCTCCATCGGGCGGGTCGGGGCGCGGCGAATGGCAGTGGCGGTGGAGGGCGGGGTGCCGTCCTCATGACGAGCGTGCCCGCAGGGTTTCGATTTGTGCGGATAAATCACAGTCATAATCATTCTCCCTAGGGTGTGATTCGGTCTATTCGGCGTTAGTTCCGGCATTACTATTTGCCGCTTCTCCTTGGAGCGTCAGGAGTTCCCGTAAACAGCGATCGAGAACAAGGAAGGCCTCCGGCAAGTTGCACCCGGCGTCATAGCGGAGATAAAGGAGGGACTCGATGAAGGGCTTCAATTCCTCATCCATGGGAACACTGGGTATGAGACTTGTATTCTGCATCACGCAGCCTCCGCAGAACGTCCGATCACAGCCTCGATTGCGCAGTCGGACAGGATCGGTCCGACAATCCTCGCTTTTGAGCGGATTGACATGAGGTTGGCCATGGTGACGTCGGAATCTTCTCCGACGACATCGATCTCGTTAATCCGATGAACTTGGCCCAGTCGTCGAATATTCCAACCTGAGCGCTTCAATATCCGCTCCATGCGGGTGCAGGAGACAGAGACCAAGTTAGTCAGGTTCGCTTTGATGCCGAATTCAAATATGGCCGAAAACAGCATACCGGCTACATTCGGCTTGGAAACGCCCATTGTATTGGCGATCCGGAACAGGGGTGTAAGTCGTTCGCGGCGGTGATCGACGGCCACTCGGGTGACCTCATAGATCGCAGGCGATCTAGGGACTTCCCCCTCGACGAGGAACGGAAAAACGTCAGAGAGAAGGTTCGGGACCGACGTTGGCAACAACCTAGCTCCCGCCACGACGTGGTTGAAGTCGTTCTTGATCGTGATATAGACTGCGTCGGAATTGTCGAACTGATCATGCTCTCGGCCATCCTCGACCGGAAGGTTCCATCCTAGGCGGTTGTTGAAGACTTCGTGACGGAGTTCGAAAAAAGAAGGTAGGACGCCCTTCGGCGCCGTCTCCAGAGTAAAGACATCAAGCACGTCATTTCTCCCGGTCAGCCTCGACCGGGAGAGAGAAGCGCAAAACGGGGGCGGCAGTCTCTCCTAGGAATCTAGGAGTGTTTCGGCATCCATAAAGCAGTATGATTAGGAATTTCGATTAGTCCGGTCGTAATGGCCTTTACGATTGCGAACTGTCGAGAAGAGACGTCGAGTTTTTTCTTGGCACTTTCAATGTGGGTTTGAACCGTCGTCTCGGCGACGTTAAGTATCTCCGATATTTCCCAAGAAGTTTTCCCGATGGCGGCCCACTGGAGACACTCTTTCTCCCGATCGGTGAGATGGGGCAGGGCCTCGGTGGCAACATCATCTATCAACACCTTTCTCGCATGGTGGTGAGCGTGGTAGGCGAGAAGGTGAATTTCGTTGCGAACCGCCCACAGGGTCTCGGTCGCCTTCTCTGAATTTCCGTCGGGAAGAACGGTCAGCAGTGCAAATTCCTTGCTGCCGTGGATAGGGATGGATAGGCCGTTGCTGATCCCGAAATCGTGGGCCTCGGCGAAGAAACGGGCCTGAACCTCATCCAGACTGTCCCAATCGTCCGCCTCTCGCCACGGAAAAGGGAGGACCGATCGCATGGCCGTCGCCACGACCGGGTCGCAAAGGACATAGTTTTCTCTTTCGTAGCGTTCCACCCAATCTTCAGGATAGGTTGAAACGCCGTGGATGCCTCCGACGTTTACGCCAGTGATACGAACAACATGGTAAGCGAATTTCCCGAGACCGAGACTGCGGATTGTCTGGTCCATCCTGTCTTCCAGGTCATCGCGATCAAGGAAGTCCGAGACGCCCACAAAGGCTTCGCCCATGCTGCCCATATATCTTCCCAAACACTCCGTAACCCCGTGGACATTCCCGCATACGCAGTGTCCATTCCCGAAAGAAGTGCAAGAGAATAGCAGAGAGCGGCGGGCTTCGTAAGAATAATAACAATGGGTGAAATTGGACGTCTCCGTCCTGTCCGTCTGTTCGGCAGCCATGAACCGATCAGGGCCCCGCGGTCCTCGACGGCCTCCACCACCAGTGACGGGTTCCCGGCATTGTGGAAGTGGCGATCGGTTTCGGTTGCAACCAAGCCCATCAGATGGGCGAAGATATTCTTCGCCGATAGCCTTTGTATCTTCCATGAGATAGCGAAGTGCGTAGGAAATGGCAGTTCCTGTATACGCCTCGGCCCCGTCTTCAGTGACTTCGTTTGGCGCGTGGCGGCCTCAAACCATTCGACCGAGATAGATGATATTCATAGTTCCGGTCTCCCACTCTTCCCGCGTTATCGTTTCGGTCGATCCGCTGGATCACATCGGCTGCGGCCCAGCTGAGGATTATAGCCACGCACTCAAACCCGGTATTTTGTGCCTCGTGGATCAGATATCTCAGGCTCGCCAACAAGGCATGAGCGGTTTCGTCAGGGGTCTCATCGTTCATGAAGCAATAGTTCCATAATTGCCGCAACGTTACCCGGCCGACTGATGGGCCTTTTGGCTCCCGTGTGTCATGGATCCAGCAAAACAGCCCGACGGCGCGGAAACAACCTGCCGACCCTGGTAGGGTTTCGACGAATTCAGAAAGGTCAAAAGGTTATCAAGCGCTGATGAAGCGCCTTCACGACTGCGGCAACACGGGAATCCGCATTCAATTTTCTTAGGATATTGCGCATATGAAAATGGACGCCATGTTCCGAGATGTTCAGGATCTCGCCGATCGCCCAATTGCTCTTTCCTTGGGCGCACCATTTCAGGATCTCGTGTTCGCGGGGCGTCAGCGTCACCTCCCCGTTGGGGAAGATTTCCGGCAGAGCCAGTGCCGAGAATGCCGTGTGGAACTGGTATGTCAGCACCTGAAACAGCCCCATATACGGTTCCGGGTCGACGCCGCCGACACTGCTTGCCAAGCCGACTCCCATCACTTCGCCGTAAGGTCCGTGCAGTGGCACAGCCACTCCGTTGTGAAGCCCGGCTTCCTCGGCTTCTCGCAAAACCTTCGTTTCTATAGGGGTGAGGCGGTTCGTACGGGCCAAGTCGTCCCACCGGAACGCGGTGCGCTTGGAGGGACCGTATTTACGGACGGGGTCCTTTATGATGTACCCATTTTCCGTGTAATAGGTGACCCAGTCGTCGGGATAGCTCCGTATGACGCAGGGCGAGTTGACATGGTCCCAGATGGGATGCTCCGCGAGGGCGGCATACAAGATACGATCATAGCCGAGAGAGGCCAGTGCCCGCTCGTAGAGCTCGAACACCTCTTCCGGTGTCGCTGCCGCATTGGTGGCGTCGATAAAATCGTCTGTCCGCATGGCCATCTCTCTCGCAAGGTGAGTGTAGCAGAATTGTGTTGTTTCTTGGGTGAATTATGTTGGATTCTCGCACAGCTCGGGTGCCGGCCCTCCGTGTCTCCCAGCTGCGCCATCCGGGCCAGCCTGTGCTATAACACTGCGGCGGAGTGCCTCGGCACGAAGAATCAAGAGGACGGATTTGCATGACGGGCGAACGGGATTCCATGCCCTTTGACGTGGTCAT
>PIVK01000334.1 GCA_003354135.1 Rhodospirillales bacterium
AAGTGGAAACGCTTCCTTGCTTGGTGTAAGTCAAGGCAGATTGATCCATGCAATCCCACTGTTCCCCAATTAGGTGATTTCTTTAATCAC
Source organism: Rhodospirillales bacterium (assembly GCA_003354135.1). Taxonomy (GTDB): domain Bacteria; phylum Pseudomonadota; class Alphaproteobacteria; order Rhodospirillales; family GLO-3; genus GLO-3. Next base: position 91 of record PIVK01000334.1, read on the forward strand.
CTATTTGAGGTAGAGAACTTTTCCCCCGTGACAAGAAAGTGTTACAGAGCAACTCTGTCTCAGGTATTGTTGCAATATGGAATTGACATCTCTTTTAACAGGGACCTCAAAGCCCTCTTTCAGTCCTTCGACATTGAGAGGCCGAGGTCCGTTAAGACAATGCCCTTATGGGATTTGTCTTTGGTCTTGGACTATCTAAACAAAGCCCCTTTTGAACCTCTGGGTAAAGCAACCTTTCAGAACCTGACTCTGAAGACCGCTTTTCTCATTACACTGGCCACGGCTGGTAGAGTTTCAGAAGTGCATGCTTTGACGGACATCTTCAGCCATACCGATGGCTGGAGTTCTGTCCACCTTTCATATGACCCTCTGTTCCTGGCTAAGACTGTGAAGGCTGGAATTCCCAGTACTTACTATGGTCCAGTTGAGGTCAAGGCTTTGTCCATACTCTTTCCTCCCGAGGAAAGAGAGGACATTGCCCAGTGCCCTGTAAGGGCACTGGGACGATATTTAAAGGCTGCAAAGCCTTTGAGAGGTAACAATCACAGATTGTTCCTCTCAACTGTCCCACCTCATCTTCCTGTTTCGGTCACTACGGTGGCACGGTGGATAAAAGGTGTAATTTCGGCGGCATATAAGTATGCCACCGAAAAAGATCTTGCTCTGAATCAGGTCAAGGCTCATGAGGTTAGAGCCATTGCAACCTCGTTGGCTTTCTCCGTCACCCAGTCTCTGGATTCGGTTAAATCAGCAGCTAAGTGGAGATCAGAAAGGACCTTTCATCGTCATTACCTTCGCGACATCACTCATTT
>PIVK01000335.1 GCA_003354135.1 Rhodospirillales bacterium
ATCCGAGTTCGGGTGGATGCGGGGGCGGTCGAGACACCGGCCACTGATGCATACCATATCGCCGGCTAACAAAACCATTCTGCTGGACCGATCGTCATTCGGAATGTCGGCCGGAGCGTGTCGAATGTAGCGCAAGGGAAATGCATGAACCACGGGACCGCGAGGCAGTGCAAACTTCACTACATGCATGTCTGCGGTTGGTAGGACATCAACCACCATTCCAGTCCAGCCTCTGAGCGCTTTGACTCTCGCCGAGTGGGAGCGGGTGCTGGGGCCACGGTAGCGATCGAAACAGGTCACAACAAGATCCCCCTTCGCGAAGGTGCTGCCGCGCACCCCGTCACCATTCGCCAGGACCATGCCGTGCGCGGGGCCAGAAGCCCGTGTACAATAAAAGAGCGACCAATACAAGGTATTTTTGCCGGGGGGACCGGCGACGTCGGGGTTTTTATTTTCCTATGCCGGGAGTAAACCCGCGATCCACCGTGTGGACAAGCGTGAGCGTTTAAGGAGGAGTCACATTGTCATCGCATTGTCATCGCCCATTTTTTTCTGGTTTGGGTGTCTATCTATCTATCTATCTATGGATCCGGCGTTAGCAGGGGGGAAACATATGATAAAATAAAATAAAAGGAGCCAGCTCTCGACAATGGCGTTTGACCGTAAGGAAGCAAGGAAGCTGCTCCAAAAGCGACGAAGATCAGTACATGACAAAGTTCGGTTGGATCAACTATACGGAAAAAATAAGGGGATGACGATGAGCCTTTGGTTCGTCGGAATCGACAGCGAGATTCTGCGGGTACAAAGTCAAGGTAAGGTTGTCTAGAATGAATATGATCTTAGGTTTATTGAGTCGATTTTTGCTTTGTTGGTAAGGTATTACGACGCACGCGTTCGGCAA
>PIVK01000336.1 GCA_003354135.1 Rhodospirillales bacterium
CCAAACTGGACATCATAGCATGACCTACCCAAATTTGAAAATGTTGCCATAAAATAACTATGACCCACCCCTTAAGGCATGTTAAAACTAGAGGCGTACGCGTCTGCTACTAGGCCCATTTGAGTGGGAAAAGTCTTTCTGGTTTCTTGAAGTCACTTCTTCTACTGTCTAAATTGTCTGTCTAGGGCAACCTGCATACAAAATTTCAACCTCCTATGACAAACAGTTTCAATGTGACAGCCCAAATTATAAAAAAAAATAAAAAAACTGCTGACTCACCACTTTACAGTTGGCCAAGTGCGAATTTTCATAAATTCAAGTATGGCTGATTTAGATCAACCAATGTCAATGAGGCAAGTTTGGGCTTTCTGGCTTTTATTAGTTTCAATATGGTAGGCTAAAATATCTAAAAAAACAAAAATCGCTGACTTGTCACTTTAAAGTTGGCTAGGTGCTAATTTTTACAAATTCGCAAAATTGAGGGTTGGAGGCAACCTGCATACAAAATTTCAACCTCCTAGCTATAGGTCAAACAGTTTCTATGCAACAGACCAAAATGTTAAATATAGGAAATACATAAACCATGACTCATTTTATGGTCTCTATTCTATAGAAAAAATAATAATTAAAAAAATACTATTTACTACAATTTGCAAATGATTGCAGATTTCTATAAAATATTTTTCGCTTCGCATTCAGTAATAGACATTCATGCATGACCTATTTCTTATGCTATGTTCTTTATAAATCAATGAAAGTGTCATTGCTGAGTCAGTGATGACGTAAGCACTTACTCAGCAATGACATGTTCATTGATTTATAAAGAACATAGCATAAGAAATAGGTCATGCATGAATGTCTATTACTGAATGCGAAGCAGAAAATATTTTATAGAAATCT
>PIVK01000338.1 GCA_003354135.1 Rhodospirillales bacterium
GTGACCACTGGAGACAGGAAGTGACATCATAATAACAGGAAGTAGCCTATTTTCAACTGTAAATGACTCCAGAAGACCAGGAAGTGATGCCATAGTGACCGAAAATGGTCTGTTGTAAACAGGAAGTGACTCCTGATGACAGGAAGGGACCTCATAATAACAGAAAGTAGCCTATTTTCAACAGGAAGTGTGTCTAGATGATCAGGAAGTGATGTCATAGTGACCAAAAGTGCTCTATTGTAACCAGAAGAGCTCTATTGTAAACAGGAAATGACTCCCGGTAACAGGAAGTGACCTCATAATAACAGGAAGTAGCCTATATTCAACAGGAAGTGACTTCAGAATACCAGGAATTGATGCCATAGTGACCGGAAGTGCTCTATTGTACCCGGAAGTGCTCTATTGTAAACAGGAAGGGACTCCTGGAGACAGGAAGTGACCTTATAATAACAGGAAGTAGCCTGTTTTCAACATGAAGTGACTTTAGAAGACCAGGAAGTGATGCCATAGTGACCGGAAGTGCTCTATTGTAACCGGAAGTGCTCTATTGTAAACATGAAGTGACTCCTGGAAACAGGAAGCCACCTCATAATAACAGGAAGTAGCCTATTTTCAACAGGAAGTTACTCCAGAAGATCAGGAATTGATGTCATAGTGACCAGAAGTTCTCTGTTGTAAACAGGAAGTGACTCCTGGAGACAGAAAGTGACTGCTGGAGACAGGAAGTGACATCATAATAACAGGAAGTAGCCTATTTTAACTGTACATGACTCCAGAAGACCAGGAAGTGATGCCATAGTGACCGAAAATGGTCTGTTGTAAACAGGAAGTGACTCCTGATGACAGGAAGTGACCTCATAATAACAGGAAGTAGCCTATTTTCAACAGGAAGTGTGTCTA
>PIVK01000102.1 GCA_003354135.1 Rhodospirillales bacterium
ATCTGAACGACATTTTGACGTCGATACCGAGTTCTTTCAAGAGGGCCTGGGCTGGAGTTTTGAATCCGAGGCATTTTCTTGGTGTCAGGTTGTGGGTCAGCGTGATCGCCCGGTTCCGCAAGCGGCACCGGGGCGGCCTGGAAACCTTGTTCGTGGAGATCCTGAAGCTGTGCCATGCGGCGGGTCTGGTGCGGCTCGGGGTGGTGGCGCTGGATGGGACCAAGGTGAAGGCGAACGCGTCTCTGGCGGCGAACCGGACATCGAAGTCCCTGGAGGCGGAGGCCGAGGCGATCGATAGCGCCGAGGACGAGATGTTCGGGGAGAGCCGGGGTGACGAACTTCCCGCCGAGTTGAGGGAGCCATCGGGTCGGCTGTCCCGGCTTCGGTCCTGCCATGAGCGTCTCTTGCGCGAGGCCGACGAGCAACGGGCCAAGCAGCAGCAGAAGATCGATGCCCGGGCGGCCGAGGAGACGGCGGAATGCGAATACCTGATCGCCACCACCAAGGACTGGAAGCCGCGCAAGGCGATGCGCGATGCGCCTCCACCACGGGGCCGGATTCCCAAGGACATGAGTGCCCGTGACCGGATGGAGCGCAAGCTCCTGACCCAACGGGGCCGAGAGCTTTACCGCCTGCGCGGCCAGACCGTGGAACCGGTGTTCGGTCAGATGAAGGAGACCCAGGGCGCGGACTGCTTCATGATGCGCGGGGAGCAGGAGACCAAGGGAGAATGGAGCCTGAACTGCTCCGCGCACAACATCAAGAAGCTACACTCGGAGTCCGTCCGCAGAGGAAGAAAGGGTGGAAAATGGCTCTCAAACTGAGGCCATAGACTGAGGAAAATACCGTCTGAGGACAAAAACCACCGGGTAGAGGCTTCATGCCGTCAATCTGGACCTATTCAGCAACAGGCTCACGAGCGCATGATTTTGGAACGCATGTTTGTCAGGAATGTGAATGCTCCAAAAGCCAACAGCATGGGGCGTTTATTTGATGGAGTTGCAGCCTTGATAGATTTATGTCATGTGGCCGAATATGAGGGGCATGGTCCTATTATGATGGAAGGCTTGTTGAAAAGAGATTTCACAATTGCTCCGGCATTTGATTATTGTATAGAGCATTCAAAAGAAGCCCCGTTCGTCATTGATTATCGTCCACTCGTCCGGGACCTGATTGTTGATATTTGTAATAAGACGGCTCCAGATGTTATATCCCGGCGTTTTCATAGCACTGTCGTTGATTTCAGCGTTGCGTCCTGCATGAAGGTCAAGAATGACACAGGCGTTTCCAATGTTGTTTTGAGTGGAGGTGTATTTTATAATCAATATTTGTTGGTCAATGTAATTCGATCTTTACGGGCTAATGGGTTTACCGTGTATTTTCACCAATTGGTTCCACCCAATGACGGAGATCAAATGCCATGAGTAAAGCGAATATTACGGGCCAGTGTTTATGTTCTGCTGTTAGATTTTCTGTCTCTACTGATCCTATACGCTCAAGCTATTGTCATTGTACAAAATGCCGTAAACATACCGGAGCACCAGTCATGCTTGGTGTGGTATTCGAAAAAAGCTCTTTAACAGTCGAAGGTGAAACAGCCCAATATTATAGTTCATCCCAAGGATGTCGCCATTTTTGCCCAGTTTGTGGGTCTTCTTTGTTTTTTACTTTCGATAATTATACCAAAGATATTGAAATAATGGCGGGTGTTTTTGATAATAGTGACTTCATAGAACCTACCCACCATTTACATACTTCCCAAGCACTGAACTTTTTTAAAGTTGATGATGATTTACCAAAACATAAAGAAGGTTTGGAAAAATGAATACGAAAAGTATCTTGAGCCTGGTTTCTATTATGGTTGTGTGGGGGTTAAACTTCTCTATCATAAAAATCGGCTTAGACACTATATCACCTTGGTTGCTTTCAATGGGGCGCTATCTTTTTACTGTTGTTCCAATCATTTTTTTTATCCCAAGGCCCGAATGTCATTGGAAGTGGGTAGTTCTTTTCGGTATATTTTCCGGGATTTTCCAGTTTGCATTATTAACCTTCAGCATAGAGTTTGGGATGTCACCCGGATTAGCTTCTGTAGCCCTTCAGGTTCATGTCTTTTTCACAATTATCCTCGGTATAGTCTTTCTGCATGAGAGGATAACAAAAATAACCGTAACCAGCCTTATCATAGGGCTGGGCGGCCTCATTGTACTTGGTTCATCAAAAGATACCGATACAAATATGATAGCAGTGATTTTGCTTTCTCTCTCGGCGTTGAGTTGGGCATTTTCGAATATTATTACGAAAAAAACAGGCGATGTTAATATGTTTTCATTCGTCATATGGTCGAGTCTGATTCCCATTTTTCCACTTCTTTTTATGTCAATCTATTTCGATGGTTGGGATGGAGTCGTTCAAAATATTGAGAGTATCAGTGGGGCCAGTATCATGAGTTTACTCTATCTATCTTATGCAACGACCATTTTTGGTTTTGGTTTATGGAGCACAATGATCAAGAAGCATGGAAGTGGAACTGTGGCTCCTTTCACATTACTCGTACCTATTTTTGGTGTTCTTGGCGGTTATTTAATTTTCGGGGACGTTTTATCGTCTGTTGAAACCGTTTCAGGAATACTGATTCTGATTGCCTTAGGCATCATTGTCTTTGGTAAAAGATATTCACAATAACACCACAACCAAACCGAATGAGAGATAAAATGTCCGTCAAACGTATAAGTATCGCGTACCATACTTATGGTGGTATGCTGAACCATTAGTTCAGGAAAAGAGTTGAAGACGAGGCTGTTGCAGAATCGCAGCCCCCATCGACGATCTCTGCTTGACCCGCTGACGGTGTCCGGATTCTCTTGGAACAGGCAACATGAGGGGGGACGAGATGGCGAATTTCTACCGGGAACCGGATCGCAGGCAGCGCTTTCTTCTGCCGGTGGACATGGCGGACTGGGTCCCGGACACGGACCTCGTCCACCTTCTTCTGGATGCCGTCGGCCTGATGGATCTGTCGGCATTCGAGGAGCACTACCGGAAGCGTGGGTCCGGGGCGCCGCCGTTTGCGCCGTGGATGATGGTCGCCATTCTTCTCTATGCCTACGCGAACGGGCAGCGTTCGAGCCGCAAGATCGAGCGCTTGTGCGAGAGGGACGCGGGTTTCCGGATGATCGTCGGCACCGAGGTCCCCGACCACAGCGTGATCGCCCGGTTCCGCAAGCGGCACCGGGGCGGCCTGGAAACCTTGTTCGTGGAGATCCTGAAGCTGTGCCATGCGGCGGGTCTGGTGCGGCTCGGGGTGGTGGCGCTGGACGGGACCAAGGTGAAGGCGAACGCGTCTCTGACGGCGAACCGGACATCGAAGTCCCTGGAGGCGGAGGCCGAGGCGATCGATAGCGCCGAGGACGAGATGTTCGGGGAGAGCCGGGGTGACGAACTTCCCGCCGAGTTGAGGGAGCCGTCGGGTCGGCTGTCCCGGCCCCATGGGCGGCCCGGACAGCGGACCCGGGTGGCGCCAGGGTGACAACCCGCCGGGACCCCAGGGCAGACCCGGCAGCAGCGGCAGGGGTCGCGGTCAGAACCGCTGACCCGACCCTTGGAAAACAAGACGGTCCGCGCCACTCGGCTCAGGCCGTTTCCTTTCGCAATCTGCATTCCGGTCATGACACCAAGGAATGCGCCGATCCT
>PIVK01000339.1 GCA_003354135.1 Rhodospirillales bacterium
GTCATTATGACATCACTTCCTGTCTCCTGGAGTCACTTCCGGTTGATAAAAGACCACATCCGGTCATTATGATATCACTTCCGGTTGATAAAAGACCACTTCCGGTCCTTATGAACTCACTTCCTGTCTCCTGGAGTCACTTCCGGTTGATAAATGACCACTTCCGGTCATTAAGACATCACTTCCTGTCTCCTGGAGTCACTTCCGGTTGATAAAAGAACACTTCCGGTCATTATGATATCACTTCCGGTTGATAAAAGACCACTTCCGGTCATTATGAACTCACTTCCGGTCTCCTTGAGTCACTTCCGGTTGTTAAAAGACCACTTCCGGTCATTATGAACTCACTTCCGGTCTCCTTGAGTAACTTCCGGTTGATAAAAGACCACTTCCGGTCATTATGACATCACTTCCTGTCTCCTGGAGTCACTTCCGGTTGATAAAAACCACTTCCGGTCATTATTATATCATTTCCGGTTGATAAAAGACCACTTCCGGTCATGGTGAACTCACTTCCAGTCTCCTTGGGTCACTTCCGGTTGATAAAAGACATAATGTACCATATATCATGTTTGATTATGTTCATCTACATTCTGCCACAACCTGGACTTATTAATCATATTTGACCATGTTCAACAATGTTTTATGAAATTATTGAGTAAATAGATGTATTTGACCATGTTTGACCAAATTCTAAGAACATATCCTGTTCAACCACATTCGACCAGATAGATTTTGACCAGGTTATATGGCACCATATTACTCATTGAGCCATGCATATTAGACATATTGACATGGCATATTGCTTTGACTGTGTTGGGAGCCATTTCAGAGCCAAACTTTGGGCAGCCATTTTGAAGGGTTAAAATTGGCCTATTGCCAAAAAAATTTAATATGA
>PIVK01000340.1 GCA_003354135.1 Rhodospirillales bacterium
GGTGGAGATTGGGAGATGCTGCTCTACGTTGCAGTACCAGGATAGTCTTGATGAGACCTGCAATGCCAGCAGCTCCCTCTAGATGGCCAATATTCGTCTTGATTGCTCCCACGACCAATGGTCTCTCACGGCGTTTACCAAGAACTGACTTCAAGGCCTGAAACTCAATAGGATCACCATGACGGGTTCCCGTCCCATGAGTCTCCACATAGCAAACGTCCTCGGCTTGTGCATCTGCATCACTCAGAGCTCTGTAAATAAGTTTACGCTGAGCAGCTGGGTTTGGTGCGGCGAAATGAGCGGCTGTGCCATTGTGAATTGAAGCCGTCCCTCTAATCACAGACTCAATTCTGCAATTACCCTCCAGGGCATCCTCAAGGCGCATCAGCACAACTGCACCACATCCTTCCCCTCTTGCATAGCCATCAGCAGAGGCATCAAATGCTTTGCAACGGAAAGTGGGGGAAAGGAAGCCTGCATCATCCAGAACATCGAAACCAATGGAAGAAAGAAGCATGTTTACGCCCCCCACAACTGAAAATCACGCAACATGAAGGACTTGTGATCAGAAAGCCACATCAATTTGTAGGTGAACACACATGTATACTTGCCTGCTGAGTCACAGAGGCCTGCACGGAGGTTATTACAGGCAGTGTCCAGAGCAACGAGAGATGCAGAACAGGCAGAATCAACGATATAGCTGGGGCCAGTAAGCCCCAGTGCATAGGATAAGCGATTGGCTACATTGCTCTCGATGTTTCCCATTGCTGCACGAGCAGAGTGGCCTTTCCACTCAAGCACATTGGTACTTGACACACCCACAAATACACCACAGTGTTCCCCTTTCAATTCACTCTCTGTAAAGCCTGCACTCATAAGTGCCTCATATCCAACCT
>PIVK01000341.1 GCA_003354135.1 Rhodospirillales bacterium
GAGTCACTTCCTGTTTACAACAGATCATTTTTGGTCACTATGGCATCACTTCCTGGTCTTCTGGAGTCATTTACAGTTGAAAATAGGCTACTTCCTGTTATGATGAGGTCACTTCCTGTCTCCAGTAGCCACTTGCTGTCTCCAGGAGTCACTTCCTGTTTACAACAAAGGACTTCCGCTCACTATGGCATCACTTCCTGGTCTTCTAGAGTCACATCCTGTTGAAAATGGACTACTTCCTGTTATTATGATGTCACTTCCTGTCTCCAAGAGTAACATCCTGTTTACAACAGAGCACTTCCGGCCCCTATGGCATCACTTCCTGGTCTTCTAGGGTCACTTCCTGTTGAAAATAGGCTACTTCCTGTTATTATGAGAACACTTCCAGTCTCCAAGAGCCACTTCCTGTTTACAACAGAGCACTTTCAGCCACTATGGCACCACTTCCTGGTCTTCTAAAGTCACTTCCTGTTAAAAATAGGCTCCTTCCTGTTATTATGAGGTCACTTCCTGTCTCCAGGAGTCACTTCCTGTTTACAATAGAACATTTCCGGATACAATAGAGCACTTCCGGTCACTATGACATTAATTCCTGGTCTTCTGGGGTCATTTCCTGTTGAAAATAGCCTACTTCCTGTTATTATGAGGTCACTTCCTGTTACCAGGAGTCACTTCCTCTATTTACAATAGAGCACTTCCGGTTAGAATAGAGCACTTCCGGTCACTATAACATCACTTCCTGGTCATGTAGACACACTTCCTGTTGAAAATAGGCTACTTCCTGTTATTATGAGGTCACTTCCTGTCATCAGGAGTCACTTCCTGTTTACAACCGACCATTTTCGGTCACTATGGCATCACTTCCTGGTCTTCTGGAGTCATTTAGAGTTAAAAAT
>PIVK01000342.1 GCA_003354135.1 Rhodospirillales bacterium
GCTGCGGCTGCTGCGGGGCGAAGAGGTTCGCGCCAGCACCAGCGGCACCCTGAGGGTATGCGCCAGCGGGGCCGAAAGGATTGTGGCCTGTTCCGACTTCAGGTGGTGGTCCCGCCGGGGAAATGAGACAAAAAGGTCTGGCCGCCGACCGTCTTCAACGCGACAAAGCAAGCGAAAACTCGCATCTTACCGCCGGACCAATTTCTTCCCCTAAATACTGGCAAAAAGAATGCACCGAGCCGGCCTGCCACACGCACGGCCCCAAACTAGACACACTGGAGGGTGGGGCCGTGGCAGGCCGGCGCAAAAATTCGCAGCACATCTCGCGCTATCGAGGGGAGAAAATCACGCACGAAACGCCGGCGATGAAACGATTTTTTGCTCTCAGCAGCGGCCGATCGGGGGAAAGATACGAAGCGGAAAAACAACAATCAACCACAACATCATTTCAATAGGCATCTTGGGCGCGTCTCTCTTCGATCCTGGAGGGATTGGGCAACTGTGGCTGTCTTGGCATCACATCTCGTCAGCGGCCCATTCTGTGTGTGTTTTCACGTGGTTGATTGTTATGAATCGTATCTTCTCGTGCTGTACTTGCCCAATGAAGCTGAAACTTTCGCATATGAAGCACATTGGTATCGGCCAGCCTCGGACATGCCTATTATTTGGCTTGCAAATGCGTAGCGGTCAGGAGCGGGGGTCACCATGTTGAGGGTTCGTCGGGGGAAAAAATGGATGACATCGGTCTTTCCGTCGTCCGCAACACCGCCGAACATCGCCGGACAACGCGAGCGAAGTTAGCGAAAAGTGCCGGGACCAAAAAATGTCCGGAAAATAACCACGTAAAGTCGGAACAAGCCTTGTGGACAGACGGTCGGTGTGCATCCGAACAC
>PIVK01000343.1 GCA_003354135.1 Rhodospirillales bacterium
TGTGTGTGTGTGTGTGTGTGTGGGTGGGTGTGTGGGTGGGTGGGTGTGCATGTGTGTATATGTATGTGTATGCTTATGTGCGTCACACACACACACACAAACACACACACAAATATGCATACACGCCCTCTTGAAAGAGACGCATGGGGCACCGCTCTAGCTAAGCGGGGGGATTGGACTCACTCAGAACTCGTTGACAGAGGGTGAACCGGCACCCCATGCCCTTTGTCAACGGGGAGTTCATTCCACGAGCACTTTTTCTTGGGATCGTGTATGTATATGAATGTGTGTGGGCGTGTATGTGTGTGTATGATATGTGGATGTATGTGTGACAATTATACGAACCGAAAGCTTTTGACTCAGGTGTGTATCTCCTCTCCTCCCCTCTCGATCGCCTTATCTCCCTCTCCATCTCCCTCCCTCCCCCTCTCTCTCTCACTCTCTCTCCCTCTCCCTCTCCCTCTCTCTCTCTCTCCCTCTCTCTCTCCCTCTCTCATCACTTCGATTATGGTTTGGGCTTGTTGAACGGGGGAAACCCTGATCACGTCGGACCGGGGTCGTTGTGCTTGATCATTTCTCCTGCTATTCACTTTTGCTCTTTACGTAAGGTGCGATATATGCTGATGTTATGAATATGTGATGTGGGTTTCGGTATGCTGTCGCTGCTTTTGGTTCTGGAACGTACCTGTATGGACGCCGACGCACAGAAGCACTACACGCCATGGTTTAAGGTGCCGCACGCAGTGGTGTGTTGTTGTTGTTGTTGTGGTGGTTGTGGTTGTTGTTGTTATTGGTTGTTGTTGTTGTGTGTGTGTGTGTGTGTGTGTGGGTGTGTGTGTGTTGTTGTTGTTGTTGTTGTTGTTGTTGTTGTTGTTGTGTGTGTGTGTGTGTG
>PIVK01000344.1 GCA_003354135.1 Rhodospirillales bacterium
AATTGAACAACAAGCAGCATATATATACTATTCCCAAAATCAAAGACCAGTCATCTCACCTTCATTGTGTTGATGAGTAGCTCCAGCTCGTCCAGCAATGCATGCTTTGGAGCAAGTACTAGAGTAGCACCCATTGACAAGGCGGGGAACTGAATGCTACAGCTCATGTCAAAGGTCATGGGACTCGAGAGCAAGAACCGGTTCCCTGGACCTAGACCCTTGGACACATGTAATGCCCCATATTGAATGAAACAAGAGATATTTGCATGTTCCACAACCACTCCCTTGGGCTTTCCTGTTGTGCCCGAGGTGTAAATGATATAGCAAGAGGTGTTGGGAGCAGGGGAATACCAGTTTACAGCACTTGGCTCTGGAAGAAGTGAATCATTGAGTATGTTGGTCACACTCATCACAGGGCATTTCACAACATTTCTGTGTTCTGCCAATGCATCCTCATCTTTAACCAGCAGTGCCTTCAACTCTGCATCCTCCGCAATCAGCTTAACTCGAGCAGCAGGATAGCTTGGATCAAGTGGCACATATGCTCCACCAGACATGAGAACACCTGCATGAGAACAATTCATTCGATCAGTGGTCTTACACTCCTCCGATATGCAAGTTTGAGAAGGCCCTACGTACCGTAGATGGACGCAATTGCTTCAGCTGAGTCATTGGTCATAAGTAGGCCGACTGTTGAGTCTCCTTCAACTCCCAACACTCGCATTTGTCTTGCCACTTTCTCCGCCATGCTTCGGAGCTCCTCATAGGAAATAATCCGCTTCAGACCTCCGTACTCGACCAGAGCTATTGCATTCGGATTTGTCTCAACTTGATCCAGGAAAAACTCGTGCACCAACCACCCAGGCTTAGGGTAAGGAGCAGATGT
>PIVK01000345.1 GCA_003354135.1 Rhodospirillales bacterium
ATCGACAAGGACATTGTTGAGGTCGTTGTCAAGGAGTTGCTGATTGACAATCAGGAGAAACTGGATGGCGACATTGCTATGCGTGCGTTTAAAGCCATCAAAGACGATTCAGGCGAAGTGCTTTCTTACACAGTTGCTGTGAACAAGAAGGCGCAGTTTAACCATGTGCTTGATCTTGTTGCCCCCGGCCTCAGCCAGATTACAAAAGTCATTCGCAGTGATCGTGAGAATCTCGACGCGGCTGCGAAGATTGGTTCGCTATCACATGGTGAAGTCTCGAGCATGGAGCGCATTGGATGTGCAATTGGTTTACAATCGTTATCGGAAATCATGAAAGCACATTGGGCTTTCTCGATTGGCACTGACGAGGCAAACGAACAAGGGCAGGACTCTCACCTTGATGTAAGGATTCGATTCCCTCCGGCTGTCGGATTTGAAGGAGGTCCTGCGGTCGAGCATGAATTTCATCTTCTTGCTATTCCCTTGCTTGATCTCACGTCCAGTGGCCGAGTTTATGCTGATCTCTTGATCAAGGTGTTGAGCGCTCTGTGTCCAGATTGGCGTATGAAATTGCTGGGTTCGTCTACAGATGGGGCTGGAAGCATGACTGGACACAGTTCGCGATTCTCGACTCTTCTTCGCAATGAGTCGTTGTGCAAAGATGGATTTTATCGTGTTTGGTGCCTCGCCCATCAACTTGACCTTGTCACAAAGCAATCAGTGCTCATGCTCGGCAATAGTGGCGTGCTCATGAAGCCCTTGACCGGCGTTATCGCGTACCTTCGTCGGCAGAAGAATCTACAAGCGCAGATGCATTCCAAGTGCCCGTACTACATCACTACTCGCTGGAAGTCTTTACACAAAGTCAGCAAATGGCTGTTGAACA
>PIVK01000346.1 GCA_003354135.1 Rhodospirillales bacterium
AACCGATGATTTACCACAACCGATGATTGCTGTCACCAGATGATGAGCCACAACCGATGAATGTTTTGTTTGACCTTGTCTCTCTTATGATGTCTGAAGTCCAAGATGGTAGTCTAGGAGTCGTGTTGTGGACTGGCCAAGCAGGGTTATTTAGGTAGGAAGAGTCTTAAGTGCCCCAGAGGCCGAAGACCCAAGAGGAAGCTGAGCTCCATCCGTTGATGTCAGGTGACACAACCGATGATCCCTCAACCGAGGATACCTGTAACCGATGCTGGCTGACCCAACCGATGATTGTTCATATTATGTATTGTTCATGTATTAATGTACCGTTTAATGTGAGACTGTGATAGAAAATAAATAAATAACTGTGACCCAAACTGACTGATTAACTGACTGTAACTATGGCAGAAGAAGGAAGAAAGAGCTTGAATGTAGATGCACTGACCTGCAGTGAAATTGCAGAGCTCATTGGCTTGGGACCTGCTCAGGTGAGTAGATCAGTCTATGACCGCCATTTTAGTGGAGAGGACCTCGCCTTTTTCTTTCTTGGTCCATGTGTGGCTTCATTGCTAAGTCCAGAGGCGTGGGTACGCCTGGACAGCCTGAAGGAAGCGCTGGTGTTGCAAAGTAGGCAACAAGGGATAACCAGGAGACAGAACCGAGACTTTGTGCAGGAGACGTGGCGACAGATGTACGAGTTCCTGTCCCATGATTACCCTGCCCTGGCTCCCTTGTTCGGTTATTTTGATAACCACGGGCAACACCTCGTGCTGGGGAGTGATGGCACTCTCTTTCCAGGACACATGATACCGAATGAAGAAGAACATAGGTTTTGGAAGTCCGCCTATGGCCAGAGACTGGTGGCACCCGACCAACCCCTACAGCC
>PIVK01000347.1 GCA_003354135.1 Rhodospirillales bacterium
GCGGCGGTCGATATCGCGGATATCGGTAGCCATCTGCGCTACGGACTCCGCCACTGTCACGACCCTACCGTTGAGCTCGGTGGCCGTTTTGAGGCCGTTGAGGATGTCCTTGATGGCGCTCATACGGCCCTTCCCCGGGAGAGTTGGCGGCGCATGGCCGCGACTTCCTCCAGGGCTGTATCGAGCGCGGCGGAGGCATGGCTGTTGCCGGCAATCAGTTCCTTCGCCAAGACGCCCAATTGCGCCAGCTCCTCCGCTTGCTCCGGATTTCGGCAACTCGGTGCCGGCACGATCCAGGAGTTCGCGTCCACGACCTGTGGCGCGCGCGGCACGTCGGCGAAAGAAATCCTCGGCCGTCTCGATCGACGCCGCCTTCTTCGTACTTTCGGGGAGCCTAAGGGCGTAGCGTCCCATGGCCGTACCTCCACTGCTGCAAAGCGGGCCCCGACCGGCTAACGCCGATCCGCTTCCTTATCCGCTCCCGCCTGACCGTGACCGGCTTGTCGGCCATGATCTGCGGGAGCTCCCGGAGACCGTTCCCGGGACAGGGGTCGAGATCGACGATAAAGAGACATCCGCCGAAAAGCCGTACATCCATAAATGGAAATGCCAGGATGACTGATTGTCAACGGCGGGGCAAAACCAGACCACTTGATGTGAGGCTAGGCGATGTGTTGTGACGCCGCAGCGCGCGCGGGAGGTTCCTGTGGGCCCCCCGGGGCAATCCTGGTCTCGGTTTTTGAAGCCGGTCAGGTTGTTTTTGGGGCATTCCGCCGTTTTTGGCTTTGGCTGAGCCGGTAGCTGCCGCCGTTCATCTCCAGGATATGGACATGGTGGGTGAGACGGTCGACCAATGCCTTGCTAGAAGAACTCACCAACAGAAGT
>PIVK01000348.1 GCA_003354135.1 Rhodospirillales bacterium
AGCCACAAAATACTTTAAAACGTATTCAACAATGATGGGGTCTAATGGAGTCTATGTTGACCTTTGACCTATTTTATAACTATGACAACATTGCAGCCACAAAATACTGTGAAACTTATAGAACAATGGTGGGGTCTAATTGAGTCTATGTTGACCTTTGACCAATTTTATTACTATGACAAGATTGCCACACAAAATACTGTAATACTCACTGAACAATGATGGGGTCTCATTGAGTCTATGTTGACCTATGACCTACTTTATTACGATGAAAACATTGCTGCAACAAAATACTGTAAAACTTATGGAACAATGGTGGGGTCTAATTGAGTCTATGTTGACCTTTGACCTACTTTTTTACTATGAAAACATTGCAGCAACAAAATGGGTCTAATTGAGTCTTTGTTGACCTTTGACCTATTTTATTACTATAAAAACATTGCTGCAACAAAATACTGTAAAACTTATGGAACAATGATGGGGTCTAATTGAGTCTATGTTGACCTTTGACCTATTTTATTACTATGAAAACATTGCAGCAACAAAATACTGTAAAACTTATGGAACAATGATGGGGTCTAATTGAGTCTATGTTGACCTTTGACCTATTTTATAACTATGACAACTTTCAGCCACAAAATACTGTAAAACTTATTAAACAATGATGGGGTCTAATTGAGTCTATGCTGACCTTTGACCTATTTTATAACTATAACAACATTGCAGTGACAAAATACTGTAAAACTTATTGAACAATGATGGGGTCTAATTGCATCTATGTTGACCTTTGACCTATTTTATTACTATGAAAACATTGCAGCAATAAAATACTGTAAAACTTATGGAACAATGATGGGTTCTAATTGACTCTATGTTGACCTTTGA
>PIVK01000349.1 GCA_003354135.1 Rhodospirillales bacterium
AAACGAAAGCAACCAAAAACAGAGATGGGAACCTGGATGTTTGGCCTCAAGTTGAGCGTCCGCATGCAGAATTGGTTTTCCGCCTCGAAATCAGAAGTTTGTCCCTTCTTGCTGCCACTCACTGATGTCATAATTTCAATAATAGGCTGACATACGGAATATCTCCCAACATGTCTGGATCACGCCCCAGGAGGTTTTCCCGGCTGGCGATGCCGTCGCTGGACTGCACGAGTCCAGGGCTTGGATTTGAGCCAGGGTTGAGCCGAAACCGACCAGAATTGAGAAAGTTACAGCATGGCCAAGTTTCATGAGGGGGTGGCTTGAGTATGACATCAGTTGGTGGGGACAAACTTTTGTGAGTCCAATAAACAAAACGAAAGCAACCAAAAACAGAGATGGGAACCTGCCTTCCTGCCTTCCTGCCTTCCTGCCTGCCTGCCTGCCTGCCTGCCTTCCTGCGCCTTCCTGCCTTCCTGCCGTTATGCCTTCCTAGTTACTGAGTTACAGCATGGCCAAGTTGTATATGAGTGGGTGGCTTGAGTATGACATCAGTTGGTGGGGACAAGCTTT
Organism: Rhodospirillales bacterium; assembly: GCA_003354135.1. Classification (GTDB taxonomy): domain Bacteria; phylum Pseudomonadota; class Alphaproteobacteria; order Rhodospirillales; family GLO-3; genus GLO-3. Next base: position 571 of record PIVK01000349.1, read on the forward strand.
TGTGAGTCCAATAAAAAAACGAAAGCAACCAAAAACAGATATGGGAACCTGCCTTCCTGCCTTTCTGCCTTCCTGCCTGCCTGCCTTCCTGCCTTCCTGCCTTCCTGCCGTTATGCCTTCCTAGTTACTGAGTTACAGCATGGCCAAGTTGTATGAGGGAGTGGCTTGAGTATGACATCAGTTAGTGGCAGCAAGAAGGGACAAACTTTTGTGAGTCGGATGAACAAACGAAAGCAACCAAAAACAGATATGGGAACCTGGATGTTTGGCCTCAAGTTGAGCGTCCGCATGCAGAATTGGTTTTCCGCCTCGAA
>PIVK01000350.1 GCA_003354135.1 Rhodospirillales bacterium
CTTCTGGCAAATCTCATAAGCAGACTTTGAACCTTGCCCCCATGGGATGGGGTGGATAGATAGAGCCCAGTTCCCCTGTCTTGTGTATCCGGTCAGAACGTGTTTGGCAACGTCCCAGACATGGTCCGTCCACGTTCAATTGACCCTGGTCGATTATGTTTTGACCAGCTAGTGACCATGGTCATAAGACGGACAGTTAACGCCGGTAATTGGAACCGGTCATTTCATATCCAGTTGACAGTCAGGTCATTTGGTGGTCAAATGAGTCCATGGTCAGATGATTGCCATATCCCAGTCAGTTTGTGGCGAAATTTTTGCGTACCACCGCCGCCGAAGCGATCCCTCTTTTTAATGTTTTTTTTTTCCCCACCTGTGCAATCACCACCACAGGGCCTTGCGGGCATTGGCAAGGCAAAATTATTTGAACTTTCATCAGTGTTGAACAGATGTAATGTAAATTCTAATTAATATTATACATTAGACCAGTTGGTGTCAGTAAAATGGGGTCTCATTAATAATTCAATGGGTTTATTTTATCATAAAAAAATACTTAACATTGAAAAATGATACCCAAGACATACTTCCTAGCAAGAATGAATAACATGGAATATTTTGATAAGGGACGAAACCATTTGATTTTTGGAGGGGGGCCTGGGAGATAGGTTGTCATGCGTAATTTTTTTCCACAATGCGAGTTGATGCGATTGTTTTCTTTCTGATGCAGGATTGCTACAACTTTTTTTTCTCGTTGCGGCATAGACACAATTTTTTTTTCACATACCATCACAAAATACCATGACAATTTTTTTTCTCACGAAGTTTGTTTCACAATTTTTTTTTCCACCAAATTTGGATTCACAATTTTTTTTCCACCAAAATTAACT
>PIVK01000351.1 GCA_003354135.1 Rhodospirillales bacterium
AACCAATTCAGAATATGATAATTTAAAATACTGTAACAGTACATGCATTGCTGTAGTAAAGCATGCAAAATATGACAAGCTTAAACAAGAAAAGAAGTCAACGCAGAGCGTTAACAGATCTTGCCATAACATAATTTTTATGGTTACAAGTTCCACCCATTGAACTCACTGACCCCATAAATAGGGGTTAGGTAATACCAGAATGCTTCTCTGATACCTAGAAGTGCCCAAACTGGGATTCATGGAATTTTGTTATGTCCCCCAGGTACCTCCTGGGTTGGGGCAAAAAATAATATATTTGTGCACATCCCGGGAACCAATTAGGATAACATGCAACGCTTGGTTGAGCTCATTGCAATAGTTTAGGTGTGAGAGGGACTTTTATGTGTTTTTTAATGTTTGACCTCAATTTCGGACATGACCTTGACCTTTGACCTTCAAGGTCATGTCACCATTAAACTTACTGACCCCATAATAGGGGGTAAGTAATGTCAGATGTGCTCTTCGAGGTCCAGAAGTGCCTAAACTGGGATTTGTGGAATTTTGAGATGGCCCCACCCACCCCCTGGGGGCGGGGCAAAAAATATTTTATTTTCCTGCACATCCCAGGAACCAATCCAGATAACATGCAGAGCTAGGTTGAGCTCATTGTAATAGTGTAGGTGCTAGAAGGACTTTTATGTGTTTTTTTAATGTTTGACCTCAATTTCAGACATGACCTTGACCTTTGACCCTCAAGGTCATGTCACCATTGAACTTACTGACCCCATAAATAGGGGGGTAGGTACTATCAGATTTGCTCTCCGAGGTCCAGAAGTGCCCAAACTGGGATTTGTGGAATTTTGAGATGGCCCCCACCCACCCCCTGGGGGTGGGGCAAA
>PIVK01000352.1 GCA_003354135.1 Rhodospirillales bacterium
GGTCGAAGGTCAAGGTCATGTCCGAAATTGAGGTCAAACATTAAAACAAGTAAAAAGCCCGTCGCTGACGGGTCTGATCCCCCGCCGCTGTGCATTTTTGTTGCAGACTGAAACACTTAAGTTTGCAAATAAATGATTATGTACATATTTAAAGTGCCCAAAAGAGTCCACAAATTTGAGCAGCACTCTGCCTAACAATAGGGTGCTTGTACTATCCATAATGAACAACCTTGCAAGGTCTGAAGTCAATCCATGAAATCCCCTTGGAGATAGTGTGCCCACAAAGTGCTTCCAGAAACCAAGTCAAAATACAAGTTTTAAAGTGCCCAAAACAGTCCAAAAAATTTGAGCAGCACTCCGCCTAACAATAGGGTTCTTGTACTATCCATAATGAACAACATTGCAAGGTCTGAAGTCGATCCATGAAATCCCCTTGGAGCTAGTGCGCCCACAAAGTGCTTTCAAAAACCAAGTCAAAATACAAGTTTTAAAGTGCCCAAAACAGGCCAAAAAATTTGGGCAGCACTCCGGTATGAAATAGGGTTCGTCACATACTCATAATAAACATTGTGATAAAGTTTGATGATGATCCAAGCAATCCTCTTTGAGATAGAGTGCCCACAAGGTGCAAGTTTACGGACGGACGGACGGACGGACGGACATGGCGACGACAATATCCCCCGCCGAAACCTTCGGTGGCGGGGGATAAAAACAGTTAGGGCCATTCCAGATTTGACTCCCAGGTAGGGGGGGGAATGCACTTTTTATCCCCCGCCACCGAAGGTTTCGGCGGGGGATATTGTCATCGCCATGTCCGTCCGTCCGTCCATCCGTACGTCCGTAAGCTTGCACCTTGTGGGCACTCTATCTCAAAGAGGG
>PIVK01000103.1 GCA_003354135.1 Rhodospirillales bacterium
GACTGTTTTGGCCAGATCGACGCGCATGAGCCCCCTCCCCGGCAACGGGGTGACGGGGAGCTTCGATTTTCACTCCAAGATCCTGAACGAAGGGGATCCGCGGGTCGCCCTCCGGGGGGCGACCGGGGCGACGAAGTCTCGCCTGACTGGAACCCCGAAGCAGGCAAAGGACGAAGGCCCTGCCCGACATCCCCGCCGGCGCACACTTTCGCCCAGTTCAACTGCTGCGATTCACCCACCTTAAGTTAAGGTGGAAATCACCATGAACACATCTGAAAAAAGATCACGGCTCACAGTAAGCCGCTTTAAGAGGAACAAAACCATGAAAGCCATTAAAATATCATTACTAACTTTGGCAGCTATTGTCGCGCTGTATGTGGGTCCTGCATCTGGAGATGTTGTGAAGGGTTACGGATATGTGCATTCAGTTCTTGTAAAGGATAATGGTAAAATATTTTTTATAGCAAAAGATGGACAGGGTGTGCCTAAATTTACCGACGCAAGCGGTTGTAGCGAAAACGAATCTGGATTTGTTGAACTTGACAAGAACCGGATAACGCCAGCAAATATGGCGTATTTCTTTAAAATGTTGTCCATAGCTCAGGTAACAAAGCATGAAATGGTGTTTAATGTTTATTGTCCTCCTTCTCAACCTCAGTCTAATGCTTCTGCTGCTGCTAATCCTCCCATTCGGCCTGTTCTGAAGACTATAAGATACGATGATTAAACCCTATCGTTGCAGAAAATCTGTCAACAAACAGCCGATTGCGGCGCTGTTTCCGGCAGGGGCGGTAGTTCTTCAAATCTAGTTAGCGGGGGAGTTTCTCGTGTTGATAAAATGGTTCTGTATATCAGCTACGTGTGTTCTACTTTTCCGGCAACATAGCCATAAGTTTTAGTTTGGGGCTGAATTAGATGCTTAAATCAAACAATATGGCGTTCTTCTTGATTGTATTTTTCTTAATGACGGGAGCGAGTGCTTTGCCCGTTAGCGCCGCCGCCGCAGGTCTGACTCTGTCTAATGTGTTTACGGACGACATGGTGCTGCAGCGCGACGTGCCTGTCTCCGTGTACGGCACAGCCCCCCCCAGGGCAACAATAACCGTCAACTTCGCAGGCCAGACTACATCGGCCACAGCCGCTTTGGATGGAACATGGATTGCGTGGCTGCCACCCATGTCTGCATCCTTTACGGAGCGCACCTTGTCTGTTTACGACGGTAGGTCCGCTACACCCGTCAAGACCATCGACGACGTGCTGGTGGGCGATGTGTGGTTCGCTAGTGGGCAGTCGAACATGGCTAAAAGTGTCGGAGGTTACGTAACGCTTAAAGAGGAGCTTGATGCCGCCAAGAGTGATGGAAATAGTAAAAACATCCGGCTTTTGCGGAGCGGGGAGGCGGCGGAGGAATCTTCAAAGGACGAGCCGAAGATTGGCAAGTGGCAGAAATGCTGCGACGATCTGGACAGTTTTTCTGCAACCGCATATTTTTTCGGAGCAAAGCTTCAGGAGGATCTGGGTGTGCCGATCGGTTTGGTTCGAAGTGCTGTTGGATCAACGGATGCCGAAGCCTGGACGCCTAAAGGCGCGCTTACGGAGTTGGGTATTGATACTACTTGGCAAGAATATCTGGAGGTGAAAAAAGCAAAAGACAACCCGTCGTCGCTGTACAATGGAATGGTTCATCCATACCGCAATTTTACCTTCAAAGGGGTTATCTGGTACCAGGGCGAAGGGAACTCGAAGCGGCCGCTGGCATACGCTCCGCTGTTTCGCAAAATGATCCAATCATGGCGGGGGCTGGATGTTTTCAATAACCCAAATTTACCATTCTATTTTGTGCAACTGGCGCCGCATCAGACCCGTTCCTTTAACACGAATGGGGCTGCAGAGGCCTGGACGCGCGACTCCCAGGCCCAGGCGTTGGGATTGCCCAACACCGGCATGGTGGTGACGACCGATTTGGGGGAATATCTGGATATTCATCCGCAGAACAAGCAGCCGGTTGGCGAGCGGCTGGCGCTGCATGCCCTCAGAGCCGAAAATGGGATTACCGTCGCATCCAGCCCGACCTACCGGGGCATGGCGGTGAACGGCAACGCGATCACCATCACCTTCGATAACCCCGGCTCGGGACTGGAGACGCGGGAAGTGAGGATGAACTACCAAACAGAGATTGAGCCCGGCGAAGATCAGTTCGGCAATGACCGCGACGGCGATGTGGATGAGAATGGCGATGAGGATGAGAATAATGTGGAGGCTTATGACGAGGGTGATGATAAGGGTGCATACGTCGTCGCGGCCGATAAAGTCAGAGGTTTCCAGATTTGCTGCGACGACGACGACGGGGAATTTGTGAAAGGGGAATTTGTGGAAAACGGTGAGGGCGCCGCCGCCGACACCGCCGCCGACACCGCCGCCGACACCGCTGACGCCGACGACGTGGTGGCCACGATCGGTACCACCAACACGGTAGTCGTTTCGTCGCCCCGTGTATCCAACCCCGTGGCGGTGCGTTATTGCTGGGATAACTTCCCGCTCTGCAACCTGTACTCTACGGATGGGCTGCCGGCAGCGCCGTTCCGTACCGATACGTTCGCGACGCCGGACCTTACCGCTGACAATGACATGCCCAGCATCACCATCAACACCGGCCTGACCGTCAATGTGAAGGGCACCACCGGCACCATCATCGACGACGAGATGCTCAAAGCAGAAGATCCCGATGACGACGACGGCGGTCTCATCTATACAGTGACCCAGGTACCAACCCATGGTTCTTTGTTGCTCAATAACGCGGCACTGGGGGTTGGCGATACATTCAGCCAAGCTAATATCGACGCCAATGGGTTGACCTATAATCACGACGGTGGCTGGAGCATAAGGGACAGCTTCGGCTTTGAACTGGCCGACGGCGGCGGAAATGGCTCTTTGCCCGTATCCGGGACCTTCGAGATTGCCGTTGCGGACAACAAAGTGCTTGTATCAGTTCTTTCTATTATCCTAGATCAAGATATATACATCGGCGGCGTGATGTCGGGCGCCGTGACAGCGAGCGATGCGGTCAATGGCGGCACCCTTACCTCCTCGGGCACGTTGACCATCGCGGATTTGGACACCGGCGAGTCGAGTTTCCTGGCGCAGATCTATACGATCGGGTTGTACGGCACGTTCTCCATCGATGACGACGGGCTGTGGACCTACAGGCTCGACAATACGAACACGGACGTGAGGGCGCTGCCTGCGGGCGGGATCCTGAGGGAGACCTTCACCGTGACCTCCCTCGACGGCTTGGAGGCCACCGTCACCATCACCATCAACGGCATCAACGAGGCGCCGACGGACATCGCGCTGAGCAACGCCACGGTCGCCGAGAACTCGGCGGGGGCCGTCATAGGCACACTAAGCGTGACCGACCCGGATGCGAACGACAGCTATACGCTCAGCGTGACCGACGACCGGTTCGAGGTGGCGGTCGACAGCCTGAAACTCAAGGCGGGCGTGAGCCTGGACTACGAGAGCGCGAGCACGGTCGACGTAGAGGTAACCGCGACCGACGGCGCG
>PIVK01000353.1 GCA_003354135.1 Rhodospirillales bacterium
AATCATTATAGTGACCTAATTCCAATATGGTGAAAGGAAAAGGTGGCGACATGCCTTGGATGGCATTGTGAGTGGAACACATAACAATGCATTGCAAAGGATAAATGAAAAAATTGTTTTTATCCAAAAAAGTAAATGTGTAAACCACACAAAGTGGAGGCATTTGTTGGGATATGCAAGATATATTGCAATAGATCTATGACAAAAATCAAATGAATTTTGCTTTGCAAGATGTAAACAAAACAGAACCAAGAGCCTTCTGGCAATGCACCATCGAAGTCACTACCGTTTGTTTGCGGCGCTTTGCGCCTGGACAAACGAGTGGCAGGAGCACGTGGTATTGTTGTTGTTTACACCGGAAGTGTGAATGACGTATGCGCACGCATTCGCTTCCGGAGCTGGCAAAATATAATTACCAGAGTTGTGTGGCGAATTTGAAGGGTTTTCCTGCAATAATGACCACACTTGCCGAGGCCAGAATGGAGGGACTGTAGTTCCTCCTTCTTCACGCCCGTCTTCCCTGAGAAGACAGGACTGTAAAGCTCTGTAGAGCTCTGTAGAAGGCGAAACGAGTCATTCCCGTCAAGTCCACCAGAGGGCACGCCCTAATACGGTAACCTCGGATAGGGGACCTTGGCCCAAATGCAGAGGCAAAAACATCCAGAAAGGAAGGCAATAAGCCTAGCTTGTTTCTTTCCGTGTAAGGGGATGGAAGAGCCAGAAGAGGCTCCCTTCCCAAACCAAATTCCACGGGGTTAAGTGGAGTATATATGTGTCAAAAACCTTTTCCAGGGTATCTTGTCACCTCGTACCAGAACAAGGCAAGGCAGTGAAAAAGGGTAAACCCACAGCCACATCAGTG
>PIVK01000354.1 GCA_003354135.1 Rhodospirillales bacterium
GGCCCGATCACCCCAAGGTCGCCACCGCCCTCAACAACCTGGCCGCGCTTTATCAGGCCACCAACCGCTTGGCCGAGGCCGAGCCGCTGATGAAACGCGCGCTCAAGATCCACGAGACGGCCCTGGGGCCCGATCACCCCAACGTCGCCCGCGACATCAACAACCTGGCCACGCTCTACTACACCACCAACCGCCGGGCCGAGGCCGAGCCGCTGATGGAACGCGCGCTCAAGATCGACGAGACGTCCCTGGGGCCCGATCACCCCAACGTCGCCCGCGACATCAACAACCTGGCCCTGCTTTATAAGGTCACCAACCGCCTGACCGAGGCCGAGCCGCTGTTTGAACGCGCGCTCAACATCTACGAGACGTCCCTGGGGCCCGATCACCCGGACGTCGGCCGCGCCCTCAACAACTTGGCCCTGCTTTATCAGGCCACCAACCGCCTGGCCGAGGCCGAGCCGCTGTTTGAACGCGCGCTCAACATCTACGAGACGTCCCTGGGGCCCGATCACCCGGACGTCGCCCGCGCCCTCAACAACTTGGCCCTGCTTTATCAGGCCACCAACCGTTTGGCCGAGGCCGAGCCGTTGGTGGAACGGGCGCTGGGAATTTTCCGCGAGAGCCTTGGGCCCGACCACCCCAACACCCGAACCGTGGCCCGGAACCTCGAAGCCCTACGGGCCGAGAGGGATGGGGGATGATGATAGAGACTATAAGGAGAACCGGAGGAAGCGGCCGAACAGCCCGGACCGCTATCCTTGCGGCATGAGGCATCTGATATTTCTTCTCTCCGCACTTCTTTTCCCGTCCTTTGCGTCGGCTGAGTGCTATGAATGGCCCTTGCGGGAAGGAAAAG
>PIVK01000355.1 GCA_003354135.1 Rhodospirillales bacterium
ATAGTCTCGTATCGTATCGCATCGTATCCGATACGATACGATACCGAATCACTAGCATTTTTAGTAATCAGTACTGTACTGTGGCCCGGATTGCTTGCTGTGTGCTTTTCTGTTCTTTTTGGTACATCCTCTGCAAGATGACAGCGGCTCTCGATTTGTGTGTCCCCATCCAATGAAGCGTGTTGGGCCGGTCAGGTTGTGAGTTGGGCCTTTCTTCACTTTCTTTGGTTTTTTCAACTAATTTTTGACCTTTGGTTGGGCGCGACGTGGTTGGTTGCTTGCTGTGTGTTTGTTTGCTATTTTGAGAGGTTTCCTACCGTTCATACTGCTTTCCTCTACCTAGCTTCATTTGTGTGACTCCGAGATGTGTTTACTACCGTTCATACTGCTTTCCTCTACCTAGCTTCAATTGTGTGCCTCCAACAGGTGTTTACTGCCGTTCATACTGCTTTCCTCTACCTAGCTTCCACTGTGTGACTCAGAGATGTGTTTCCTACCGTTCATACTGCTTTCCTCTACCTAGCTTCAACTGTGTGTCTCAGGGATGTGTTTCCTGCCATTCCTACTGCTTTCCTCTGCCTCGCTTCCACTGTGTGACTCAGAGATGTGTTTACTACCGTTCCTACTGCTTTCCTCTACCTAGCTTCGATTGGGTGCCTCCGAGATGTGTTTACTACCGTTCATACTGCTTTCCTCTCCCTAGCTTCAACTGTGTGACTCAGAGATGTGTTTACTGCCATTCATACTGCTTTCCTCTACCTAGCTTCCATTGTGTGACTCAGAGATGTGTTTACTACCGTTCATACTGCTTTCCTCTACCTAGCTTCCCCTGTGTGACTCCGAGATGTGTTTACTACC
>PIVK01000356.1 GCA_003354135.1 Rhodospirillales bacterium
GGTTGTTCTGACCGATTCCGGCGGCAACGCGGCGGTTCAGGTCCTCGGCACGCACTATGCGGTGTCCGGTGTCGGCAATGCCGACGGCGGCGGCGTCACCATGGTCACGCCCCCGGCGGTGGGCGAGAGCGTGACCGTCCGCCGGGTAATGACCAAACTTCAAACGGAGGACATTCGGAACCAGGGCGAACTTTATGCCCAGGACCACGAGACGGCGCTCGACCGCCTGACGATGATGGTGCTCGAACTAAGCGAGAAAATCGACCGCCAGATCACGGCTCCGGTCTCGGACAGTTCTCCGTCGATGACCTTGCCCACGGCCGCGAGACGCGCCGACAAGGCGCTGGTCTTCGACGGCCTCGGCGACGCCGCGGTTGCCGACTTCGGTTCGGCGGCGGCCTTGGACGCGGGCACCGAGGCGGGCGACGTGCCGACCAATGCCGCCTTAGGTTCGGCGGCAGCCCTGGACGTGGGCACCGGCCCCGGCGACGTGCCGACCAACGCCGACCTGGCGTTTATTTCCGAGAACACCACCATCTCCGTGGCCGCGTCGGGCGGCGATTTCACTGCCCTGAAAGACGCCTACGACAGCCTGGACGGCAAGCGCATCGTGGCCGGCGTTACGGTCAACATCTCACTTGCCGCCGAAGTGTTCACGGAAACGGCCTCGATCGTCATCGATCACCCGGACGGGGCGCAAATTCTGATTACCGGCCCCACACCGTTGAACACCGCGATCACCGGCCAGCACGGCGTGTCGGGTTCGGCGGGGGCGTATTCGTGCATCCTGAACGTGACCAACGCGAGCATTTTCGAGACGGGCAGGTACTGCCTGATCGCCGACGCAACCGGGTCCTC
>PIVK01000050.1 GCA_003354135.1 Rhodospirillales bacterium
ACGCCGTTCTTCTCGAACTACCGCCCGCAGTTTTACTTCCGGACGACGGATGTGACGGGAACCATCAAGTTGCCCGAGGGCACGGAGATGGTGATGCCGGGTGACAACATCTCGATGGAGATCGACCTAATTGCGCCGATTGCCATGGACGATGGTCTACGTTTCGCGATCCGCGAGGGCGGGCGCACTGTCGGCGCCGGCGTCGTCGCCAAGGTTATCGAGTAGGAAAGTCGAAAGGCCGGGGTGCCACGAAGCTCCCCGGCCGATTGCATAGTGATTGGGCTAAAGCCATGGAAAACCAAAACATTCGCATCAGACTGAAGGCTTTCGATCACCGCGTGCTGGACCAGTCGGCTCGTGAGATCGTGGGGACTGCGCGCCGTACGGGTGCCCAGATTCGTGGCCCGATCCCGTTGCCGACGCGTATGGAACGGTTTACGGTCCTCCGCTCGCCGCACATTGACAAGAAGTCACGCGAGCAGTTCGAGATCCGGACGCATAAGCGTGTGCTTGACATCATCGATCCCACGCCGCAGACGGTGGACGCGCTAATGAAGCTCGACCTCGCTGCCGGCGTGGACGTGGAAATCAAACTCTGAGGATAGAGTGATGCGAACCGGTTTGATCGCAAAGAAGTTGGGCATGAGCCGCGTCTTTAAGGACGACGGCACTCATGTTCCGGTGACCGTGCTCAAGGTGGACGGGTGCCAGGTTGTGGCCCTGCGGACGGTCGAGAACGACGGGTATTCCGCCATCCAGATGGGAAGCGGTAACGCCAAGGTGAAGAACGTCAGTAAGCCCATGCGAGGCCACTTTGCGAAGGCCAAGGTGGAGCCGAAGATGAAGCTGGCTGAGTTCCGGGTCGCGTCCGAGAACCTTGTTGATGTCGGCGCGGAGTTGTCGGCCGAGCATTTCATTGCCGGCCAGCATGTGGACATTATCGGGACCTCCATCGGCAAGGGGTTCGCCGGCAGCATGAAGCGCCACGGGTTCAGCGGCTTGCGCGCGTCGCATGGCGTGTCCATCAGCCACCGAAGCCATGGCTCCACCGGTCAGTGCCAGGACCCGGGCAAGGTGTTCAAAGGCAAGAAGATGGCCGGTCAGATGGGTAACGGGCGTGTCACGGCGCAGAACCTTGAGGTGGTGTCCACCGACGGAGATAGCGGTCTGATTTTGGTCAAGGGGGCTGTCCCGGGCTCCAAGGGTGGCTGGGTTTTGGTTCAGGACGCCGTCAAAAAGGTGATGCCTAATGGGCTGCCGACGCCTGCGGCCCTTAAGGGCGGTGTGGCTCCGGCCGAGGACGCGGCGCCTGCTGAGCAGGAAGTTCCCGCCGAAGAGGCTCCCGCGGCAGACACCCCTGCGGCAGACACCGACGAGAGCAAGGAATAAGCGGCCATGAAGACCGACGTCATCAGCCTCGACAACAAGAAGGTCGGCGATATCGACCTCGATGAGGCCATTTTCGGGGTCGATGTGCGTAGAGACATCTTGGCCCGGACCGTCAACTGGCAGCTGGCCAAGCGCCGTTCCGGAACCCACAAGGTCAAGGCGCGCGCCGATGTCGCGGGTACCACCGCCAAGCCCTTCCGTCAGAAGGGCACCGGCCGCGCACGGCAGGGCTCCAAGAAGGCTCCCAATCTGCGGGGCGGCGGGACCTGTTTCGGCCCGGTGGTTAGGGATCATGCGATTGCCTTGCCGAAGAAGGTGCGGAGGCTGGCTCTGAAGAGCGCCCTAAGCGCCAAACAGGAGGAAGGCAAGCTGGTCGTTCTGGATGCGGCTGCGCTGAAGAAAGGCAAGACCGGCGAACTGCTCAAGAAGGTCAAGTCGCTGGGGTGGGAGTCGGTTTTGGTCATCGATGGTGCGGAAGTGGATACCAACTTCTCGCTGGCCGCCAGCAACATCGCCGGCCTCGACGTGCTGCCGAGCCAGGGTGCCAATGTCTACGACATCATGCGTCGGGACACGCTGGTATTGACTAAGACTGCGGTCGAGAAGCTCGTGGAGCGTTTGAAATGAACAGAAGCGGCGCCAAGACGAAGCCGAGTCAGGGCCGGATGTACGAAATCATCCGCGCGCCTCACGTAACGGAGAAGGCGACCTTGCTTTCGGAGTTTAACCAGGTCACCTTCCGGGTGCCCCTGGATGCGACGAAACCGGAGATCAAGGCTGCGGTCGAGGGCCTGTTCAAGGTCAAGGTGACCGGGGTCAATACCATCCGGCAGAAGGGCAAGACCAAGCGGTTCCGGGGGCGTCCGGGCAAGCGCAACGATTTCAAGAAGGCTGTCGTGACCCTGGCCGAGGGCCAGTCGATCGACATCAGCACCGGGATATGAGCTAGGTCATGGCACTGAAGCAATTTAAACCGACGACTCCGGGGCGCCGCAATCTGGTGCTCGTGGATCGGTCTGATCTTTGGAAGGGCAAGCCGGAGAAGACCCTCACCGAGGGCCTGCGCAAGAAGGGTGGCCGCAACAATACCGGTCGCATCACGGCGCGTCGTCGTGGTGGCGGGCACAAGCGGCGCTACCGCGTCATCGACTTCAAGCGTACGAGGCTGGACGTGACGGCGACCGTGGAGCGACTGGAGTACGATCCCAACCGGACGGCCTTCATTGCGCTGATCCGCTACGAGGACGACGAGGTAAGCTATATCATTGCCCCGCAGCGCCTGCAGGCGGGCGATCAGGTCGTCGCCGGAGCCCATGTGGACATCAAGCCGGGCAACGCCCTGCCGATGGCCAATATCCCGGTCGGCACGATCGTCCACAACGTGGAGATGAAGCCGGGCAAAGGGGGCCAGATCGCGCGTTCCGCCGGTACTTACGCTCAGATGATCGGTAAGGACCAGGGCTACGCCCAGCTCCGACTCAGCTCCGGCGAATTGCGCATGGTGCGGGCCGAGTGCATGGCGACCATTGGCGCGGTGTCCAATCCCGACCAGAAGAACATCAAGCTTGGCAAGGCGGGTCGCAAACGGTGGCTCGGCAAGCGTCCGGCGGTTCGCGGTGTTGCCATGAACCCCATCGATCACCCGCACGGCGGGGGCGAGGGGCGCACCTCCGGCGGGCGTCATCCGGTGACCCCGTGGGGCAAGCCCACCAAGGGCAAGCGTACCCGCAGCAACAAGAAGACGGACCGGCTCATCATGCGCCGCCGTCACGCGAAGAAGTAGATAGAGGAGAACGGCCGTGGCTCGATCCGTTTCGAAAGGTCCTTTTGTGGACGGCTATCTTTTGAAGAAAGCCGAAGCTCGCCGCGTCTCTGGGCGCAACGATGTTATCAAGACCTGGTCCCGTCGGTCCACCATTCTGCCGCAGTTCGTCGGCCTCACCTTCGGGGTTTATAACGGGCAGAAGTTTGTGCCGGTACTGGTGAACGAGGACATGATCGGGCATAAGTTAGGCGAGTTTTCTCCGACCAGGACCTATTTTGGCCACACCGCCAACAAGAGGGCGAGGAGGAGCTAGCCATGGGTAAGCAATCCGCCGAGCGGCGCTTGAGCGACACCGAGGCGATGGCCTCGGCCAGGTCTCTTCGGGTGAGCCCCCAGAAGCTGAACCTGGTGGCCCAGTCCATCTGCGGCATGGCCTGTGATAAGGCTCTGGCGGAGTTGACTTTTTCCAAGCGGCGGATTGCCGTCGATGTGAGGAAGCTCCTTCAGTCGGCGATCGCCAATGCCGAAAACAACCATCATCTTGATGTGGACCGGCTCTACGTTTCCGAGGCTTCCGTTGGCAAAACGTCCGTGATGAAGCGGTGGCGTCCGCGAGCCCGTGGCCGGGTCGGGCGTATTATCAAGCCCGTCAGCAACATGCGGCTCGTGGTCCGCGAGCGCGAGGAGACTGCGTAATGGGACAAAAGGTTAACCCCATCGGACTGCGTGTCGGCATCAACAGGACCTGGGATTCCCGATGGTACGCCGATGGCGGATACGGTGACCTCCTCCATGAGGACCTGCACATCCGCAAGTTCATCAAGGGCCGCCTCACGCAGGCCGGGGTGTCACGCATCGTCATCGAGCGCCCGGCCAAGAAGGCCCGCATCACGGTTTATACGGCTCGTCCCGGCGTGGTTATCGGCAAGAAGGGCGCGGATATAGAGAAGCTGCGCCAGGACATCAGCAAGATCACCGGGTCGGAAGTTCACCTGAACATCGTCGAGATCCGCAAGCCGGAGATCGAGGCCCAGCTGGTCGCCGAGAACATCGCCCAGCAACTGGAACGCCGCGTGTCCAGCCGCCGCGCCATGAAACGCGCCGTGCAATCGGCCATGCGCCTGGGCGCTCAGGGCATCCGGGTCAACTGTGCCGGGCGCCTGGGCGGTGCGGAAATCGCCCGCATGGTTTGGTACCGTGAGGGCCGGGTGCCGCTGCACACCCTGCGCGCGCATATCGATTACGGAGAATCCGAGGCCAAGACGACCTACGGCATCTGCGGCGTAAAGGTCTGGATCTTTAAGGGTGAAGTCATGGCCCACGATCCGACGGCGATGGATAAGCAGGCGTTCGACCAGCAGCCCGTGCGCTGAGTCCGGGCGTCAATCAAAGGTTAGAGAGAAATGCTTAGTCCCAAACGCACCAAGTTCCGTAAGGCCCACAAGGGTCGTATCCATGGCAAGGCCAAGGGCGGAAGTACGTTGAATTTCGGCGCATACGGCCTTAAGGCCACGTCGCCGAACCGCATCACCGCGCGCCAGATCGAATCCGCGCGCCGGGCCATAACGCGCCATATGAAGCGTGCGGGCCGCGTCTGGATCAGGATCTTCCCGGACGTTCCGGTGTCCCAGAAGCCGGCCGAGGTTCGTCAGGGCAAGGGTAAGGGGACGCCGGAGTTCTGGGCCTGCCGGGTCAAGCCCGGAAGGGTCATGTTCGAGCTGGATGGCGTTTCGCGCGAAGTCGCAAAGCGCGCCTTCGAATTGGCAGCCGCCAAACTTCCGCTCAACACGCGTTTCGTTACGCGCTTGGGCGACGAGGGATAAAGCTATGAATGCTGCCGATCTTCGCACTAAAAGCGACGATGAATTGAAGCAGGCGCTTCAGGATCTGCGGAAGGAATCTTTCAATCTGCGGTTCCAGAGTGCCAGCGGGCAACTCGAAAACACGGCCCGCGTTCGCCAGGTCAAGCGCGATATCTCTCGCGTGAAGACCCTGATCAGCGAACGCGTCAGGGCTACGGCATCGTAAGGGAGAATCAGGCCATGCCGAGGCGAGTACTCCAGGGTGTCGTGGTTAGCGACAAGATGGACAAGACGGTGACAGTCAAGGTCGAGCGGCGCGTCAAGCATCCGCTCTACAAGAAGGTTATCCGGAGGTCGAAGAAATATGCCGCCCACGACGAAGGCAATGCCTGCAAAGTGGGTGACTTGGTCAATATCCGCGAGTGTCGACCGCTTTCCAAGCGCAAGACTTGGGAAGTGGTCGCCGAGGGCGCGTAAGCGGGCACCCGGATTAAGGAAGGATAGAGAACAATGATCCAAGCTGAAACGAACTTGGACGTTGCGGATAACTCCGGTGCCCGGCGCATACAGTGCATCAAGGTGCTCGGTGGCGCCAAGCGGAGGTACGCCTCGGTTGGCGACAGGATTGTCGTGTCGGTCAAGGAAGCGATTCCGCGGGGCCGTGTGAAGAAGGGCGAGGTCGCGCTGGCCGTCGTGGTGCGAACCGCGAAGGACATTCTCCGCGCCGACGGGACATCGATCCGCTTCGACCACAATGCCGCGGTACTGATCAACAAGCAGGGCGAGCCCATTGGGACCCGCATTTTTGGCCCGGTGACCCGCGAACTCCGCGCCAACCAGTATATGAAGATCGTTTCGCTCGCCCCGGAGGTGTTGTGATGGCTTCGAAGATCAAAAAGGGTGATCGCGTGGTCGTTCTGTCCGGCAGAAACAAGGACAAGACCGGTGAGGTGCTGAAGGTTCTGTTGCAGGAAGACCGGGTCATCGTCCAGGGCGTGAACGTGGTCAAGCGCCACACCCGCCCGAGCCAGATGTCTGGAGGCGGGATTGTGGAGAAGGAAGCGCCGATCCATATCTCCAATCTTGCCATCGAGGACCCGACGGACGGTAAGCCGACGCGGGTTGGATTCAAGTTCCTGGATGACGGTCGGAAAGTTCGCTTCGCGAAGCGATCCGGCGAAGTCATAGATTCGTAAGGAGAGACCAGGCCATGGCACGCCTGCAAGAGGTGTACAAAAGTGAGATCAAGGCGGCCCTGCAGAAGGAGTTCGAGTACGCGAACCCCACGCAGGTGCCGAAGCTGGAGAAGATTGTCCTCAATATGGGGGTCGGCGAAGCCTCCCTGGACAAGAAGAAGATCCAGGGAGCTGCCGCTGAGATGACCCGGATCGCCGGCCAGAAACCGGTGATCACCAGGGCCAAGAAATCTGTGGCCGCCTTCAAGCTTCGCGAGGGTATGACTGTGGGTTGCAAGGTGACCCTGCGCCGGGACCACATGTACGAATTCCTGGACCGGCTGGTCAACATCGCGTTGCCGCGTGTCCGCGACTTTCGCGGCCTGAACAGCAAGAGCTTCGACGGCCGGGGTAACTACGCGATGGGAATCAAGGAGCAGATCATTTTTCCGGAGGTCGACTACGATCAGGTGGACGAGATTCGGGGCATGGATATCGTGATCTGCACGACGGCCAAGACTGACGCCGAAGCCAAGGCGTTGCTCAAGGCATTCAACATGCCGTTCAACAATTAACCGGCATACTGGAGAGATATCGAATGGCTAAGAAAAGCGCCATCGAGCGGAATAAGAAACGGGAGCGTTTGGTGAAAAAGTTTAGCGCCAAGCGTGCACATCTGAAAGCGATGGCTATCGACCCGGCCCTTTCCCCCGAGGAGAGGTTTAATGCCCGGCTCAAGTTGGCCGAGCTGCCGCGCGATTCTGCACCCAACCGGGTTCGGCTCAGATGTCGGATCACCGGTCGTCCGCGTGGCAACTATCGGAAGTTTAAGCTTTCGCGTATCGCTCTGCGTGATCTGGCGTCGATCGGCCAGATTCCCGGAATGGTCAAGGCGAGTTGGTAAGGGGAGAAGTGGAATGTCCATGACAGATCCCTTGAGCGATATGCTCACCCGTATCCGCAACGGTCAGCAAGCCCGGAAGAACGCCATCGTGGCGCCGGCTTCGCGGTTGCGGGTCAATGTTCTCAATGTGTTGAAGCGCGAGGGTTTCATCAGAGGTTACTCCGAAGCGGAATTGCGCGGCGGCGTACGGGAGTTGACCATCGAGCTCAAGTATTATGAGGGCGCCCCGGTGATCCGGCAGATTGCCAGGGTCTCCAGGCCGGGACGGCGCGTGTATTCGAAGATCAAGGATTTGCCGCGGGTCTACAACGGGCTCGGCATTTCGATCCTGTCTACGCCGCGTGGCGTCCTGTCGGACGCCGAGGCACGCGAAAAGAACGTGGGCGGCGAGGTGTTGTGCAAGGTCTTCTAGGCTTGGCTCGAACGGAAGAAAGATAGGACGAAAATTATGTCGCGCATCGGCAAGAACCCCGTCGAGATTCCCAACGGCGTGACCGTTGGGATCGAGGGCCAAAAAATTTCCGCGAAGGGAAAACTGGGCGAACGCTCGGTTACCCTGATGGACGAGGTCGAGATCTCTCGGGAAGACAATATGATCTGGGTGAAACCGCGCTCCGCGAGTAAGCGCGCGGGCCAGATGTGGGGAACCGGGCGGACCATGGTCAACAATCTGGTGACCGGCGTTTCGGAAGGATTTACCCGCAATCTGGAGATCAACGGCGTTGGTTACCGGGCTCAGGTTCAGGGCAACGACTTGGTGCTGCAGCTAGGGTACAGCCACGAGGTCCGTTTTCCGGTCCCCGAAGGTTTGAAGATCGCGTGCCCGGAGCAGACCAAGATATCGATTTCGGGTGCGGACAAGCAGAAGGTTGGCCAGGCGGCCGCCGAAATCCGCGGGTACCGTCCACCGGAGCCCTACAAGGGCAAGGGTATCAGGTATGAGGACGAGTACATCCTCCGCAAGGAAGGAAAGAAGAAGTAAGCCATGGCGAACGCAAGGGAACTCTTTACGCTGCGCAAAGGCCGCAATCGGAACACGTTGCGCAAACGCATCGGCAATCGTCCGCGGCTGTCCGTGTTCCGGTCCGGCAAGCATATCTATGCCCAGGTCATCGACGACGCCAAGGGGGTTACGGTGGCTTCCGCCAGTACCCTGGACAAGGAACTCAAGGGTAAGATCAAGACCGGCGCCAACATCGAGGCGGCGAGTGCGGTGGGCAAGGCGCTTGCCGAACGCGCAAGCAAGGCCGGTGTTAAGGAAGTGGCTTTCGATCGTGGGGGCTACAGATATCATGGCAGGGTTCGGGCCCTCGCCGAGGCCGCCCGCGAAGGCGGCCTTTCGTTCTAGGGAGCTGAACCAAGATGGCACGGAATCCGAATGCACCCTCCGGACGCGGCGGCCGGGGCCGCCAGCAGCGGGATCAGGAATCGGACCTGATCGACAAGCTGGTCCAGATAAATCGTGTTGCTAAAGTGGTCAAGGGTGGACGGCGGTTCTCCTTTGCAGCCCTCGTCGTCGTCGGCGACGGCAAGGGCCGTGTTGGGTTCGGAACGGGCAAGGCCCGCGAAGTTCCCGAGGCAATCCGCAAGGCCACGGACCAAGCCAAGCGCACCATGATCCGGGTGCCGCTGCGTGAGGGCCGAACCCTACACCATGACCTGCAGGGCCGGTTCGGTGCCGGCAAAGTGGTTGTTCGCGCGGCGCCTCCAGGCACCGGTATCATCGCGGGTGGCCCCATGCGTGCCGTCTTCGAGACCATGGGCGTGCAGGATGTGGTGGCCAAGTCCATCGGCAGCCAGAACTCGCAAAACATGGTCAAGGCGACGTTCGATGCCCTGACTAGATCCGAGTCACCGCGCATGGTGGCGAGCCGCCGCAGTAAGAAGGTGGGCGAGATCGTGTCGCGCCGTGGCGGTGCTGCCGCGGCGGCCGGTGCCAGGGAGTAAGGGCGATGGCGGACAAGAAGAAGACCCTCAAGGTGACCCAGACCGGCAGCTCCATCGGGCGTCGCAAGGATCAGCGGGCGACTCTGGTCGGCCTCGGGTTAAACAAGATGCATCGGACTCGCGAGCTGGAGGATACCCCTTCGGTGCGCGGCATGATCAACAAGGTGCAGCATCTGGTTCGCGTCGAGGATGCGGGCTGATCCGGCCCCTCCGAGCGAACGGCGAAGGTGACGAGAAATGAAACTGAACGAACTTCGTGACAATCCCGGTGCCCGTAAGGCGCGCAAACGCGTTGGCCGCGGCATTGGTTCGGGAACCGGCAAGACCTCCGGCAAGGGTCACAAGGGACAGAAGTCGCGTAGCGGCGTCTCCCTGGTTGGCTTCGAGGGCGGACAGATGCCGCTTTATCGGCGTCTGCCCAAGCGGGGTTTTAAGAATCCGTTCCGCAAGGACTTCGTCGAGGTCAACCTGGGCCGGCTTCAGAAGGCCATCGATGCCAAGAAAGTCGATGCCAAGAAGCCGATTACCGAGGCGGTCCTCAAAGAGGCCGGCGTGATCCGGCGGCGCAAGGACGGCGTGCGGCTGTTGGCCAAGGGCGAGATCAAGGCCTCAGTGACCGTCGAGGTCGCCGGGGCGTCTAAGGCCGCAATCGCTGCAGTGGAAAAGGCCGGCGGCAGCGTTGCCGTGACCGCCTCCGCCAAATCGCCTGCCGTCAGCGAGAGCAATAAGTAATCATGGCTTCTGCAGCCGAACAACTCGCCTCCAACATGAACTTCGGGGCCTTTTCCAAGGCCACCGAGCTCAAGAAGCGTATCTGGTTCACGCTTGGGGCGCTGGTTGTCTATCGGCTGGGAACCTACATTCCGTTACCGGGAATCGACCCCGTGGTTCTGAAGGAAGTGTTTCAGCAGAACGCGGGTGGAATCCTGGGCATGTTTGACATGTTTGCCGGCGGCGCGTTGAGCCGTATGACCATCTTCGCGCTCAACATCATGCCCTATATCTCAGCCTCCATCATCATGCAGCTTCTGACGGCAGTTTATCCGCCCCTGGAAGCGCTGAAGAAGGAAGGCGAGGCTGGACGTAAGAAGATCAACCAGTACACCCGGTACGGCACGGTGGTCATTACCGCGCTCCAGGCTTACGGTATCGCGGTCGGAATTGAGGGGATGGCCTCAAGCCAGGGGTCGGCGGTGATCGATCCGGGGCTGTTTTTCCGTTTCACCACGGTTGTTACCCTGGTCGGCGGCACCATGTTCCTCATGTGGCTGGGCGAGCAGATCACAGCGCGCGGCGTCGGCAACGGCATATCGCTCATCATCTTCGCCGGAATCGTCGCCAATCTGCCGAGCGCACTCGCCGGAACCCTGGAACTCGGGCGGACCGGTGCGATTTCGACGGTCCTGATCGTTTTGCTGCTGGTGATGTCGGTCGGCGTGATCGCCTTCATCGTCTTCATCGAACGGGCCCAACGGCGCATCGTGGTGCAATACCCGAAGCGCCAGATGGGCAACAAGATGACCGGTGGCGACAGTTCGCACTTGCCGCTGAAGCTCAACACTGCGGGCGTGATCCCTCCCATCTTCGCCAGTTCCATTCTGCTGCTGCCGATCACCGTCATCGGATTCTCGACCGCCGGGCAAGGGCCGGACTGGCTGGCGACCGTGGCCGCTCTTCTGGGCCGCGGGCAGCCGCTCTACCTGATCATCTATATCTCGATGATCGTGTTCTTCGCCTTCTTCTACACCGCGATTGTCTTCAATCCGACCGAGACGGCGGACAACCTCAAGAAACACGGCGGATTCATTCCCGGCATCCGTCCGGGCAAAAACACCGCCGAATACCTGGACCGGGTTCTGACCCGCCTGACCGTGGTGGGCGCCGCCTACCTGGCTGCGGTTTGTCTGCTGCCGGAGATCCTGATCTCTCAATACGCGGTCCCGTTCTACTTCGGAGGCACCAGCCTTCTCATCGTGGTTACGGTGACCATGGACACGGTGGCCCAGGTGCAGTCACATCTGCTGGCGCATCAGTACGAGGGGCTGATAAAGAAAACAAAACTAAGAGGGCGTAGGGGATGAAGCTGGTTCTTTTGGGGCCACCGGGTGCGGGCAAGGGCACCCAGGCCAAGCGGCTGCAGGACAAGTACGGTCTCGTTCAGCTGTCGACTGGCGACATGCTGCGCGCCGAGGTTGCCTCGGGCAGCGATCTGGGCAAAGAGGCCAAGTCGGTGATGGAATCGGGCGGGCTGGTGTCGGACGAACTGGTGATCGGCATCATCTCCGATCGCGTCGACCAGGATGACTGCAAGGGCGGTTTCATTCTCGACGGCTTTCCGCGGACGGTCCCGCAGGCCGAAGCGCTGGACACCATGCTGGACGACAAGGATATGAACCTTGACAACGTCGTCGAACTTAAAGTCAATGACGACGCCATGGTCGAACGCATCTGCGGTCGTTTCACCTGTGCCGATTGCGGCAAGGGGTACCACGATAAGTTTGAAAAGCCTGCCAAGGAAGGCGTTTGCGACAAGTGCGGCGGGACAGAGTTTTCGCGTCGCGCGGACGACAACGAGGAGACGGTTCGTTCCCGCCTCGAATCGTACCATAAGCAGACCGCGCCGATCTCCAATTACTATGCCGCTAAGGGCATGTTGAAGGGGGTCGACGGCATGGCGGATATTGATGATGTGACCGGCCAGTTGACTGCAATTCTGGGGTGATCTGAGCAGGTTGACTTAACAGCATATGGGCCTATAATCGCGCCTCTTCGGATTCCCGAGCGGCCCGATTATCTTTGAAAACCAAAGTCTAAGGAGCACTAGCTTTGGCACGAATCGCTGGCGTGAATATTCCGACCGGGAAACGGGTCGAAATTGCGCTCACCTCCATCTTCGGGATTGGCCGCACCAAGGCGAAAGAGATTTGCGCCAAGGTCGGTATCCCGTTCGAGCGTCGGGTGAGCGAATTGACGGATGACGAGATCATCCGCATTCGGGAAAGCATTGACAGGGACTATCAGGTCGAAGGCGATCTTCGGCGCGCGACCTCGATGAATATCAAGCGTCTGATGGACCTGGGCTGCTACCGGGGCATCAGGCATCGGCGCGGTCTTCCGGTTCGGGGGCAGCGGACCCATACCAACGCGCGGACGCGCAAGGGGCCCGCCAAGCCGATCGCCGGCAAGAAGAAAGCCTAAGGAAGACAAGGAACGGTCATGGCTAAAGCCACTACGCAACGGCCGCGCCGCCGCGAGCGCAAGAACATTGCATCCGGTATCGCGCACGTGAATGCGACTTTCAACAACACCATGATCACCATCGCCGACGCACAGGGCAACACCATCGCCTGGTCGTCGGCTGGTAGTCAGGGGTTCAAGGGTTCCCGCAAATCGACCCCATATGCGGCGCAGGTTGCGGCCGAGGATGCGGGTAAGAAGGCGATGGACCACGGTATGAAGACCTTAGAGGTCGAGGTGAAGGGGCCGGGATCCGGCCGCGAATCGGCGCTCAGGGCTTTGCAGGCGGTTGGATTTACTATCACGACGATCCGGGACGTTACGCCGATTCCGCATAACGGCTGTCGTCCTCGGAAACGTCGTCGAGTCTAATCGGCGCGGAAGAAGTTCGAGGGGGAATCCCATCGGCTTCCGGTTCGAATACGAACCGGATTTTTTTAGGGTTGGCTCCTTTCGGAGTCGGATATTAACGTCCCGGGCATGAGGTCACACTCGTGATTCAAAAGAATTGGCAGGAACTAATTAAGCCTAACAAGCTGGAGATCGTGCCTGGCGCCGATCCGTCGCGAACCGCGAGGATCGTTGCCGATCCGTTGGAGCGGGGGTTTGGTCTCACTTTGGGGAATTCTCTCAGGCGGATTCTGCTGTCCTCCCTTCAGGGGGCGGCGATTACCTCGATCCAGATCGACGGTGTTCTGCACGAATTTTCGTCGATTGCCGGTGTCCGCGAAGACATCACCGACATCGTTCTCAACATCAAGTCGTTGGGGTTGCGGATGAGCGGTGAGGGGCCGAAGCGGGTCACGCTGAAGGCCGCAGGGCCTTGCGAAGTGACCGCAGGCATGATCGAAACCGGCCATGACATTGAAATCATGGACCCGGATCTGGTCATCTGCACCCTCGACGACGGCGCCAACCTCAACATGGAAATGACCGTCGAGACCGGCAAGGGGTACGTTGCCGCCTCGCGAAACCGGGCCGAGGATTCTCCGATTGGGCTGGTTCCGGTCGATTCCATCTTTTCGCCGGTGCGCAAGGTCTCCTACAAGGTCGAGGATACGCGTGTCGGGCAGGTCACCGACTACGACAAGGTGACCCTCGAAGTCACGACCAACGGCACCGTGACGCCCGAGGACGCCGTCGCCCTGGCCGCCCGGATTCTTCAGGATCAGTTGAAGCTCTTTATCAACTTCGAGGAGCCGGAGATCGCGACCGCCGAGGAGAAGAAGGACGAGCTTCCGTTCAACAAGAACCTTCTCCGGAAGGTGGACGAACTGGAGCTCTCCGTGCGGTCGGCCAACTGTCTCAAGAACGACAACATCATCTACATCGGCGACCTGGTGCAGAAGACGGAGTCCGATATGTTGCGGACCCCGAACTTCGGCCGCAAGTCGTTGAACGAGATCAAGGAAGTTATGTCGGATATGGGCCTCTATCTCGGCATGGAGATCCCCAGCTGGCCGCCCGAGAATATCGAGGAACTGGCCAAGAAACTGGAAGAGCCCTACTAGAGCACGATCGGAATAAGCCGGGTCGCTTCGTGACGCGGCTTATTCCGTGAATCGTCCTCTATGCCGATACGATAGAGCGGATTCATGTGAGAATTCGGCGCCACGAAGCATATCCGATCTCTCACGTTTTGCTCTAGGCGGGGGCCACTGGACCAAGGGTGGTCCGGACCCGGCGTGCATGCGGCCCCGAGGGCCGTGCGGCGGCGGGAATTTTGAACCGGCTTCGTGCGCGAGGTCATGAGCGACAAGGAGACACCGTCATGCGACATCGCATGGGTCATCGTAAACTGAACCGTACCAGTTCTCACCGCAAGGCGATGTTTGCGAATATGGTTGCGTCGCTCATCAAGCACGAGCAAATCAAGACCACGTTGCCCAAGGCCAAGGAACTGCGCCGGGTGGCCGACCGGATGATCACCCTTGGCAAGAAGGGCAGCCTGCACGCCCGCCGCCAAGCCTTTTCGATCCTGCGCGACGACGCCACGGTCAAGAAGCTGTTCGATACCCTGGCCGGGCGCTACAAGGACCGCAACGGCGGCTACACCCGCGTGCTCAAAGCCGGCCACCGCTACGGCGATTGCGCACCGATGGCGGTCATCGAGTTGGTTGACCGCGACGTGGATGCGAAAGGCGCCGAGGATCGTGCCCGCCACGAGGCCGAAATGGAACCGATCGAGGCGGCGGAAGCCGAGTAGGGCAAATCCGTTTCTTTTTCGAAAAGGCGGCCTTCGGGCCGCCGATGTTGAGATGCGGATTCTCCGCGCGCGAAGATCACCGCGCCACGGTGCCTTCGACGGGCCTTCCGGCCGGGCATTATGCTGTGTGTTCCATCTTGTCGACGACACCCGCCCGAATCCGAAACGAATCCCCCCCCCCCTGACCCCAAACTGTGACAAAAATATCACACGCGCGGTTTTTTTGCCCACGGGCCACGCGGCTTCCTTGATTTCCCTTGATTTCCCTTGATTGTCGGGCCTCCCGGTGATCTTATACGTTCCGTCGAAGTCTTGAATCCGCTCCACGGGCCGGGGGGTCCGCCGGGACGCGAAGCAGCAAACGGGGCCGCGAGGCTGATTTATTAAGGGGCCGCGAGGCTGATTTGTTAAGGGGCCGCGAGGCCGGGAAAGGGAAATCATCGTGAAAAAGATTCTTTTGGGGACCACCGCCCTTGTCGCCGTTTCCGTGGCCATGGCTCCGAGCGCCCGGGCCTCCGATCCGATC
>PIVK01000357.1 GCA_003354135.1 Rhodospirillales bacterium
GTACCTTTTTCTCTCCACGGGAAAAGAATACGCAGATGATACCATCACTTAAGCTTGACATGGGTAGATCAGCTGTTGGGGAAGTCTAGGGTTATACTTTGGTATACCCAGACAACCTTTTTACATCCTGACTACCAACCAACCTCACTAATCTGGAGCTGGTGTCACTTAATTTTTTCTCCACGGGAGAAGAATACGCAGATGATACCATCACTCAGGCTTGTCTTGGGTAGGTCAGCTGTTGGGGAAGTCTAGGGTTATACTTTGGTATACCCAGACAACCCTTTACTTCCTGACTACCAACCACCCTCACCGGTTCGTTTTTCCTCTTCAGGAACACGATTCAGAGGAGGATGGGAACAACTTGTCAGCTACCTCCATAGGTATGTTGAATATGAGGATGAGGATCAACCCTCAACCTCAGTTCCCAAAAGGGCATCACTTTCAGTACCAGGTACTGAAGATACCCTGCCTCCTCCTACAGGATGGTGTTATGCGTAACCTACTCCCCTGAAGGTCTGGTCTTCAGGGGAAAACTGCTTCCCAGTATCTCCAAGGAAGGAAAGCTTGTCTTTCCCTCTTTCTGGGGCCGATTCATCGGCAATTCAAGTGGTGCAAGGGGTGATACCTCATCAGGGGCGAGCTCAGGCTCTCTCCCCAGAGGTAAATACCTAACTCCTGTTTCCTTTAACATGAGTTGGTTCACTCCTAGTGGCAAAGGGTTTCTTACGACACCCCGCTGCAATTACTCCGTCTCTTACATTCTTTCCCAAAAGGATAAGAATATAGAGAAGGTAAACCTCGAAATTTCAGATCAAGAGCTCCGGGCTCAGGATCTGGAATTTAGGCAGAGATTG
>PIVK01000104.1 GCA_003354135.1 Rhodospirillales bacterium
CCAAGACCCACGAGACGGTGTTCGACCGCCTGACCATGATGGCCCTGGAATTGGAGGAGGAGTCCACCCGCCATATCGCCGCCCCGGTCTCGGACGACGCGCCCTCCATGATGCTCCCCACCGCCGCCCGGCGGGCCAACAAGGCGCTGATGTTCGACACGGACGGCAACGTCACGGTCTCGGCCGGCAGCTACGAAAACCAGACGGCCGGCGCGGCGGCCGGCAACATCATCGTCGACGGTTTCGCCGCAGCACTGAACGACTACGCCAAGGATGAAACGGCGTCGCTCCAACTCTCGATCGCACCGGAGACAAAGAACAACGTCCAGGTTTTTTTCGACGGCGTCGTGCAGCACCACGCGACGTTCGCGGTTTCCGGCGACGCCATCACCTTCGATGCCCCGATCCCGGCCGATAATGTAGAGGTGATCATCGGCGCCCCGCTGCAGATCGGCGCCCCGGGCAACGACACGGTTTCAACGGCCAAGCTGCAAGCGGGCGCGGTAACGGCCTGGAATCTGGCGGCCGACGCCGTGGAAACGGCCAAGATCCAGGACGGAGCCGTGACGGCGGTGACGTTGGGGACCGACGCCGTGGAAACAGCCAAGATCCGGGACGGCGCGGTAACGGCTCAGAAACTGGCGAACGACACCGTGGAAACGGCCAAGATCCAGGACGGCGCAATTACCAATGAAAAAATCCAGGACGGCGGCGTATCATCCGAGAAGTTGGCCGATGACCTGCGCAACACTATCATTCAGGGAGCCGTGCTCGGTTTAAAATGCAAGCGGCTGATGAACCGCTGGCAACCGAACGCCGTTAACTGGTACGTCAACTATTTCGTGATGCATGATGGCTCGGTCCGGGTGGCGGGGACCAATGGTAGTGCTTATGAACAGGCGCATGGCGGCAACAGCTTCCAACAAAACCTTCCGGGCCATGTTTCCGTGCCGCGCACCCTGGACGGCATACCGGATCATGTCTGCGCCGGGGTCGGGCAAACCGCCATCCTTACGGACAGCGGCGATATTTGCATGTGGGGCTATAACGGCCACGGCCAGCTTGGTGATGGATCGACCTCGACCAGGTCAACGCCCGTTCCGATAAATCCGGTTATCGGTCCAAGGTCGGGGGATTCGGGCAAGACGGTGATCAAGCTGGTTCACACCAGCACGGCCAACGATAGGGCGAATTCCTGGTATGCCTTGTGCGATGACGGCACGGTCTGGGGGTGGGGCTACAACGGCCATGGCCAATTGGCGCCGGGGAATACAACGAACAGTTCCGTTCCCGTCCAAATGCGGAAGGTCGGCGGCGTTCCTGTCGCCAACGCCGTGGATATCGCCGCCGCCGGCGGGTCATACGGCCATGCGCTGGTCCTGACTTCCGATAACCAGGTTCTGGCTTGCGGGCGCAGTCAGAACTACTCGACGGGGCTTTCCACAACGTCCGATACCGTCCTGCTGACGCCCGTCACCGGCATTCCGGCGGGGGCCGTCGGGAAAATCATGTGCGGCGGGAACAATACAGGCGGCATGTCCGGCGTTCTTATGGAAGACGGGCGGTTGTATCTGGCCGGATACAACGGGCAAGGAGCGCTTGGACAGGGGAACACGTCCACCCTGTCCGGTTTCAATCAGGTGGTGACGGGTATCGGGTCGAATGTTCGGGACTTCTGGATATTGTCAGCGAATTACCCGCAGGTGTTCGCTTCCCTGAACGACGGGAGTTTTTACGCCTGGGGCAGCGGGAGCAGCGGTGGGCTTGGCCTGAATTCCACTTCCGACCAGACCACGCCGCAGCAGGTCACCATCGACGGTGACAACACGCCCAATATTTCGAAAATGGCATCCGGCGGCTCGTATTCCAGCGGCTATTACCAGACAAACATTCTTCTGAGCGCCGACAAACGGGTTTTCACGGCGGGGGTCTATGCCTATGGCGGCGGCCTCTATGGGAGGTCGAATGTTTGGACCGAATGGCTGGTCCCCTGCAAGACGGTCACGTTCGAGGATATCGACGGGGCGCAACACACCAGCGAGGCGGCCCAATTCGTTTTGGATAGTGACGGCAGTGTGTTCGCCGCCGGACGAAACTCAAACGGCAAGCTGGGCATTGGTCATACCGGCTATCCCGCCGTGCCGCAGCGTGTCCGTTTTTAGAGAGGAAGCATCATGCCGATATACAGCTATCTGGAAACCGAAACCACGAAGTTCAATTTCGTATCGGATACGGTGGAGGTGCCTGTTCCAATCCTGGAATACGCAGGCCGTCATTTCATTTTTTTTGACGGCGACATCACGGGCCAACCGTCTGACCTGGATTTCCAAACACATGAACTAACGGACCCCGTTGTGGCTGAAATCCGGAACGGCGTAACGCCGTCCGGAACGCCACTGCAAAAGGAAAACGCCCTTGCGGAACTTGGGCTGTCTGACTTGGACCGGGTTCACGCGCAAGCCATCCGGGAAGTCACGGTCTATACCCGTGCAGCACGAGCGACAATCGCCGGAACGGATGATGCGGTAAAGCTGGCCGAATACACCGACAAAGCGGCTTTGGCGGAACGGGTACTGGGCGGCGCCGCGACGGAAGCGGAAACAGCCACTGTCATGGATGAGGCCGCTGACTTCGATCTCACCACCGCCGAAGATATGGCCGTTGTATGGCGCACCAAAGCCAACGCCCTCCGGGCGGCGCGCAACGTCATCAACCGGCTTGGGCGAAACGGAACTGCCGCTATTGAAGGGCGGAGAACCATTGGCGGCGTTCTGGAAGCACTGGCCGCCGTTAAAGATGAACTCGAGAAGGCGGTTTTGAGGCATGACACCGCTGAATGACGGCCGCCGCCTCGAACAGCACAAAAGGCATGACGTCTTTTGAAGAAACCCCGGTGGCTTTGATCGAAGACGGCACCTATGCCGGCAATGTTGACGACTGGCCCGGCTGGCCGGAATAAGGAGTTTCAATCATGACCACCCTAGTCCCGAATGCGCTCCTGGAAAGCCCGGCGGCGTTTATTTCCGAAAACACCACCATCACCGTGGCTTCGTCGGACGGCGATTTCACGGCCCTGAAAGACGCTTATGACAGCCTGAAGGACAGGCGCCTCGCGCCCGACGTGACGGTGACGATCTCGCTTGCCGCGGAAGTGTTCACGGAAACGACCTCGATTGTCATCAGTCACCCGGACGGAGCGCAAATTCTGATTACCGGTCCCACGCCGTCGAGCACCGCGATCACCGACCAGCAAGGCGTATCGGGTTCGGCGGGGGCGTATTCGTGCATCCTGAACGTGACCAACGTGAGCATTTTCGAGGCGGGCAAGTACTGCCTGATCGGCGGGGCGACCGGGTCCTCCGGCGAGGGTCACGCGGTCTATAACGGCTGCTGGGAAGTGACGAACGTGGATGCGGCAAATAGTCGGATCACCATCACCAACACTGACCGCAATTCCAGTTTTTCGGGCGGGAACATCAACAACGGCACAGCGAAGGCGCTGAATACAGTAGTTGACTTTTCGGCGGC
>PIVK01000358.1 GCA_003354135.1 Rhodospirillales bacterium
TGGATCAGCTGCGAGAACTGCCATGGCGCCGAGGGGGACGCATCTAATCCAACCGTCGCGAGAACGGCAGAACAGCAAGAGACCCTGTGCAGGAGTTGCCACTACAAAGATGGACCCGCCAGTTCACGCGAAGGCCTCTATCAAGTCGCGCTGCACACGGTCGAAAGCGGTGGCGAAACCATCGTAATCCGCTGCGGCGCCTGCCATGATCCCCATGGCCCCACAAAAACCACCGACCCCCACACGGGTCAAACCGCCGATAATCAGTTTTTAATCCGCGCCAACATCAATGATTATGTCCCTCAGGCCAACGGGGCAGCCGTCTATCAAACCAACGTAATCCCGGAAGAGCCGAATACCTTTACCTTTACTGAAGAGCCTTATACCGGCATTTGCCAGAACTGCCATCAAAACACCGCGCATTGGCAAAACGATGAGATGGAAATGCCACCCCATAACTACGGCAGGCGATGCATTGACTGTCATGCCCATTCAAACGGTTTCCGTCATGGCCCCGGGGCCGAGGGAGACGGTGGCACCAGCGGCTGCGGCGATGAAACACAATGTCATGGTCTGCAAAAATCTCATCCTACGCACCTTCTCACATTTGAAGAAGGCGGCTTGGTGGGCGTGTACTGCGACGAGTGCCATGACATGGATAACTTTCCGACCTTTGCCGATGGCAACACCCTGGAGACGACCACCGTCTGCAATAACTGCCACAGCCCCGGCGGTGCCTTCGACGGCGTGAACGATCCTGTTTTTGGGGCCAAAGCCAATTTCGCAACCGGCGTCTATGAGGAAGGCCGCACGGCGCTTAAGCCGGGAAATGAATTTTGGTGTGCGGCTTGTCACGA
>PIVK01000359.1 GCA_003354135.1 Rhodospirillales bacterium
TCCGCCAACGCGTCTGCTTTCGGTCAAGGCGCGGCTCTTTGACTTGGTGGAGCGCCAAAACATCATCACGGTGCAGGAACGCCAGCACCCGAACACGGTGGGGACGGTTACGGTCACAGCGGGCAACAACACCATCAACGGCGTACCCGCTACCGTTGGTATGGCGGTGATGTTCGGATCCACAATCGTGGTCGAGGACACGGGGGGCAATACCGCTAATATGACCATTACCTTCGGCAATGGAGCCACCCTTGTAATCGGCGATGGCTCCACCGTGACCATCGACGACGGCACGGTGACGCTGGTTAGCAGCGGTGTTCTGACCTATACCTCCAACGGCGCGCCGGCGATTGAATTGAACACGGCCTCCAGCACGGTCATGCTGAACGGTACGGTGGTCAACCTGTATTACAACGCCGCCGACAACAACAGCGCCGCCCGTGTGACCGAAGGGGCCATTGCCATGATGGTGGACGGGAAATCTCTTGAGATGGACACTGACAGCATTACGACTATCGGCTGTTCGAAGAACGGCACAGCCCTGCTCGACTGCACCATGGGCAGAAATCATTATTCCGTGTATTTTAACATGATGATGGCGATCAGCGCCCGCCTGCCCAAAATTGATGATGTGGCCCCGTGGGTGCTGCCCACCAAGGTGACTATCTACGCCAAAGATAAAAGCTTCAGCATGGGCTGTGGGGGTGCCAACAACAATGATCCCGGTTGTCAGTCTGATGAACAACCGGAACACACGGTGACCTTCGCCAACAATTTTGAGATCGGCAGGTACGAGGTGACGTGGGACGATTACATGAAGTGCGTTGACGATGGCGGGTGCGTCTTGCCTACCGAT
>PIVK01000360.1 GCA_003354135.1 Rhodospirillales bacterium
TATTAATGAGGTCAGGAGGTCATTAAGTGCAAAATCATACTTATGGTCATAATTCCACTACCAATAGAGATAATTGATTCAAATTTTAGTATGTGATACCTTTTACCCTTGGACACTTTCTGAATATGCATAAGGGTCAGATTTGACCTTGACCTTGAAGATCGGTAGGACTTCAAGTTAGGTCATATTGACCTTTAATGTATAGCTCAATGTTATTGTTGTTTATGGCTATATATCCAAGGCTCCTCAGTCTATTATAACCAAACTTGGCACAATAATACATCTGGGTAATGAAAATCTTACCATGACCTCTATGACCTCATTTGCATATTAATGAGGTCGGGAGGTCATTAAGTACAAAATCATACTTATGGTCATAACTCTACTACCGATGGAGATAATTTATTCATATTTTAGTATGTGATACCTTTTACCCTTGGACACTTTTTGAATATGCATAAGGGTCAGATTTGACATTGAGCTTGAAGATCGGTAGGACATCAAGTTAGGTCATGTTGACCTTTAATGTATAGCTCAATGTTATTGTTGTTTATGGCTATATCTACAAAGCTCCTCAGTCTATCATAACCAAACTTGGCACAATAATACAGCTGGGTAGTTGAAATGTCACCATGACCCCTGTGACCTCATTAGCATATTAATTAGGTCAGGAGGTCATTAGGTGCAAAATTAGATTGATGCCAATAACTGTTCTACCAATGGAGGTGATTTATAATGTGATAACTGAACTGCACAAGATACGACGGGGGGTTTGCCGGACTAACGGCTTTCTTGTTATAGACCTATATTTGTTAGGCATTATTTGATTGCTGTCACCCCTGAATCTTGAATTCA
>PIVK01000361.1 GCA_003354135.1 Rhodospirillales bacterium
CTGGAGTTGCTGTTCGAGGGCATCGGTAGTTTCGGCTGTTAAAGCAGCACGCTGAGCGAAGTGACTGCGTCCCGCCCCGGCTGTGTAACTGAGGTCGGCAAGGGAGATGTCGTTGTGTTCATGCAGATGCTGTAGATATCGTTCGGCCAACACAGGCAGTGCTGTCTCTGTTTTGGCTGATATCGGCAACACATGCCAGGAACGTTCGAGTGGTTCTGGTTCGGATGTTGGGGAGGGAGGGACGGCCGGCGCCTGTTCCAGGATGACATGGGCATTGGTACCCTGAAAGGCGAAACCACTGATCCCGGCCACCTTCAATTTTCCTTCCTGCTCCGGCCAAGGTGTGGCTTCTGCCGTCACCTGTACCGGCAACCGCTGCCAGGGTATCTGTGGCGAGGGCTCGTGAAAATGTAAGTGCGCCGGTATCTCACCATGCTGCATGGCCAGTACGACCTTGATTATACCGGCCATACCCGCCGCCGCCTCCAGATGTCCGATGTTGGTCTTGACTGAGCCGATCAGGAGCGGTCGCTCAGGCGCTCGGTCTTCGCCCAGGACTTTGGCCGCCGCCTGCACTTCGATCGGATCGCCTAAGCTTGTGCCGGTGCCGTGACATTCCAGGTAGTCGATATCACCTGGGGCGATGTTCGCTTGCGCCAGGGCGCTGGCAATGACCCGTTCCTGGCTGGGGCCGTTGGGCACGGTAAGCCCGCCGCTGGCTCCATCCTGGTTGACGGCGCTGCCACGAACTACGGCCAATATGCGGTCGCCATCTCGTTCGGCGTCACTCAGGCGTTTGATCACCACCACCCCACAGCCTTCGCCACGCACATAGCCGTCGGCTGCCGCGTCAAA
>PIVK01000362.1 GCA_003354135.1 Rhodospirillales bacterium
AACCGATCGTTGTTCTCGGCCCGAGTCCAGAAAGCCAACGAAACTCCCAGAGAGTATGCCGAGGCTCTTCAGACCATCATTGTGGATGCCTATGCTTCGGTTGATGGAATTGCTCGCGACCTTATGTTGCTTAACCAGTTTCAGAACGGACTGCAGAGCAAGGTCACCAGAGCCCACGTGATGTTAAGGAAGCCCCAGACCTTCCTGGAAGCTGTGGAAGATGCCTACCAACATCACATCACTTGTGCCCTCTTGCAATCGGACTCTAAGGGATCCGCCTTGGATGATCCGACTCAGACGTCCGTCCATGTGAATTATACTAGGACGGACTTCAATAATAGGCGTGATAACCAAGAGAACCGGTTTCAGGAGCGGAATGACCAAGGGAAGAGTCGAGCGGACAACCGGCGGTTCGATAAGGGTCCAGAGAGGGTCATCTCTCCGACTGAGGACCGACGCCCCGATAAGAATCGCTCTCGCGATGACTATCGGGCCAATGGTCCCCAGCCAGGTGGGAGACGCCCCTACGACAATTATCGGTCGAACGACCGGAGCCGCTCTCCTGACTCCTATTCACCAGAAGAGATAGCTGCCTTAATGAGGGTAACGTGCTGGCTGTGCGGAAACCCTGGACATTATTCGCGCAATTGTGCGATGAGGTCTAAGGCTTCTGTGGCAGTGCCGGCCGCCGGCCCTCACCAATATCAACGTCGAGATCGAAACTTCCAGCAAAGAGATACCCGGAGGTACAAAGAGCAGTTGAGGGAGAGCAGGAGATTGCCAACGCATCAGCAGAAAAGGTTCCAGGATCGGGGAGATTACCGGCGAGATCGGAACTATGTCCACGTCTCGCT
>PIVK01000363.1 GCA_003354135.1 Rhodospirillales bacterium
CATTGCAATGCGAATAGGTACTCGCCCATTAAAGGCATCGTCCAGTTTGTATCTAGGTAATCCTGCAACCAATGGGTAGTTGTACATCTCAGCTTTCTCAATGGGATATTTCAGAGTGGATTTCTGCAACCGTTCTATGATCTTGTTATGTTCGGTTGGGTTCAAGCTCACTAGGCATGCCAGGAACTTCACATCTTCTATATGTATTTTGTAGTCTGCACCTCCCACATCACTGATCAGTGTAAATTTGTCATTGTGCGGTACCAATCTAATTTTTATAGGAATCCCATTTGGTATGAGGAAAGGCTGTTGCATTACATCAACCATTAACTGCCCTTCCAACTCAACTGATTGCCCACCTTGTATGTACGTTCTTCTCTGCATAGCTCCCGTATTCCCATCATAGTCCATTCTCCCTCTGGTATCCTTGAAGTATAACTGTGCAGTCAACAGGCTATTCTTGGTGTCCTGTCCATAGCTCAGCAGAGTATCAATGTATGCCTTGTAAGGGTACAAGTAAGTCGAAGACACAGGCCTGCTCTGCCAATACACAGATACTTCCTTCCACAGATTGTGTAAAGGTAGGTTGGTTAAGGTCACTCTGTCATCATTAACAGGTGTTCCATCTCCTTTCGTTACCCTCAACTTGACTCTGAGTTTAGAATGCTGCAGGTCTATAAAGGGTGCATCCGCCCCATTAATGATGAACTCCACCGGACTGCCATGGCTGAGTGCCACAGTCGGCATCAACGCATCCCACCTGATCTGCTCCACAGGTTGCTCTGTAGGTATCTGTTTGAAATTGACCATCTCCATCTTGTGTGTTGTATTCTTGTTCTACCAGACAGCTGTC
>PIVK01000364.1 GCA_003354135.1 Rhodospirillales bacterium
TGAGGTTCGAGGGTTCCTTGGGATGATTCTTTAAAACTGGCTGTGCTTTAGTGAATTTAGCCTTTCAGTTGCTTAGAATTATCACGTCCCCTTTGGCAGACCGGCCTAGGCGGGGGAAGAAGATACCCGTAAAGGCACTGAGGGAGTACGGTTACCCCAATGGGACATGCATGAGTTAATGTGGGGAACTTGGAAACCTAAGACGCTTTCGGGGGAGCACCACTCCTGGGCCCAATATGGCCACTTTAACAATGTATCAGACAAGAAGTAAAGGACTTGTCAAGCCGAGTTGTCACCCTTGAGTCTGCCCCCCACCCCACCCCCACCCATTCAACCCACGGTTCAACCCAACATTCAACCCACCATTCAACCCATTGTGCAGCTCTCTCACGTCCAGTTTCAAGTGGCTTCTGAATAGGGCAAAAAGCTAACAATAAATTGAAATTACAACCCATGAATTGTGTAGAATGTGTCTGTGCTTTGTAAAATAGTGCTAAAAATCGTGCTGTTTCAGCTAAGAACATCAAAGTGTTCATGTACAGTGGTGCCCTGAAAGTTCAGGACCCGGGCAGGCAATCTGCCCGGTGCATGCCCGGTGCATGCCCGGTGCATGCCCGCCTGGTGCAAAGCCTAAGATCACTTAAGGTGGGCCTGCATACTCATCTGACAGTGTTTGGCCGTTTCTGACAACATTCTAACAACATTAACATAAGGCTAACAAACTCACAGTTGTGATTGTAATGTTATAATAATAACAAAGAAAAGTCAAACTTGAGTTTGAAATTGAGTTTGTTTGTCAATATGTTTGAAATACAAATGCCTTTGATAAGCCTTCCACTTCAACAACTC
>PIVK01000365.1 GCA_003354135.1 Rhodospirillales bacterium
GATACCCGGAGGTACAAAGAGCAGTTGAGGGAGAGCAGGAGATTGCCAACGCATCAGCAGAAAAGGTTCCAGGATCGGGGAGATTACCGGCGAGATCGGAACTATGTCCACGTCTCGCTGGCCTCTGATGAGTTGGGCCCTTTTGCACCTAGGTACGACGACTATAGCAGTAGTGATTATAGTGGTGAGGAGGGGTATTATGACCCGGGGATTGCCTACGGCCAACCCCAGCTGGCATTGCCTGCTCCTCTCCCCATGTTAGCACTACCTGCACCACCGTCACCTGCTGCTGCGCCGATGCAGACCAATGCCCTCACCTACCCTCAGCAGCTGAGTAGCGTCCCCCGGATGTTGCAACATGCTGTGGCTGTGCCTGTCGTTCTACCCGCTACCCAGCCGGTACAGACTAGCGCTCCGCCCGTTGCACCTGCCGTTGGATTGGCTGCTCCACCACCGCCATCTCAGACCTACAACTGGATAGTCGAACCTCAGAAGGCTGAGCACAGAGATCTCGCGGCTGTTGTCACCCATGGAAAGTTGTGGTATGTACCAGTGCGGATTGGACAATTGGATGTGAACTTTCTGGTGGACAGTGGAGCTAACCGCTCCATTCTTCACCATGATCTGTACAGAGCTCTCGACCGTCCGCCCGAGATATTGCCCTACCATGGGGCACAGGAGGGTGTCACGGGAGATCAGCTGGATGTAACAGGACAGGCCTTCATCCCCATGCAGGTTGGCAAAGAGGCGAGGCTTCAAAATGTCATACTGGCCAGACTGCCCGGATTAGTTGGTATCTGGGGTCTGGACATGTTTGAAAAGTTTGAGGCCATAGCTGATTTTGCCC
>PIVK01000366.1 GCA_003354135.1 Rhodospirillales bacterium
GCCGACTGCCAACTACCGGGCACAGTTTGGTCTACACCCTGACTGGCGTCTGTAACAAATACCACCCCGACATCGACTGACTGAATCCCAGCGCTGCCGAGGCCGCAGGAGTTGCCTTCCTTGCCCAAGAGCAGGGTGGCGGGGACAGCCAGCAGTTCCCGATAACCCATATCGGCCTTGCTACCGCCGCCATTGGGCGCCGCCAGATATTCACTGGCGGGGATGGCATCCATAGCCCGAGAGGAAGTGGTCAGGCGGTAGTCGCCATTGTTAGCATCGGCAAACTTAGGAGCGCTAGTGCGTTCGCCTAAACCTTGAGCGACAGTGCTGGTGTAATTCTGGCAGGTCGAGCACCAGGAATCGGTGTTGTAAAGTAGATTGTAGCGATTGAAGATCTGGCCCCCGCCTCTGTTGTCGAACCCGACATCGTTGAAAGCGATGATGTTGTAGCGGGCGTTGAGCCAGGAATCGGAGCCATCGACGACGACTCCACTGCCGTCATTATGAACGACAGTGTTGAAAGTCATCTCACCGCTGCTGTTGGATTGGAAGACGACCCCGGCATTGTCATTGCCGTAGTCGCCAATCTGCGAGTCATAGCCGCCGATGATGTTGTTTGTGAGGGTGATGTTGTTGGAAGCGCTTGAAACGAGCACACCTGCGTCGGTGCTATTGGAACCCCCATTGGTTAAATTGAAGCCTGTAACCTCGACGTTGGTCACACCATTGAGGCTGAGCACCGAGCCGCTGCCGTTGCCGTTTATGACGCTGGTCTCGGCGCCGCTGCCGATCAGGCGGATACCACTCTTGAGCACGACATTCTCGGTGTAGAGCATGCTACCTGTG
>PIVK01000367.1 GCA_003354135.1 Rhodospirillales bacterium
CTGTAAAGGAACAAAATGTTTATAGGGATATAATAAGCAAAATTCTTGGATGCTTTGAAAAAGCCGAATTGAATATTGCCGATTATATGAGGGCAGTTCCAGCAATTGTCACCACCCCCCCACGGAATGCAAAACATATTTTTTTCCCGAGGGTGGGGGGTAAAAAACAATGAAAAAATGTTGGGGGGAGGGCCTGAACAAAAATCAAAATTCGTGGGTGGGGGTCGACAAAAAAAAAATATTGGATGTAGGTGCCCGGCATTGGGGGGTGGCTAGACGAAAATAAGATATGTTTAATAGTGAAAATCCGACAGGTTTTGGGTGTTTAGAAGCCAAGATATCTTGATTTTTGCGGGCATTCGAACGAATATTTTACTTCCGGTTCTGATGACGAGCGCGATGCATTCTGGGTTGCCAGACACCTGCGCGAGTGGGCTGCGCGCGTGTCATAAAATGTCGACACGGATCTTGTAATTTTGGGGTATTTCGGCCTAATTTGGTCTCTAAATATGTGTGTCAATCAAAATAAGACTAGTAGATCCGGAGAGATAATTTTACTGCACAAAATATGACTGGAATTGGAGTATTACACGTCTGGGATATCGGAAGAAACCAGGTTAAAGGCGCCTGGAATTTCAATATTTACATCAGATCAGTCCATTTTAGAGGATTTTCTGTGATAAATCACACCCTTCCAGCATGCAATTTCCAGTGAAACGTCCCCAACCTGGCATCAAATGAAAATAAAAATAAATAGCTACTGCCCCCCAAAAATAATAAAAAAATGAAAAAAGTTGCTTGGTGCTCAACAAAAATAGTACAACAAATGATTATACACCCACC
>PIVK01000368.1 GCA_003354135.1 Rhodospirillales bacterium
ATTACTATGAAAACATTTCAGCCACAAAATACTGTAACACTTATGGAACAATGATGGGGTCTAATTGAGTCTATGTTGACCTTTGACCTATTTTATTACTATGAAAACATTGCAGCAACAAAATATTGCAAAACTTATGGAACAATGATGGGGTCTAAAAGAGTCTTTGTTGACCTTTGACCTATTTTATTACTATAAAAACATTGCAGCCACAAAATACGGTAAAACTTATTTAACAATGATGGGGTCTAATTGAGTCTATGTTGACCTTTTACCTATTTTATTACTATGAAAACATTTCAGCCACAAAATACTGTAACACTTATGGAACAATGATGGGGTCTAATTGAGTCTATGTTGACCTTTGACCTATTTTATAACTATGACAACATTGCAGCCACAAAATACTGTAAAACTTATGGAACAATGATGGGGTCTAATTGAGTCTATGTTGACCTTTGACCAATTTTGTTACTATGAAAAGATTGCCACAACAAAATACTGTAATATTTACTGAACAATGATGGGGTCTCATTGAGTTTATGTCGACCTATGACCTACTTTATTACTATGAAACTATTGCAGCAACAAAATATTGTAAAACTTATGGAACAATGATGGGGTCTAAATGAGTCTTTGTTGACATTTGACCTATTTTATTACTATGAAAACATTGCAGCCACAAAATCCTTTAAAACTTATTCAACAATGATGGGGCCTAATGGAGTCTATATTGACCTTTGACCTATTTTATAACAATGACAACATTGCAGCTACGAAATACTGTAAAACTTATGGAACAATGATGGGGTCTAATTGAGTCTATGTTGACCTTTTACCAA
>PIVK01000105.1 GCA_003354135.1 Rhodospirillales bacterium
CCTGACTTTTGGACCGCGTCGCACGCATCTCCCGATGCCTCACATCGCTTCGATGCGCGCTCCTAGCCAAAAATCAGGGGAAGCCGTCTCTATGAGTCCTTATCACCGCACCTTGGTATTACACGTGCGTGCCATGTGATGAGTTGAACCGGGGGCACTTCCGCACTAGGTTTCCCCGGCCCCCGAACGAGGACCCACATGGCCGTGTCGCTAATCATCGTCCGTTTCGCACCCGAGGTGATGCTCAAGGCCGAGCAGACCCGTCAGCGGTTCCGGGAACGCCTGCTCGAAACCCTGACCGATGCCTGCGCGCGCGCACGTGTCCCGGTGGACCTCAAGCTCACCCACGGCCGCATTCTGCTTCGGACGGAGAAGCCCGACACGGTGCTTGATCTGCTGCCTAGAATTTTCGGCATCGGCTCCTACTCCCGGGTCGAGGCCATCGCCGAGGGCAGCATCGAGGCCCTGACCGAGACCGCCGTCGCGACCTTCAAGGACCGCCTGGCCGGCAAGCGCTTCGCCATGCGGGTCAAGCGGGCGGGAACCAAGGTGTTCTCGTCGATGGAGTTGGAGCGCACCATAGGCGGTGCGCTGGCCCCTTTCTCGGCCGGGGTCGACCTCACCAATCCCGACGTGACCGTCCGGGCCGATATCCACGACGGCATCGCCTATTTCTTTATGGACAAGACCAAGGGCGCCCAGGGCTTCCCCGCCGGTCTGCAGGGGAAGGCCGTCTCCCTGGTCTCGGGCGGTTTCGATTCGGTGGTGGCGTCATGGTACATGATGAAGCGGGGCGCAGCGCTGGATTACGTGTTCTGCAATCTGGGGGGAGAGGCCTACGAGCGCCAGGTGCTGCGGGTGGTCAAGGTGCTGACCGACGGTTGGGGCGCCGGCGCGGCGCCGAGATTCTGGAGCGTCGACTTCGGCCCATTGATCGAAGACATCAAGACCAAGGTGGAGCCGGGACTGTGGCAGGTGGTGCTGAAGCGCCTCATGTACAGGGCCGGTTGCCGCGCCGCCCACTGGATCAAGGCGGAGGCGATCGTCACCGGCGAGGCCCTGGGCCAGGTATCGTCGCAGACGCTCTCCAACCTCAACTCCATAGATTCGGCCTCCGACCTTCCTGTCCTGCGCCCGCTGCTGGGGTTCGAGAAAACCGAAATCATTGCCGCCGCACGGAAAATCGGCACTGCGGCACTCAGCGAACACATCAAGGAATACTGCGCCATCACGCCGCGTCGACCGGCGACCCGCTCCAGCCGTTTCAAGGTGGAGGAACAGGAAGGCCGGCTCGATATGTCGCTGTTCGACGCCGCCATGGCAGCCGCCAAAAGGATCGGGTTGAACGAACTCGACGAGACGGACATGGTCGATACCCACATCTTTAAGGACGATGTTCCCGAGGGCGCCCAAGTCATCGACTGCCAGCCCGAGAGGCTCTTTGACGCCTGGCATGTGGAAGGCGCCCGCAATCTTCCCGTGGATTCCGTGATGAACCACTTGCGGGAGTTGGACAAAGACGCCACGTATTTTCTATATTGCCCCTTGGGAACGCGCGCGGCCTATCTGGCCGAGATCCTGCAGGATGAAGGATACGAGGCCTACGCCTTTCGCGGCAGCGTAGAGCAACTCCAAAGACTGACGGCCCGGCAACCCTGCGCGGAACCATCGGACTGATCGAGACATACCCCAACCTCGCGGCGGTCTTGGCCGTCGCGCAGGGTGCCAGAGGTATAGGCCGTTCTTAGGGCATCCAGTTCCGATTGCGTCCAGGGCATTTTCAAATCCAGATTACTCCCGCCCGGAATAACCTGCTATTCTCGGGCATCGAAGCACCTGGAGAGGACGTCCATGACCACGGCGAACACCCACTCTGTCTTGTTGCCCGGCACCACCGTCGAGGGGGAACTGTACTCGGACAGCGATATCGTCATCGGAGGTCGGATCCGGGGCAACGTCATCGGGAAGGCCGTGGAGGTCCAGGCCGGCGGATCGATCCAAGGAAATGTTCAGGCCAACAAGATCATCATCGACGGCACGGTAAAGGGCATCGTTCGAACCGGAACGGCGTTCATCGGATCCGATGCGACCCTCGAGGGAAGGCTTGAATACAACAAGGTCGACATCGCCGAAGGCGCCAGGATCGATGTCCAGTTCGTTGCGGTATTCACTCCGAAGACGACCGATACCCATCCATCCACCCTGTCGTTCCCGACAAAAGTAAAATCCGGCACGGTCGCCGTGAAATGACGGCACCGTTTCAAATGCCTCTCGGCCCATCAAGCGGCCTGCGGATTTTCGATCCGTCCCATTCCACCAGCCGGGCTCGGCCAAGCCCGACGGGTGTCCTTCGGCTTACCGCTATTGGACACCTTCATCATAAGACAAGCACGATCGGAACAATCCGAGTCACTTCGTGACGCGGCTTATTCCGTCAATTTCCCCCTATAATCAATAATAGAGCAGGTTCCCGCGTCAATTCTGCGCGCGGCGGCCTCGCGGGCCAGGCTGATCAGGCCCGATATGACCTCCTCACCGGCTTGTTCGGCTTCGGCCTGGAGCTTGTCGAGGCAATCGCGGATGCCCCATAGGACTTGGCTTCTGTCAAGCACTTCCCCCGCCGGGGCCCGGTGGTGGGCCTCCTTAAACGGGCCGCCGGCCTCGAATGCGGCCAACCCCATCAGGTAGGCAAGGTCGTTCTCGCCGATCGCCTCCGCGTCCTTCATCAGATAGAACAGTGCATTCGAGATGGCGACGGCGGGGCGGGCGGCATTTTCACTGTGGCCATGCTGGACCTGCGCCAGTTGGTCGAGGTAGATGACGGTCATGGTCTCGGTCTCCTGGGGAGTCGTTATCGTTGCTTGCGTTGTCGTGTATCCATTCGATGACGTTGGCGGTGGCGCGGCAGATGATGCCGGCGACGTCTGCTCGAAGTCGGCAGAATTCTCCATCAGGGCGGGGGTGCCATCCTCCATGACGGGCGTGCCTGCGGGGTTTCTATTCGTGTGAACGTGAAGCAAGGGCGATGCCAGTTCGACATCGGCACGCCATCCCCGGCCTCATGCCGGCGTTTGGCCCAAGGATTTCAAGGCGTTGCGAGAAAGCACCGAGGTTTAGGAAAATGGTGACTCTGGCGGAAATCCGCACATTGGCGCGTCAAACCGTGCGGATTCCCGCGCCAATTCTGCGCGCGGCGGCCTCGCGGGCCAGGCCGATCAGGTTCGACATGACCTCCTCACCGGCTTGTTCGGCTTCGGTCTGGAGCTTGTCGAGGCAATCGCGGATGCCCGATAGGACTTGGCTGTCGTCAAGCACCTCCCCCGCCGGGACCCACTGGTGGGCCTCTTTAAACGGGCAGTCGGCCTCGGATGCGATCGAATCCATCAGGTAGGCGAGGTCGTCCTCGCCGATCATCTCCGCGTCCTTCATCAGGTAGCGTAGCGCATTCGAGATGGCGGCGGTG
>PIVK01000051.1 GCA_003354135.1 Rhodospirillales bacterium
CTTGTTCCTTCCTCGCCTTGGTGCTGCGCAAGGAACTCGACGAACGGCTACCGCCATCGGCGACGATCCCGAATGGGGCGACACGGTTCGCGACCTTGACCGCCTCAAGCAGATCTCCGTCGAGCAACAGGGCTGCGCAGTGCCGGCGGTGGGCTGCGCGGCAGTGTCGGCGTCGCCCTGCCTCCACTGATCCGCCACACCCAGACCGCTACCGACCCACCAGGGCCCCCCGGCCAAAACCGTCCCCCCGACGCCGCAGACGTCGGCGACGTGGTGCGAGGTCGGTCTGATTTTTTCGAATTTGCATGCAAAATCAACGGGTTCTCCAAAGTTACTGTTGAACTTCAGCTTGACGTGAACGATGGGGGGGGAGGGCGGTAGATACTCAAAAGTGGAGTCAACTATCCCGCTCGGGTGAGCGGGGGAAGCTGATAACGTTGTTGGTGCCGTCGTGCTGAGACCCGTTTGCGGCCTTTGGTCGTTCAGGCTCCACTCTCAGTCTAGGCAAGACGGCGATCTCTGCTGATGTCTCACCCAAGTACCCTTCCGGCAGTCCGGTCAACTCCTCGACATCCCAGGGAGAAACCCGCAGCTCATCAAGCAAGGTTCCCTTGTTCAATACGCTCTCTTCGATGAGCAGCTTTATCGAGCGGGCCAAAATGCGGGAAGACTCGACGGGAAGGGTATCGTCCAGGGGCTCCTGCTTCCGCCAGCCCCGTTGGCTCTGGTTCTTAAACAGTCGCGTCTTGTGGGACTCATCAATGATACCGAGGCTGGAGCAGCGCATAACCATCGCCGCAACGGACACCTTCCACCTATCCTTCAGAGTCAGCAATCCATCCAGAGAAGGATACGTTACTTCCGCAGTGAACGACTCGGCAGGCATTAGGAACGCGCTGGCAAACAGGAATGCTTGGCGCTCGATCAACCGGAAGTCAGCCTTCTTGTTGAGAGTGGTCATGTCAACGTGACGATGAAGGACGAGATGGCCCAACTCGTGAGCAGCATCCATTCTTGAGCGCACACAATTATGCTTATCTGATGCGAGGAGGAGATAGGGGCGTTCATCTCGATCCGACCAATTAGACAAGCCGTCCATCGTAGACGAGTTTAGTTCATCAAAAGCGACAATGGCTCCGGCGTTCTCCAAGACGAGCAGCATGTCGGAGATCGGGCCATCACCCATCCGCCAGTGACGGCGGCATTTCTCAGCCATCCTCTCGATCTCACGATCTGTGATAGCTTGATAGTCTGCCTTTTCGCAGGTTGGGATGTCCACTCGGGGGAGTTCAACGAACTTCTGTAGCTCAAGCGAGATGTCCTGGACCCACCGAAGGCGGGCCAAGGCTTTCTTCCTTGCCGACTGGGTTGTGCTCGCCATTGACCGGAAGAACTGTGGCCGATCACCGTGCTCCGGTGTCGGCAGCAGGAAGTACGATGGGCGGACATTGACGGCGCTAGCTAGCTTCTTTAGCGCCTCGGGATCAGGGGTTTGATCTCCCTTCTCCCACTTGGAGACAGTGGAATTGGAACGGTCCACGATTCGAGCAAGCATAGTCTGGGTGAGAGACCGTGCCTCACGGACCTCGACAAGACGCTCTGGTTGGAATCCTGGTGTACCGCTACGCATGACGCACCGTCCTCATCTTCAACGCTCTAAGCTCAGGTCACGCGGACGAACCGCTATCGTCGGCCTTCTTATCACACCGCTTCTTGAGCGTGGGAACCGCACGGTCGGGAATTTCCTCGACACCGATGCTGGGGTAGGCTGCCAGCAGGTTTTCGAGGCTGTCCCTGAAGTGCCAGCCAGTCAGGTCAGGCGTGGGAACGCCAATCCCGACATAGCTCGGGCGAGATTCATCCTGCCGCTTCTTCGGCGCAACCGTCACGATGAGGCAGAAGGTGGTGTCCGTCGAAATCTCAAGTTCCTCAAGGAACAGGTCCCACTGGGACGGCTCAAGGTACCGGTTGTGCAAAGCGAGACCACGCATGTATTTGCTTGGGCGAAGTGCTGTCCCGACAGTCGTGATCTTCGTGCGAGCCAAGACGAGATCGCCCGCTTCGACAAGACTGAAGCGTCCGCCACGGGGGCTCGTGTGGGGTGCCGCCGTCCGCAGTCCGCTGGAGCGAGCCGCCTGACGAACACCCTCTTCCTGCCCCCAATGCCTATGGTGGCCGAGCATCTGGGCCCGCTCAGGCTCCTCACAGCCAACCATGTCATCGACGATGCGCTTTGCCCCAAGAAACGCTGCGTCCGTGTTGTCCAAGACATCCAGAACAAACTGACGGGGCAGGTGCCTTGTGATTTCGTCAAACATCCTTGGCCTCAAGGTTTTGGTTTCGCGTATACGGATTATGTGTCATATTAGTTTCGTATACAAGGTAATTCTCGGCAAATTC
Organism: Rhodospirillales bacterium; assembly: GCA_003354135.1. GTDB lineage: Bacteria > Pseudomonadota > Alphaproteobacteria > Rhodospirillales > GLO-3 > GLO-3. The sequence continues at coordinate 2,401 of PIVK01000051.1, forward strand.
TTGGGTGATGCGCTCGCCGGGGCCTGATCGAAGAAGGAAACGTTGACGATGTCCGACAATGACAGATTCGTGGTGAAGCATAAGGATGGCTGGGCAGTGAAGAAGGGCGGCGCTGATCGAGCTAGCGGTGTCTACGGGACACAGAGGGAAGCAGAGAGCCGCGCCAAAAAAATCGTCCGGACCGTTGGTGGTGGCGAGGTTCGTATTCAGGGCAGTGATGGCAGGTGGCGCGATTCGGACACTGTAGCTCCCGGCAACGACCCCTGCCCGCCAAAAGACAAGAAGCACTAAGCCGCACTTTATTACTGCCCTCGCTTCTGATGGGCTGAACCGATTTCGATCGCTTTCGGAGACGCAGAAACCTTCTTATCGCTTACGACCGTACAGGTCACGGACGGGCCTTTGGAAAAGGTCAGAACCGAACCGGGCTCAATACCAAGTGCCGAAAAAGAGGCGCTTTGGCGTCGTTTTTTTGCTTTATCCAAGGCGGCCCGATCCTCTGTGTTTTTGACGACTTCTTCCTCAGACGGGGTTACATCCTCCAATCCGGCAACGCGCTTGGCTGCCCGTTAAGCGAGCCATTCGGGGAATGGGAGCGAGCCCCCCTATTCCCCCTTCCCCTCTCCCCCCGAATCCCCTAAACCTCGAAGGGTCTTCCGTCATCCTTGGGGGAGCCCTTTATGGCCCGAGCCAAGCCCCAGTACGCCTGCCAGGAATGCGGTGCCGTCAGTTCCAAGTGGGCCGGGCGCTGCGAGGCTTGCGGTGCCTGGAACTCCATCGTCGAGGAAGCGGCGCCCGAGAGCGCACCCAAGGGACTGGGCAAGGGCAAAGGCCGCAAGGTCGAGTTCGTGGGGTTGCCCGGAAGGTCGGAGCACCTGCCCCGCACGGTGACGGGGATCGCCGAATTCGACCGGGTCTGCGGCGGCGGGCTGGTCCCGGGCTCGGCCATCCTTATCGGCGGCGACCCCGGGATCGGCAAGTCGACCCTACTGCTGCAGGCAACCGCCAGACTGGCCTCAGGGCTGCATTGCGCCTACATCTCGGGTGAGGAGTCCATCGACCAGATCCGGCTCCGGGCCGAACGGCTGGGCCTCGCCCGGGCCTCGCTCGACCTCGCCACCGCCACCAACGTGCGCGACATCGTGGCAACTCTGGACGCCGCCGACGGCCCCGGGGTGGTGGTCATCGATTCCATCCAGACCATGTATGTGGACACTCTGGAGTCGGCGCCCGGCACCGTGGCACAGGTCAGAGCCTCCGCCTCCGAGATCATCCGCCTCGCCAAACGTCGGGGTTTCTCGGTGCTGCTGGTGGGGCACGTGACCAAGGATGGCCAGATCGCGGGCCCCCGGGTGCTGGAGCACATGGTGGACACCGTCCTCTATTTCGAGGGCGACCGCGGGCACCAGTTCCGGATTCTCCGCACCGTAAAGAACCGTTTCGGGCCCACCGACGAGATCGGCGTCTTCGAGATGACCGACGCCGGCCTCGCCGAAGTCGAGAATCCGTCGGCCCTGTTCCTGGCCGAACGGGAGACCGATGTCGCCGGGTCCTGCGTGTTCGCGGGGCTCGAAGGCACGCGGCCCATGCTGATGGAAATCCAGTCTTTGCTCTCCCCTGCCGCCTACGGTACGCCGCGCCGCGCCGTGGTGGGGTGGGATTCCGGGCGCCTCGCTATGCTGATGGCGGTGCTGGAAACGCGCTGCGGGCTTGCACTCGGGGCTTCGGACGTGTACCTGAACGTCGCAGGCGGCCTGAAGGTCGGCGAGCCGGCTGCGGACCTGGCGGTTGCCGCCGCCTTGTCGTCGGCGGCGAGCGGTTCGGCCGTGCCTTCCGAAACCGTCGTTTTCGGCGAGATCGGGCTCTCGGGCGAGGTACGGCCCGTCTCCCAGCCGGACGCCCGGCTCAAGGAGGCCGCCAAGCTAGGGTTCACCCGCGCCGTGGTCCCGAAACGCCGGGGTACCGGGACCAAGACGTTGAAGCCGCCGGCCGGAATCGATGTGACGGAAGTCGCGCATCTGGCGGACTTGGTCGCTATGTTTCATCCGCGCTCCGGCGCATGAAAGGGTGTTGGCCGAAATTCCATGGAGAACATGCCCATCAACGTGATGGATGCCTTCGTCATCCTGGTTCTCCTGGTCTCCGCCATTCTGGCCTATGCGCGGGGATTCGTACACGAGATCCTGTCCCTCGGTGGCTGGCTGGGAGCCATCGCGATCACCGTCTACGGCTTGCCTTACGCCCAGCCTTACGCCCGTCAATGGATCGAGAAGGATATCCTGGCCGATCTAGCGACAGGCGTGGTGCTCTTCGTCGCCAGCCTGTTTATCCTGTCCTTTCTGACCTCCGCCATCTCGGAACGTATTCGCAAGAGCGCCCTGGGCGCGCTGGACCGGGCCCTGGGTTTCCTATTTGGCATCGCGCGGGGCGCCGTTCTGATCTGCCTGGTCTACCTCGGCATCGTCTGGGTGTGGCCCGATCCCGAGGAACAGCCAGCCTGGCTCTCCGAGGCCCGCGCCACGCCGATGATGGTGGCCGGCGGAGAGATGCTGAAATCCCTGGTGCCCGAAGGGGCCCTGGAAGAAGAGAAGCTGGACGAACTGGCGCGCGAGGCCAAGGAAATGCTTGAAACCCAGGAAACAATTCGCAACATATTGGACGTCAAGCCGAGTGAGGAGCCCGAGTCCCCGCCGGGCCAGGAGGGCGGCTACACCGAACAGCAGCGCCGCGCCATGGGACAGTCTATCGAAGGAATCGGCGAACAATGACCCCGGAAGGACCCTACCCCCCGATGGACGACGACCATTTCCACGATGAATGCGGCGTTTTCGGCATTTTCGGCAGCCCGGACGCTGCGGCACATACCGCTTTGGGCCTGCACGCACTTCAGCACCGTGGCCAGGAAGCCGCCGGTATCGTCGTCTTCAACGGCGAGCACTTCCAGAGCCACCGGGCACTCGGAAAGGTGGGCGACAAATTCGGCAAGCAGGCGATCATCGACCGTTTGAAGAGCAAAATGGCCATTGGCCACGTGCGCTATTCGACCACCGGAGAGGCCCTGTTCCGTAACATCCAGCCGCTGTTCGCCGACTTCGAGTTCGGCGGCTTGTCCATCGCGCACAACGGCAACCTCACCAATTCCTATGTCATGCGCCGCCAACTCATCCGCCAAGGCGCCATCTTCCAATCGACGTCGGACACCGAGACCATCATCCATCTGGTGGCCAGGAACGATTACCCCAAGGTGATCGACCGCTTGATCTATGCCCTCCAGCAGGTAACCGGCGCTTACTCCCTGGTGGCGCTGACCCGCGAGAAGCTGATCGGGGTGCGCGATCCCAGGGGCGTGCGGCCGCTGTCGCTGGGACGCCTGGGAGACGCCTATATCCTCGCTTCCGAGTCCTGCGCCTTTGACATCATCGGCGCCCAGTTCGTGCGCGACATCGACCCCGGTGAGATGGTGATCATCGACCGAAAGGACGGCCGGATTCGACTGAGGACCCACAAGCCCTTCCAGTCCCAGGCACACCGCTTCTGCATCTTCGAGTACATCTATTTCGCCCGTCCGGACACGCGCCTTGAAGGCCGAAGCGTCTACGAAGTGCGCAAGGAAATCGGCCGCGAGTTGGCCCGCGAATGCAGGGCCAAGGGCATCGTGGCCGACATGATTGTCCCAGTCCCCGATTCCGGCGTGCCGTCCGCCCTCGGCTTCGCCGAAGAAGCCAGGACTCCCTTCGAACTGGGCATCATCCGCAACCACTACGTGGGGCGCACCTTCATCGAACCCTCTTCCAACATCCGCCACTTGGGGGTCAAACTGAAGCACAACGCCAACGCCGAGATCATCAAGGGTAAAAAGATCATCCTGGTTGATGATTCCATCGTCAGGGGCACCACGTCCCAGAAAATCATCGAGATGGTCCGTCAGGCAGGCGCCACCGAGGTCCACATGTGCATCGCCTCGCCGCCCACCACCAACCCCTGTTTCTACGGCATCGACACGCCGACCCGCAGCGAACTTCTGGCCGCCAACTACGACATCGAAGACACGGCAACGCAGATCGGCGCCGACTCGCTGACCCATATCTCGCTCGACGGGCTCTACAAGGCCTGCGGCGAGCCGGGCCGCGACATCGAAACCCCTGCCTATTGCGATGCCTGCTTCACCGGCGACTACCCGATCCCCCTGGTCGATCACGAGGACGGCGGCCCGCCGGCACAGCTATCGCTCCTCAACGAACAGGGGATCTTTTGAGCGGGCGCCTGAACGGCCGGATTGCGCTGGTGACCGGGGCATCCCGGGGCATCGGCCGTGCGCTGGCCACGCGCTTCGCAGAGGAAGGCGCTGACCTGGTTCTGGTGGCCCGCACCACCGGCGCGCTGGAGGAACTGGACGACGAGATCCAGGCCCTCGGCCGCCACGCAACCCTGGTTCCACTGGACCTCAAGGACATGGAGGCCATCGACCGTCTGGGCGCCGCGCTCTACGAACGTCACGGCAAGCTGGACATCCTGGTCGGCAACGCAGCCCAGTTGGGGGGGCTGGGACCGCTCGGGCACTGCAAGCCGACGGTCTGGGACGACGTGCTGGCGGTCAACGTAACCGCCAATTGGCGTCTCATCCGCTCCATGGACCCCCTGCTTCGTGCCTCCGAGTCGGGCCGTGCCATCTTCGTCACCTCCGCCGTCACGGATGGCGTCTTCCCCTACTGGGGGCCCTACGCGACAAGCAAGGCGGCCCTGGAAGCCATGGTCAGAACCTACGCCGCCGAGGTGACCAAAACCCAGGTCAGGGTCAATTTGGTCGACCCGGGTATCGTGCGCACCGAGATGCGGGCCAAGGCCTTCCCCGGCGAGGATCCCACCCCCCTGCCAACCCCCGAAAACATCACCGGCATCTTCGTCGACCTGGCCGAGCCCACCTGCGTACGGAACGGCGAAGTGATGCAGGCCTACACCAAATAATTCGCCTTCCATGGATTGCCATCTATCCATTTGAATGCCGTGCTTGATCTCAAGGCCGACCGTCTCTGCGGTCCGTTGCGGCGGCAGGTCATGCTCCGAGCGGAAAAAGATGCACTCTCAAAAAAAGAACGGCGACGACCGGACATGACAATCCCCTTCTTGAAAATCAGGGGGAATCTTTGCGGAAATTGATTGAGACAAACCTAATTGGCATGAGGATGGCACTGACCAAAAATCACGTATCCTTTCCTTAGGAACATGACAAAGAAACTTTTTTGCGTTATCCTTTTCTTTGCGGAATGCCAAAGAAAGGAAGTTTGCGCACGATGCCTCTTAAAAACGAAGGAACACGTCTGGGGAGGCGTATATCAACGACCGTGGCGGGCGAGCGGGTTGATGCATTCCTCCCACCTGCACTTCCTCCGGTTCCACCAATCGATATGGGGCGTCTTCATTCATTTCACGATGCCGCGAACCGCGCGATAGGTCAGCTCAACGCCATGGCGTCGATACTACCTGACGCGCCCCTCTTTCTTTACATGTATGTCCGCAAGGAAGCCCTTCTTTCTTCGCAGATTGAAGGCACTCAATCGTCCTTCTCCGACTTACTGCTCTTTGAGGATAATGAAGTTCCCGGTGTTCCCATCGACGACGTCCAGGAGGTTTCTAATTATGTTGCGGCGATGACCCACGGGCTTAACCGCCTCAAAGAAGGGTTTCCGCTATCATTGAGGCTTATCCGGGAAATCCACGGGATCCTCCTCTCCGGCAGCCGAGGAAGCACCAAGCAGCCGGGAGAATTCCGGCGTTCCCAAAATTGGATTGGCGGAACAAGGCCCGGCAATGCGGCTTTTGTACCGCCTCCACCCGAGCACGTTCTGGATTGCATGTCCGATCTTGAAAAGTTCATTCACGCCGACACGCCGGAAATACCCATGCTCATAAAAGCCGGGTTGGTCCATGTGCAATTTGAAACGATCCACCCTTTCCTAGACGGCAATGGCCGACTCGGTAGATTGCTGATCACCCTCTTGCTGTGTGACGAAGGAATTTTAACAGACCCAATCCTCTATCTGAGCCTTTTCTTTAAAACGCATCGTCGCCTGTATTACGACATGCTTGAGGTCGTTCGAGAAGACGGCGGCTGGGAAAAATGGTTGGCTTTTTTCTTGGAGGGAATAGCAGAGACATCAATTCAGGCATCGAATACGGCTCGTGAGATCATTGATATATTTGAAACCGATAAAACAACCATAGAAAACCTGGGTCGCCCAGCAGCATCGGCTCTGCGCGTTCACCAACTCATTCAAAGAAAACCCATCATCGGTGTGCCCGCGGCGTCGGCTCAATTAGAAATTTCAATCCCGACAATTCGGAAATCGATCCACCATCTCATCGATTTGGGTGTCCTTCGGGAAGTCACAGGGAAGCAGCGGGGGCAAATCTTTGTGTATGATAAATACTTGGAGATTCTAAATATAGGAACCGAGCCACTGCCTCGATAACCATGAAGTGCCGATGTCACGACCATCTCCGCGATCCGTTGCGGCGGCAGGTCATGCTCCGAGCGGAAGAAGATGCACTGATCGCGTTTCAGTTCGCCGATATTCCGGGCTTCGCGTATCGGGGCACGCCACAACGGTTCACAGGCACCTTCGGAAAAAGAACGGCGATAACCAGACATGACAATCCCCTCCTTGAAAATCAGGGGGGAATCAGGGGAAAACATTCTAAGTAATTGATTTATATAAACCTAATTGTCGTTACATGAAGCTGTCAATTCAATTTACTCTCAACAGTTGATCTCAATCAAGGTGTCACCCTTGAAATCGGCGTTTGATCGCTCTGGGACAAGGCTGACTGCGAGAGGGTATTGGTCCGCCTTGCAGAAAACAGAGGGACATCCCCCATGGACGAACGACCGGACAAGAACCGGCTGAGCAGACGCGGTTTTCTTGCCGCTGGAGCCGGGGCCACGGTGGCCTCCGGCTTGGCTGCAACCGTGGCGTCGGGCTCAGCCGAAGCCCCTTCAGACGCCGCCCAGCGTAAGAAATACGCCGTGGTGATCGATGCGCGGCGCTGCTACGGCGTGCATGCCTGCACCGTTGCCTGCAAGGCGGAATACAAGGTGCCTCTGGGCGAGAACCGTTCCTGGGTCGAGGAGGTCGAGAAAGGAAACTATCCCGATGTCTCGCGCTCCTTCCTGCCGCGGCTCTGCAATCACTGCAACAAGCCGTCCTGCGTGTCGGTCTGCCCGACCGGAGCCACCTGGAAGCGCGACGAGGACGGCATCGTCGTGATCGACAAGGATATCTGCATCGGCTGCAAATACTGCGTGCAGGCCTGCCCCTATGACATGCGTTTCGTCAACGAGGACACCGGCACCGCGGACAAGTGCGATTTCTGCATCCACCGTGTCAGCCAGGGACTGCAACCGGCCTGTGTCGAGGCCTGTCCGTCGCGGGCGCGCATCTTCGGCGATCTCAACGATCCCGACAGCGAGGTCTCCAAGCTCATCGCGAAGAACCCGCTCACCGTTCTGCGCCCGGAAAAGGGCACCAAGCCGAACGTCTATTACATCGGCGCCGACCATACCGACGAGCGCGACCCGCGCCCCGACGGCATGTATGTCGATGTCAAGACCAACCGCCGTTACAAGGAAAGGAGATAACCCATGGACGGGCATCTTTTCTGGGGCATGCCGGTGATCCTCTACCTGTTCCTCGCCGGCATGGGCGCGGGCGCGACCACCGTCAGCGCCTCGATGCTGCTTCGGGGCGGCGGCGGCGCGCGCGGCGCGCATCATGAGATCGCCAGATACGGCGCGCTCCTGGGTCCGATCCCGGTGATCGTAGGCGTCGTGCTGATCGTGTTCGAGCTGGGTTCGTGGCAGGCGGGGCATTACCTGCGGTTCATCAACCTCTTTCTTGTGGCGAACCTCTCGCCGATGTCGGTGGGCACCTGGTTACTGGTCGGCTTCACCCTGACCAGCGCGATGTATGGCTATACCTATCTGAAGTTCATGCCGATGTATTTCGGCGACCGGCTGAAATGGCGCCGGGCGCTGGCCTGGGTGAATATTCCCATGGGCATCGGCGTGGCGATCTACACTGGCGTGCTGCTGGGCGCCATGCCGTCGCGGCCGTTCTGGAACTCCCCGGTGCTGGCACTGCTTTTCCTGCTCTCGGCGCTGTCCAGCGGCACGGCGCTGATCATTCTCGCGCGCGCCTTCATCCGGCGCAGCGGGCTCTCAGAGGAAAAGCGCGAGGAGATCCACAAATCGGGCTATGTGCTGTCCACGGCAGATAGCGCGATCATCGGGATAGAGGTCATCTCGATCTTTCTCTTCCTGATGTTTGCCTACCTGACCGTCGGGGACGTGCGTTACGCGATCGACGTGATCCTGCCGGGAGGAGAACTGGCCACCCTGTTCTGGATCGGCGTGGTTCTGATCGGCCTGGTGATCCCCGGCCTGCTCGAACTCTACTTCGTGCTGCCCGGACTTCTCTATCAACGGAAATACGAAGTCTCGCGTTATACCGAAATGCTGATTGCCTCGGCGGTGATCCTGGGGGGATTTCTGCTGCGCTATGTCGTGGTGATCGCCGGACAGATCACCGGTCCCGTGGGCGTGTGAGGACGGAACAATGACCAACAGACGCGATTTTCTCAAACTCGGCGCTGCGGCATCAGCCCTTGGCCTGACGGCCGGACCGGCCGCAGCGGGCACGGTTCCGACCCTGTTCGACTTCCCGTTCAAGATTGGGGGAACCGACCGCAACCTGCATAAAGCGCCGGTCTTCGAGGGGCCGCTACTGCATGGCGGCAAGGACTTCTCGCCGGTTACTTACGAGGAGCGCCGCGCGGTGCCCTCGGCCTGCTACCAATGCGTCACGCGCTGCCCGATCGTGGGTTATGTCGAGAACGGCAAGCTCGAAAAGATCTCGCCGCAATATAACTCGATCCGCACCGAGGGCACACTCTGCGCCAAAGCGCAGGCCGGCATGAACCATGTCTATAATCCCGACCGCATCCTGTTCCCGCTGCGCCGTGTCGGCGCGCGTGGCGAGGGCAAGTGGAAGCGCGTCACCTGGGACGAGGCGCTCGACGAGATCGCGGGACGGCTCAAGAAACTGCGCGACGAGGGCACGCCCGAGAAGTTCATGTTCCACTACGGGCGGATGAAGGCCTCGACATCCAAGTTGGTCAATAGCGTTTTTATGGCCACCTACGGCTCCGGCACGATCGGCAACCACACAGCAATCTGCGAAGGCTCGAAATGGACCGCGCAGGAGCTGACCTGGGGCGGGCATTACGACAACTGGGATTTCGACAATACCCACTTTATCCTCAACTTCGGCTCCAACGTCTACGAGGCGCATACCAACCACAACCCAGTGGCGCACCGGCTGACCCGCGCGGTGATCGAGCGCAACCTGCGCATGGTGACCTTCGATCCCAGGCTGTCGAACACGGCGGCGAAATCATCGGAATGGGTGCCGATCAAGCCCGGCACCGACATCGCGGCGGTTCTGGCGATGTGCCATGTGATCATGGAGGAAGGGCTCTATCAGTTCGAGGCCGAAGCTTTCTTCGACTTCATCCGCGCGACCAAGGACGTGAACGCGAGCAAGGCTGAGAAGGTCGCGGCGCTCAAGGCGCATCTGGCGGACTCCACGCCCGAATGGGCCGAGGCCATCTGCGGCGTGCCGGCCGGCACGCTGCGGGCTCTCGCGCGCGAATTCGCCCTGGCGCGGCCGGGCGTCGTGATCAGCTATCGCGGCGCGATCACCCATGCCTATGGCGTGGAGACCGAGCGCGCGATCCAGATGCTGGCCGCGATCACCGGGAATATCGATAATCCCGGCGGTCGGCTCAAAGCAGTTGGCCCGCACTGGAAATACCCCAAGGGACCCAAGGACAAGCCGGTGGCGCGCAAGCTCGACATCCTCGACGGCTTCCCGGGCCAGGTGGCGTTCCCCACCCATCACGTCAGCCATCAGGTTTTCGAGATGATCCGCAACGGCTCTGCCGGGCGGCCCGAGGTCTACATGTGGTACACGTATCAGCCGGTCTATTCGAACGGCGACTGCAAGGCCAACGAGGATGTGCTCAAGGACGAAAGCCTCTTGCCCTTCACTGTCGCGGTGTCACCCTTCTACGACGAATCCTCGTCGCTGGCCGACATCATTCTGCCCGAGGCGACCTATCTGGAACGCTGGGACTGGGAGGACATGGTTTCGCCCACCCAGGTGCCGGAATACTACATCCGCCAGCCGATCGTCCCGCCGATGGGCGAGACGCGCGACTTCGGCGATGTGGTCTGCGACCTGGCCAAGAAACTGGGCATGCCGCTCGGCTTCGACACCAAGGAAGACTTCGTGCGCCTCTCCTGCGAGATGACCCCGGCGGTCAAGGCGGCGGGCGGCTTCGAGTACATGAAGGAGCACGGCGTCTATCACGATCCTGCGGAGAAGGCAGCCTTCTTCTCCTATCTGCGCGAGATTCCGGCTGAGGCCTGGCAAGCGGAGAACGTGATCTTCGACGCCAAGGATCAGGTCTATTGGGACTGGACCAAAACCGGCGCAAAGAGCCGTGAAGAGGCCGAGGGCTACATGCACACCAAGTCCGCCTACAAAGGCTATGTCGGTCAGAGGATCGGGGCCGGAGTCTATCGCGGCTTCCCGCCCGACAAGGTCAACAAGACCGGGTACTTCGAACTCTATTCGGAGCTGATGGAGGAGAAGGGCTTCAACCCGCTGCCCAGCTACTATCCGATCCCCGAACATCAGGAGATGAAGGAGGACGATCTGATCCTGACCACCTACAAGGTGAACGTGCAGTCGCATTCGCGCACGCAGAACTGCAAGTGGCTGACCGAGATCTACCACACCAACCCGGCCTGGATTAACCCGGAGACGGCCGCCGCGCGCGGCATCGGAAATGGAGATCTGATCCGGGTAACGTCGGAGGCCGGCGAGATCACCACCAAGGCGCGGGTGACGCCGGCGGTGATCCCGGGCGTGATTGCGATCTCCAACCACTGCGGGCACTGGCTCTATGGCCGGTATGCTAGCGGCAAGGCGACGCCCGATGACCTGCTGCCCGGCATCGACGACCCGGATGCGCACCGCATCTGGTGGAAGGACGATCACGGCACCCACCCGAACTGGCTCATCCCCAACAAGGCCGACCCAATCGGGGGCGAGCAGCGGTGGAACGACACGGTCGTCACGGTCGAAAAGTTGGCTGCGACATAACCGTGACCGACCAGACGGCGCGGGCAGAGACCTATGCGCTTCTGTCCGCGCTCTTCGACCGGCCACTCGATTGCGCAGGGCTTTCCGCCCTGCGCGATCCGCAGATGTCCGCCGCGCTCGCCGCAGCGGGCGTCGATCTTAGCCCCGACTTCGCCAAGCTTGATATCGGGATTCTGCGCGAGCGCCTCGCCATCGAATTCTCCGACATCTTCGTCAACCCGGTGGGCAAGATCATGCCCCACGAGGGGCTGATGCTGGGCCATGAGGAGGATCTTTCTGGCGCAACCTCGGATATGGTTGCTCGCTTCATGGCCGAGGTGGGCTACCGGCTGCCGCCAGAAAGCGGCCTTCTGCCCGATCACATCGCGGTGGAACTGGCCTTCATGGCCGACCTGGCGCGGCGCGAGGCGGCGGCTCTGGCCAGCGGCGCGGCGGAGACCGCCGCAGAGGCGCGCCGCATCCAGTGCCGCTTCCTGCAGACCCATTTGGGCCGCTGGTCCGAAATCTGCGCGCGGCACGTGGCCGAGCGCGCAGGCGGCGCGGGGTTCTATGCCGCCATCTCCGCCTTTATGGCCGATTTCGTGGCCGAGGACATGGCGCGCCTGACCACACCGAAGTCCGAATCCTGACCGCGCAATGCGCCTGTCTGGCGCTGATCGTCGCGCCGGCAGCCATGACAGGCAGGATCAGGCATCGGGCACGGCGCTTGATCTCAAGGCCAAAACCGTTTTTGGCGGTGAACTCCTGAATTACAGTGCGATTGCCGTTGTTGTGAACTTCGCCGCCTCGCCATTCCGCAAAAAGGCGCTGTACAGGTTTCGCACCGTGCCGACGTCAAAGCCGACCGTCTCCGCGATCCGTTGCGGCAGGTCATCCTCCGAGCGGAAAAAGATGCACTGAGCGCGCTTCAGTTCGCCGATATTCCGGGCTTCGCGTATCGGGGCGCGCAACGGTTCACAGGCACCTTCGGAAAAAGAACGGCGATAACCAGACATGACAAT
>PIVK01000106.1 GCA_003354135.1 Rhodospirillales bacterium
CAACTAAGGCACCGGCCGTGAAATATTAATAATATGCACGAAAATCTTAGATATGCTAAGGCTTTTCACCTAGGAAGCGCACAGAGACAAGGGAAGTATCGTCATGCGCGTCTGGGAGAGACGCGCAATCTCTTCGCGCCAGGTTTTTCGTTCCAATTCTGGGTCACGTTTTATACTTCGGCGAAGTCGAAAATTGGATAAAACGCGAATTAAGAAATAGAAGGGTGCTATTCGCCGAAAAAAAACTTACAAGGCCAGAAATCGACGTGCCATCGAATTCCGCTCTTACCTGTCTGACTCTCTTCTCTAACGGCGTAGCGAAAGGTAAGTTATGGCCATTTGAACTCGAAATCGGAGGCTCGCGAATTAGCCTAAGGCTTTTGGGGTATGTATCGCGGGTAAAAAAAAACTGCAGATTCTGAAAATTCAGCGAAAAACAAAAAATCTCTTCGTTTTATTTTCTTTTTTCTCGGAGAGGAAGCGGTCGAACGAGCTGCTTGAAGTTCTTGTGTTTTTGCACTGGACCTTGGATACACTGTCTTCGCTTAGTCGTACGTGCTCGAGACGCTTGCAGCCGAGTAGCCACCCGAGATTAGGCTCCTTTTAGTCTTTCTTGCCTGGGTCACCCCTTGGTTCGCGTTTTGCAACCTCGGGGTGACCCGGACTGGCATCGTTTCTTTAGTAGACACGATGCCACGGGTGAAGAAGCGACACAGCACAAAGAACTTCGAAAGCGCCGCCGCCAAGCGAAAGTCACAGTCACCACTCCCAGAGGAGACTGGGGTTGTCAGCGGCTTGCCTGGCGATAACGAGCTCGGCGAGGGCGACTACGCGTCATGCTATGATGACGATTCGTCGGACGAAGACAGTGTCGATGATGACGGTGCCTACGTAGATGCCCAGGCCACGCTGCCGATGCACTGGGCACAGCTGGCTTCTCAACGGCTGGAACTGGCGGCTAACAACCACGGTTAGTCTCTCAATGCTCCTTTCAGTTCTCAAATTGACGAATTTCGAACATTTCTATCCTGCATTCTCTCACCGCAACCCCCACGTCATATTTTACAGGTTGCCCACCATTTTTGGACGAGGAAGCGGACTCCACGGAAGACGAAGATTGTGACGCCGACAACGCCCAGCTTCTTGTCCGGCAAATCATCGGTGACAGCTCCGAAGATGAGGCTGGAGACGCACAGGCTGCGATGGGGGGCGAAGAAAATGCCGTAACGCCACTCAGCGGTGGCGGCTCTGGGACGAGGCTGAGGGCTCTGGAGACGAGATTGGAGACGCACCGGCTCAAAGGAGAGTGTCCACCCGAGAGGCGAAATTTCAAGGCTCAATGGCCGATATTGGTGTTTATCGGTTGCATAAGCGGCAAAGGCGGGGCACAAAGGGGACGGGAGAGACGAAGGCGCCCAAGCTCAGCGCGCGCCAGAAGAAAAGCATGCGCAACCGCAAAGAGTACGTGAAGCGCACGTTGGCGGCCAAAGAATCATTCCTCGCCCTAGCCAAGGAGGCCCGCGCGAAGCTCGGCCCTGCCCTGGCGAAGTTCCTCAGAAATGGCAAGAAAAGTCTGACCCCTCTCGCAGCGGACCCCTCAAACGTCACCGATAAAGAAGCCATGCTCTTTCAGCGCGCCCAAGTCGTCAACAAATTCCTGGAGCTCCAGATCGAAAGCAACAACGAGAAGCGGCTCGTAAACCAGCGAGCATGTGCCAAATTTTTTGACGTGTCGACGTATTTGGTCGCGTCTTGGACCCGCCAGTTTTTGCGGTCGGAACCCCGCCCGCTTCAAGAGACCCCGGCCGCACAGGGGCAGGCAGTGGCTGCGTTGCCTGTGGCGGGCAGAGGCGCGGTAAGCGGCGGGGCAGGTGGCGGTAGGGTGGATGGCGGCGGGATGGGAGATGCAACCTCTGCGGCGGCGGCCGCGACGACGGAGTTGAGATCTACTACAGCAACCACCGCTCAAGGCGAGGACAGCAGCACGTTACCTGTGGAGGAGGGCGGCGAGGCGCACGGCGCGGGGCCGGGCGGCCCTTTGACGGCGGTGACGTCGCCAGCGGCTTCGGCCACTTCCGCCGCCGCTGCCGCCCAACGGACGAAGGACGGGGGCAACGCGGCGGGAGGGGAGGGGGGGCGCGGCGGGGCGCATGGCGCGGGGCCGGGCGGCCCTTTGACTGCGGTGACGACGCCAGCGGCTTCGGCCACTTCCGCCGCCGCCGCAGCTGCCGCCCAACGGACGAAGGACGGGGGCACGGCGGCGGGAGGGGAGGGGGGGCGCGGCGGCGGGAGGGGAGGGGGGGCGCGGCGGAGCGCACGGCGAAGGGCCAGGCGCCCCCTTGACGGCGGTGACGACGCCAGCGGCTTCGGCCACTTCCGCCGCCGCCGCCGCTGCCGCCCAACGGACGAAGGACGGGGGCACGGCGGCGGGAGGAGAGGGGGGGCGCGGCGGGGCGCACGGCAAAGGGCCAGGCGGCCCCTTGACGGCGGTGACGACGCGAGCAGCTTCGGCCACGGCACCCGCCGCCGGTTCCGCCGCCGCCGCCCAACGGACGGAGAACGGGGGCACTGCGGCGGCAAGGGAGGGGGGGCGCGGCGGCAGGGCGAGAGGGAGGTCTTTTGTGGACACGATGCCGACTTACCAAGGCGGCGGCGATGTGCCCCCAAAGGAGCCGGCGTTTTCCGAACTTAACGCAGGGTACCCAAGTGAGCTCATTCCCGAAGCTGCTGCTCGGCGTTCTTCACTCCGCTTCGTTTCTATCGGTATGTGATGAGGCCCGTCTTTTGTTTTGCTGCTTCTAATTGAAAAGGTTTTTTAGGATGGTAGTGGCGTGGGTGGCTGAAGGTCTAGTAGTGGTAGGTTTTCTGTTGAATATGCCGCCGTTTCTTTTACGTAAGCACCGTCAAAATGTGCGCGTCTGACAGAACCACGGGTTGAGCGCGCTGCAGAAGAGGACGACAGTGCCTTGGCGACCAACGGGGTGGCTTCTTCAGGCGATACCGTAGCCGAGTACCACCCACTCAACTTTCTCCCCATCAATCCATACACGGTTCCGGGCGATGCAATGCCGCATATGACCGATACACGGTTTTGGGCGTGCTTGCTGATATGACAGCCGCGGGTGCTTTGTGTGACAACGACGACGGCGAGTAGCTCTTTCTTATACTCCGATATGCTCAGATATACCACTTCGGGTTGTGTGTGTGCTAGTAGGCAGGGGCTGTGTTGTTTGCTCTGTCTAGAGCCAAAAGCCGGGCGTTAATGCGGCCGCGCCACGCGGGTGTTTTTTTAATAGTAACTTTGCCCTTTTTGGTTTTTGGATGCCCTAGAGAGTCCCAGAAGCCTACCGGCGGCTGGGCTAGGGGCCAGTATGGGGGTGCTTTCTCCAGCCATGGCGAAAACCCGCCTATCGACGCATCTCGCGAAGTACACCTAGAAACCAACTTCGCTTTT
>PIVK01000052.1 GCA_003354135.1 Rhodospirillales bacterium
AAATTGGTGCGCCCGGCAGGATTCGAACCTGCGACCTGCGGATTAGAAGTCCGCTGCTCTATCCATCTGAGCTACGGGCGCCTGGAGACGTTCAGCCGACCTTGTCGTAGGCATACTTGTCGGCATAGTTCTTGGTAATCATGCGGCGCGCCTGCGGGGGCGCGACCTCGTAGACGAGCCCGTTGCGTTCCGCATAGGCGATCGCATCCTCCATCTCGGGAAAGCCGAGCCTCACCTGTTGGCGCGTATCCGGCGATCCCGTCCATCCCATCAAAGGGTCGATCCGCTTGGCCGCTTCCGGCTCGAACTCCAGAATCCATCTCCGGGCATTGGCGGGCCCCGACTGGGCCGCCGTCTTGGCGGGCAGGTAAATCCGAACCTGGGTCATGTTAGCCCATTCCTTTCGTCGAGCGTCAAAAAGTCGCCTCGTTGCCGGCGAGCGGATGTTAGCTCCGGTGAGGGATGGAGACAAGCATGGCAATGGGTGGGCTGGGGGATTTCTACGGGTTTCATGAGTGTTATTGTCCCAATGTTTGTGTTAAAACCAAAAATAGAATTCTGGGTTGCGTAACTTTTGGATCGAGCCGAGGTGGTTTTGGCCGAAGCAAAAAAAAACGAATTTGAAGATATCGGGGATGAAGGACAGCCCGCAGGCAACACGATCATTCACCGGATCATCATCGACCGGCGAATGTGGGTGCTGCCGATCCTGTTCTGGGCCGGGGTCGTCGGCTTATCCTTCTGGTGGAACCTGACCCAGCTCGACCGGCACGCGTACCACATGGCAATCAACCGCGGCCGCCTGGTGTTCGAGACAATTCAGACGGTGCGCCTTTGGAACGCGCGTCATGGCGGGGTCTACGTGCCGGTCACCGAGACCACGCCGTCCAACATCTATCTGAAGACCCTGGAACGGGACATCACCACCCCGGCCGGGATTGCGCTGACCATGATCAATCCCGCTTACATGACCAGGCAGATCGGAGAACTCCTCAAGGAAGGGAAGACCTGGATCCGCATCACCAGCCTCAAGCCCATCAACCCGATTAACACGCCGGATGATTGGGAGGCTTCCTCCCTCGAGTCTTTCGAGACCGGCGCCAAGGAACGTCTTGGACACTACGTCGAGGACGGGACCGAGACCTACCGCTACATGGCCCCCCTGGTGACCGAGAGGGCCTGTCTCGCCTGCCATTATATTCAAGGCTATAGGGAGGGCGATATCCGGGGCGGCATCCGGGTTTCCTTCCCGAAGGCTTCGATCTCAAAACTGGTGGCGCCGCGGGTCGATTTGATCGCCCTGATCCATGGGATGGCCTGGCTGGTGCTGTCGGGGCTGACACTGGCGATGATGGCCGGGCTGCGAGCCTCCTTCCGTGCCCTTGAGAGAGCCTATTCCCGCCAGGACCTGCTGGTCGAACGCCGGACCAGCCAGTTGGCGGCCTCCAACAAACACCTTGAGGAGTTCGCCTACATCACTTCGCACGACCTGCAGGAGCCCCTGCGGACCGTCAGCAGTTACCTGGGCCTATTCTCCAAACGTTACGAAGATTCCCTCAACGAAGATGGCCGCGAACTGCTGAGTTTTGCCATCGACGCCTCCAAGCACTTGAAGCTCCAGATCAGAGATCTCCTGGAGTATTCGCGGGTCGCTCACACCAAAAGGAAAATGGGTGTGGTCGAGATGCGCACCATCGTCGATGAGGTCTTGTCCAATCTGGAGACGAGGATCACCAAATGCGGCGCCCGGGTGGAGGTTTCGCCGGAACTGCCCGCAGTTCTCGGCGACCGGTTCCAACTGATCCGTCTGGTTCAGAACCTCGTCTCCAACGCCCTCAAGTACCGCTCACCCGACCGACCGCCGCGGGTGCGCATCGGTGTACGGCTCGACGGCCGTTTCTGGGAGGTCTCGGTCGCCGACAACGGGATCGGCATCGAAGAGGAATACCGGGAGCGGATCTTCGCCATCTTCCAGCGTCTGCATGCCCAGGGGACCTACGAGGGCTCCGGCATCGGGCTGGCCATCTGCCAACGCGTCGTCGAATGCCACGGGGGAACCATCCGCGTCGAGTCCGCCGAAGGGGGGGGCAGCATCTTCACGTTCACTGTGCGGGCTATGGAAGGCCAAAGCCCGGAGGGGACTTCGGGGGCTGATCAACCTCATTAACCTGCACATGCAGGAAGAGTGCCCGGAGAAACCTGTCGCCCATTCCCTTCGTCGAGCGTCAAAATTACCTCGTTGCCGGCGAGCGGATGTTGACCTCGGCAAGGGATAGAAGACAAGCATGGCGATAGGCGGGGCGGGTTTCATAAGTGTCATTTTTCCACTACTTGTGCTAGAGTCTCAACTGAAACTTCGAGTTGCATCGCCGTTGGATTGAGCCGGGATGGTTTTGCCAGAAGCAAAAGAAAACAAGTCCGAAGGTCACGGGGGTGGAGGACAGACCGCAGGTGACACGATCATTCACCGGGTCATCATCGACCGGCGAATGTGGGTGCTGCCGATCCTGTTCTGGGCCGGGGTCGTCGGCTTATCATTCTGGTGGAACCTGATCCAGCTCGACCAGCACGCGCAGCACATGGCGGTCAACCGTGGCCGCTTGGTGTTCGAGACCATTCAGACGATGCGCCTCTGGAACGCGCGTCACGGCGGGGTCTACGTGCCGGTCACCGAGACCACGCCGTCCAACATTTATCTGAAAACCCGGGAACGGGACATCACCAGCCCGGCCGGGATTGCGCTGACCATGATCAATCCCGCTTATATGACCCGGCAGATCGGAGAACTCCTCAAGGAAGGGGAGACCTGGGTTCACATCACCAGCCTCAAGCCCATCAACCCGTTCAACAAGCCGGATGGTTGGGAGGCTTCCTCCCTCGAGTCTTTCGAGACCGGCACCAAGGAACGCCTTGACCTCTTCGCCGAGGACGACGGGGTCGAGACCTACCGCTACATGGCCCCCCTGGTGACCGAGAGGGCCTGTCTCGCCTGCCATCATGTTCAAGGCTATAAGGAGGGCGATATCCGGGGCGGCATCCGGGTTTCCTTCTCGAAGGCTTCGATCTCAAAGCTGGTGGCGCCGCGGATCGATTTGATCGCCCTGATCCATGGGATGGCCTGGCTGGTGCTGTCGGGGCTGACACTGGCGATGATGGCCGGGCTGCGGGCCTCCTTCCGTACTATCGAGGAGGCCTATGCCCACCTTGACCTCCGGACCGGCCAGTTGGCGGCCTCCAACAAACACCTTGAGGAGTTCGCCTACATTACTTCGCACGACCTGCAGGAGCCCCTGCGGACCGTCAGTAGTTACCTTGGCCTGTTCTCCAAACGTTACAACGATGTCCTCGACGACAATGGCCGCGAACTGCTGAATTTTGCCGTCGACGCCTCCAAACGCTTGAAGCTCCAGATCAGCGATCTCCTGAAGTATTCGCGGGTTACTCACACCAAAAAGGAAATGGATGTGGTCGAGATGCGCGCCATCGTCGAGGAGGTCTTGTCCAATCTGGAGACGAGGATCACCGAATGCGGCGCCCGGGTGGAGGTTTCGCCGGAACTGCCCACGATTCTCGGCGACCGGTCCCAACTGGTCCGCCTGGTTCAGAACCTCATCTCCAACGCCCTCAAGTACCGCTCACCCGACCAGCCGCCGCTGGTGCGCATCGGTATACGGCTCGACGGCCGTTTCTGGGAGGTCTCGGTCGCCGACAACGGGATCGGCATCGAAGAGGAATACCGGGAGCGGATCTTCGGCATCTTTCAGCGCCTGCATGGCCAGGGGACCTACGAGGGCTCCGGCATCGGGCTGGCCATCTGCCAGCGCGTCGTCGAATGCCACGGGGGAACCATTCGCGTCGAGTCCGCCGAAGGGGGGGGCAGCATCTTCATATTCACTTTACTGGCTATGGAAGGCCAAGGCCCGGAGGGGACTTCGGGGGCTGATCAACCCCATTAACCCTGCCGATATTCCCGACGGCATACGGCCCAAGCGGATTGCCGAGGAGGATGTGGGCAAAGGGGGGGGGCGAACACCCAATTTCTCTATCGCCCGATCCCATAACGCTTCATCTTCTCCCATAGATTCTTGCGCGATATGCCCAATGACTCCGCGGCTCTGGTCACCGCCCCGTCATTAATCTTCAGAGCCCCAAGAATGGCCTCCCGCTCCGCCACTCCAAGGGATTCCTTCAGTGTGATCGCTTTCCTTGGCGTGACTTCGCCCTTGTTCTCTTTCTCCTCGAACGGCATGAGGTCGTTTTCGGACAACCTCGGACCGTCACAGAGAGCTACCGCCCGTTCGATGATGTTCTTGAGTTCCCTCACGTTGCCGGGAAACGGCAGGGACAGGAGCTTGGCTTCCGCCGATGCATTCAGGCCCTTGATCTTCACCTTCATTCCCGAGGTTTGCCGCTCGACGAAAAGCCTGGAGAGATAGAGGATATCCTCGGTGCGCTCCCGTAGCGGTGGAACGTGCACATGGATCACGTTGAGTCTCCAGAACAGGTCGGACCGGAAGTCTCCCGTCTTCACCGCCTCATCCATGTCGACCTGAGTGGCGGCGAGAACCCGGACATCCAACGGGATGGAAGCCTCCCCCCCTACTCTCTCGACAACCCGTTCCTGGAGCACGCGGAGAAGCTTGACCTGGACATCGGACGGGATTTCGGCGATCTCGTCGAGGAGGATGGTTCCGCCCTGGGCTTGCTCGAAACGTCCGATATGTCGTCGGTTTGCCCCAGTGAAGGAGCCTTTCTCGTGGCCGAACAATTCGCTTTCGACCAAATTCGGCGGGAGGGCGGCACAATTGACCGCGATAAAAGGCGCGGACGCACGCTTGCTGTTCTGGTGAAGGAGTGCCGCCACGACCTCCTTTCCGACACCGGATTCCCCCGTGATGAGAACCGAGCTGTCCACATCCGAAAGCCGGGCCACAAGGCGTTCGATCCGCCGCATGGCGGGACTCTTGCCCAGGACACCGCAACCTGGTCGGAAGGTTGAGCTGTCCATGTCGGGAAACGGGGCCGAAAGACGGATGTCTGAGATGCGCGACATGTTGCGGCGCACCTTGGTAATGAAATCGGCAATATCGAAAGGCTTGGTAAGGTAGTCCACCGCTCCGGCCTTGACCAAGGCCACGGCATCGGACACCTCGCCGTAGGCCGTCATCAATATCACCGGCATTCCCGGGTGGTGGCGCGTGATGTCCCCAAAGAGCTCGGCCCCCGATCCATCCGGCAAGCGGATGTCGGTGACCACCATGTCCACGTCGCCCCTGCTCAACTGGATATGGGCGCTTTCGAGGTTGCAGGCGGTCCGGACGGGGATGCCCTCCAGGCGGAGCCGGTCTTCCAGAGACAGGCGCATGATCTCGTCGTCTTCGACCAGTAAAACACAAAAATCGGAGAGACACTCATCCTCCAGCACCATTTTGTCGGCATTTTCCGTAGGTTCCATCGTCACCTCTACGCATCCGCTACGGGGATGATAATCCTAAAACGGGTTCCGACTCCGACTTCCGACTCCACGTCGATCACCCCGCGCATGCTTTCGACCAGCCGATAGACGATCCAAAGCCCCAGCCCCGTTCCGGTCGGCTTCGTCGTGAAGAAGGGGTCGAAGAGCCGGTTCCGGTTCTCCAATGGAATTCCCGGCCCATCGTCTTCAACTTCGAAAACGATACCGTCGTTATCTTCGTAGGACCGGAAAGAAACCTTCCCTCCCTCCGGCATCGCCTGAACCGAATTTTTCATGATATTCAAAAGCACCTGCTGAGTCTGCATCCCGTTGAAGCGCACGCTGCTGCCCAGATTGTTCTCCCAAAGGATATCGATGGGATTTTCATCGATTTCGGCGCGGATCAGTTCCCGAACGTGTTCGAGGCAACTCGGATCGGAAACGTCCGGAACGGCCTCGACCCGGAATTCCACCAACAATCCCTCGACGATACTGCGGATTCGGTTGAGCCCCTTGTCGAGCAACGGCAGGTAACGTTCGAGGATTTCCGTGTCGCCTGGGTGCTTCTTCATCGTATCGATGCAATTGAGCAGGCCGGCCAGAGGGTTGTTTACCTCGTGGGCCACGCCGGCCGTGATCCGGCCCAAAGCGGCCAGTTTCTCGGCCACCACGAGTTCCTGCTCGAGAAGCTTCTTTTCGGCCATCTCCACCGCCATGCGGTTGAAGGCGACGGTCAATGCCCCGAGTTCATCATTGTCTTGAACCGGGACAAGGGGAACGTCGGCGACTTCGCCACGGCTGACGGCTTCCAATCCCTCCGTGATCGCCACCAGGGACCTGACCATTCGATGGGAAATGTATGCGCCCAACAGGCTGCCGAGCACGACAAGAACCAGAGTCACCGTCAGAACGGTGAGGGCCGCGCGTTGCGCCTTTAGGAAAAGCTCGTCGTTGGAAAGGCGGACACGCACCAGGCCCAAGTATTTCTCATCCGAGAAGACGGGAATCACACCTTCCAGAAAACCGGCCCGGCTGCTCCAGCCACCATCGAGGATAACCGGGACCCGCGCGTCTCGGGCCTCTTTGAGAAGGTATTTTTCCAAGGCGTTGGAGGGTTCGAATGGAAGGGCGAGAGGATGCGACGTGGGGTCCAGATGGGCCATGACCTTTCCATCCGCATCCAGGACCATCGCCGTGATCACTGTTGTTTCGATGCTGTCGCGCGCCGGCCGCGATGCCATTTTCTTGAGGCTCTGGAAGAGAGACCAGTGGTCGTGCCTCAACATGGCTTCCGGAGCTGCTGCGGCAACCGACCCCGCGATGAGCAGAGTCTTCTCGTTCAACTCGTCATGCAAGCGTTGCCAGTCCTGAGATATGATCACCGCACCGATCGTGAACCCGACGCCCGTGACCACAGCCGTGATGGCAAGGGGGAATTTGAAAGCCAGTTTCCAGGATCGGGGATGGAGTAGTTTCATTTTTTCTCCATCCCGGTAAGCCAAGGAGGCGCGGGCCCCACTTTTTCGGCCATGCGGCGGATGCTCTCGTAAAGCTTGGCCGTGTCGGTGGCGAACCGATCGAGCATCAGCCCTTCGAGAAATTTCTGTCCTCGGGGATCATTCGCCATGTCAACAAAAACGTCCCTCATTCGGCTTACCACCCGGGGATCGACGCCTGCTCGCGACACCAGGGGCGGAAACCCGAAGGCCGGAGACATCTCAATCACCCGGGTTTGGCTGGTGATCTCGGGGCGGAAGACTTTCATGTACTCCCAGATGTAGGAATCAACGGCCCCACCGTCGGCGACCCCCTCGGCCACCGCTTCAATCGTGTCCGCGTGGTTGAAGGTGAAGAACGTTTCTCGGAAGAAGGTCTTTGAAGTCTCCCTTCTTTTCATCAGGAGGGTTTGCGGGAAAAGGAATCCTGAATTCGATTCCGGGTCGGAATAGGCGAAAACCTTGTTCCGCAGTTGGTCAAAGTCATGGTTGGGGCTGTCGGCGTGGACAATGATGTAGGATTGATAGAGCGGTTTTCCGTCAAAGACCGGAACAACCAGCAGTTCGAGGAATTCGGGATCGCGTTTCTGAACGAAGGGGTAACCGCAGATCCAGGCAAAATCCAGGTCTTCCGAACTCATCATGTTCATGATCTCGCGGTAGGAA
This sequence comes from Rhodospirillales bacterium, assembly GCA_003354135.1. Lineage (GTDB taxonomy): Bacteria > Pseudomonadota > Alphaproteobacteria > Rhodospirillales > GLO-3 > GLO-3. The sequence continues at coordinate 7,618 of PIVK01000052.1, forward strand.
CGGCGCCGGACGAATTCTACCGGGCGGCCTACCTTGTCGCTGATATACTCGGCCCATCGGTCCAAGAAACGAAGGTTCTCCTTGACGACGACGGCGGTCAGCCCAAACCGAAGCGGTTTCGGAAACTCTTCTGCGGCAGCCGTGCCGCCGAATCCGGCCAGCAACAGCAGCAATACTGAAACGCGAAGCCGCATCGTCTTCTCCCAAGGAAACGCCGCCGCTGTTTCCGCCGCGCTGAAACGGGTTCTCATTATGACGGCTGCCATCGATTACGCCGGCTGGTCGTAGAAAACGACATTGCAACCATCGTGCCCTTATCCGCACGGCCCGCGATCACAGAGTCTTTCCTGTTCAGGAGGCCCTTGGACCAACCGCCCGGATGTTACCCCAAGGTAACGTCTAAACGGTCTGTTTTGCGGTATCAGTTTGAAAAACAAACCGTTTTCCACGGCGTTACCGGAATCGTGCCGATGTTACTGGACGGTAACATGAATACCATACCACTCCGCTTTTACACTGTCACTATTGAAGAACGCGCCTTAATCACAATGCCTTATGCGACATGGCACGTCACATGCAAGCAGGTCCGCGGGGTTGCCGCCACGCTTTTATCAGCCGTCGCGAGGTAGAATGAAAGTCCATTTCGACATAACCCGGAAACTGGTCTTGACTGCGGGTGCGGTTTTCGTTTCCCTATTCCTCATATTCTGGGGAAGTGTCGAATATTATACGACCGGCCCCGCCTTCTGCGGCGGCACCTGTCACACCATGACCGAGCAGTACGAGGCTTGGAAAACCAACTCCCACCACGCGAACAACAACAAGGATGGCGTTCAGGCCAATTGCGTCGACTGCCACTTCCTGCCCGGCGAGAAGTATTCGGTCAAGGCGAAGCTGGAAGGCCTGCGCCACCTTGCCGCCTATCTGTATGATCAGAACGCGCCCTTGCCGATCCGCCCCAAGATCCAGGATGGCGCCTGCCTGCGTTCCGGCTGTCACGACGATGGGGCTTTCCGGGACAAGGAAATCCAGTTCACGAACAAGGTCCGCTTCAAGCACACGGTTCATCTCGGCGAAAAGGCCCTGAACGGCCAGAAGCTGTCCTGCGACGATTGTCACTTTAAGGTGACGGAGAAAAAACATTTCGAGGTCCCGCAGGACATCTGCTTCCTCTGCCATCTCAAGCTCAACAAGCCGACCCTTGCGAAAGCGCAGGAGGAAGGGACGCCGGGAGGCAAGAAAGAGCCGGTCGTTCAGCGGATCAGTTTCAAGCAGGTGCCGTCCATAGCATTCAACGCGGGCGCCTCCCGCTGCGACATCTGCCATGTGATCCCCACCCGTTCGTTGCAGGCGCAGATACAAAACGACGGCGAGGGAAAAGACAAACCAATCACCCATCAGTCGCTCCAGGCGCGGGGTGTTCCTTGCGAGAGTTGCCATTTCGAGATGGTCAAGGGACATGGCGCGATCGCCCCCGGCAACGTGGTGTCCAACGGCTGTCTGACCTGCCACAACCGGAGCCCCGAGCTTCTTATCGAGGCACGCGACGCGGCCCTGATGCACAACAGGCACGTGGCCACCCGTGCCGCGGACTGTTTCGATTGTCACAGCGTAATCGAACACCGGAACCGGACCGACCACCTGGACTTCGTGCGCAATGACTGCGAACTCTGTCACCAGGACCAGCACAAGTATCAGAAGATCCTTCTTACCGGTGTCTCCGTTGTCGACGGGGTGCCCGAAACGCCACAGCTTATGGCCGGCGTCAATACCAACTGCATGGCCTGCCACATCAAAAAATCCCTGCTCAACAACCACCCCGTCAGGAGGGGTGCGGGCGAGGCTTGCGTCGGCTGCCATACGGACGAGCACAAGAAGATGCTCGAGTACTGGCAGCTCTCCCTTGAGAAGGAAGTCCTCTCCGTGAAGGAGGCCCGGACCGAGGCGCGGGCCTTGCTGGTCAAGGCCGAGGGTGTCGTCCCAACGGACCTTGCCGAAGAGGCCAAGGGCCTGATGCGCAAGGGCGACGAGATCCTGGCCATCGTCGAGGTCGGCAATGGCGTTCACAACAAGAAATACTCAATCCTGCTTCTCGACGAGGCAATCGGCAATTTCGAGGACTCCATCGACGTTCTCCAGGAGGGAGTCGACAACAGCACATCACAAGAGGAGACTGCACAACCAGACACACGCACAGAGTAAATTAAGGACGGTGAATCATAGGAGAGGCGTAAGATGACGAAGATCAACAAAGTGAATATCAGCCGGCGCAAACTGCTCAGCAGCACAGCCGGCGTGGCAGTGGCGGGTGTCGCCACCGTAGCTGTCCCGGCCACGGCCGAGGCAGCCCGCAAGGCCAAGGCTCCCCGCTGGGGCATGGTCATGGACCTTCGGAAATGCATTGGATGCCGGGCCTGTACCGTATCCTGCAAGGCCGAAAACGACGTGTCGCTCGGCCGTTTCCGGACGGTAATCCAGGAGAAGACCTGGGGAACCTTCCCGAACACGCGGAAGGCCTTCCTGCCCCTCATGTGCAATCACTGCGAGGGCAGCGAAAAGGACAAGGTCCCGCCCTGCGTCAAGGCCTGCCCGGAATATCCGGGGGAACGCGCCAAGTTCAAAACTCCGGACGGCAAGACCATCCGCTACCGCAAGGGCGCGACCTATAAACGGCCCGACGGCTTGGTTTTGATCGACAAGGCGGCCTGCGTCGGCTGCGGCAAGTGCATCGACGCCTGCCCCTACGGTGTCCGGTCCTTCGACCCCTTCGTCAAGGCGGGCAAGGATACGACCAAACAGGCGGCCGACAAGTGCACCATGTGCGACCATCGGATCGACAACGGGATCGAGCCCGCCTGCGTCAACACCTGTCAGGGACGGTCCCGCATCTTCGGTGACCTAAGCGACCCGAACAGTGTGGTCGCGAAGCTCGTCAAAGAGCATAACCTAGCCAACAACGTCCTGCTTCCCGAGGAGGGTACGCGCCCACAGGTCTACTACATAGACCCGGAAGGCGTGCTCAAGGATCTCTATCGGAAACGCAAGAAGGGCAAGCTGGACCACTACATGGACCAAATCCCCTAGGAGCGGCAGCAGGACAAGGAGTACAAAATATGAAACAGTTAAACCGTCGAAACTTCATGACCCTGGCTGCGCTCAGCGGCGGCGCTCTTGCCGCCGGCATTGGTGGCGGCAGGGAAGCACTGGCGGGATCGGTCAAAATTCCGTCCGTCGAATCATCGGGGCGCGACTTCTCGCCGACCACCGGCAAGGAACGCAAGGCAATCCCGACCGCCTGTTGGCAGTGCGTAACACGCGATGCCATGATCGGCTTCGTGGAGGACGGCCGTCTGAAGAAGTTGGAAGGCCATCCGAACTCGATCCGCACGCTTGGCAAGCTCTGCGCCAAGGGCCAGGCCGGCGTCAATCAGGTCTATTTCCCGGACCGGATTCTGCATCCCCTGAAGCGCGTCGGCAAACGCGGCGAGCACAAGTGGAAAAGGATCTCCTGGAACGAGGCCCTGGACACCGTTGCCGGCAAGCTCAAGGAACTCCGCGATGCCGGAACCCCTGAGTTGTTCATGTACCAGTACGGACGTCACAAGGCCTCCCAGGCCGCGACCATGTACGATTTCATGGGCGCCTACGGCACCAAGACCATCGGCAACCACACCTCGGTCTGCGAGGCCGCCAAGTGGACCGGTCAGGAAAGCCTGTGGGGCGGGATGTACGACAACTGGGATTACGACAACACCGATTTCGTCGTGATCTTCGGGTCCAACAACTTCGAGACCCACACCAACCACATCCCGACGTCGCAACGCCTGATCCGGGCCAAAGTCGATCGGGGAGTCCCGCTCTACGTCTTCGACGTGCGGTTGTCCAACACCGCCGCCAAGGCCGACAAGTGGGTGCCCATCAAGCCCGGCAAGGACGGTTTGATCATGCTGTCCATGATCAACGTCATCATGAACGAAGGGTTGTTCAAGAAGGACCACTTCAAGTTCATGCGGGTGACGCCGGACTACCACGCCTCGACGAACGATAAGATCGCCGCGGTCAAGGCCAACGTCGCCAAGTTCACGCCCGAGTTCGCGGAGAAGGAAAGCGGCGTTCCCGCCGACACCATCCGCGAGATCGCACGGGGATTTGCCAAGGCCAAGTCGGCCTGTCTGGTCACCTACCGCGGTACCGTCATGCATTACCACGGTGCCGACCAGGAGCGGGCTGCCATGCTGCTTTCGGCCATCACCAACAACCTCGACCGGCCAGGTGGCCGCGTCATGGGCGTCGGTGCCAGCTGGAAGCATCCGTCCTCTCCCAAGGCCAAGGTCGCCAAGACCCTGCACATCAAGGACGGCTTCCCCGGCGAGGCGGCCTATCCGACCCACCATGTCAGCCAGCAAGTCTGGCCGATGATCAAGGACGGCACGCACGGCCGGCCCAAGGTCTACTGGTGGAGCTGCTACAACCCGGCCTACATCAATGGCGACAACAAGGGTGTGGCTGCGACCATGGCGGACGAGAGCATCGTTCCGTTCCAGATCTGCACGACCATCGTCTATGACGAGTCGGCTCAGTACGCGGACCTTATCCTGCCTGACGTGACCTACCTTGAGCGTTGGGATTGGGAAGATATGGTCTCGGCCAACCAAATTGCCGAGTTCTATATCCGTCAGCCCCTGGTCAAGCCTTTGGGCGAGTCCCGGTGCCAAGGCGACGTCTGGCCGGAACTGGCCAAGAAGATCGGCTTTGATCTCGTCTATTCGAGCAAGGAGGACTTCGTCCGCCAATCCTGCGAGATGACCCCCGGCGTCAAAGAGGCCGGCGGCTTCGAGTACATGAAGAAGGAAGGCGTCTGGCACGACCCCAACGACAAGGGGAACTACGGCTTCTACGAGCAGGAGGTCGATGCGTCGGGAGACGGAGTGATCCTCGATGCCCAGACCGGTGTCTATTGGAACTGGAAGAAAACCGGGGCCAAAAGCGAGAAAGAGGCCACGAGTGCCGGCTATCTCAAGACTTCGGGCTCCAAGGGCAGCTACGTCGCCCAGAAGATCGGGAACAAGACCTACAAGGCCTATCCGCCCAACACCAGTTTCCTCAAGGGCGGGCTCCTGGACTTTTACTCCGACAACTTTGCCGCCAAGGGGCTACCGGCCTTCCCGACCTACACGCCGATCCCCGAGCATCAGAAGATGGCAAAGGACGAGCTGATCCTGACCACCTACAAGGTCGCCGTGCATACCCATTCCCGGACAGCCCACTGCAAGTGGCTGACCGAGATCAAGCACGACAATCCGGGCTGGATCAATCCGAAGACCGCCGCCGAACGCGGCATCAAGGACGGTGAAGCCGTCAAGGTGTCGAGCCAACAGGGTGAAATCACCACTACGGTTCATCTCACCGAGGGCATCGTTCCCGGCGTTATCGCCATCTCCCACCATCTTGGCCGCCAGCATTCCGGTGTCTACGGATCGGGCAAGACATCCCCGACCCCCGGCGGCGCGAGTGCCGATCCGGATGCCAAGAACATCTGGTGGGACAAGCACGGCAACCACCCCAACGTGATCATTCCCAACTGGTCGGACCCGATCAGCGGAACCCAGCGTTGGATGGATACCGTCGTGCGCGTAAAGAAAGCCTAAGACGTAATTAAGGACGAAAAAGGAGTTCTGTCATGGGAACCGCCCGGAAGACCGCAACCGAAGCAGCCACCGCCCGCAGTCGCGTGTACGGCCTTTTGGCTACTGTCTTCCGGGCCGAGCCCGATGCCGACTTCATTCGTCACATCAAATCCCCGGAAGTGCTCGGTACCCTTCTGGGTCTAGGGGTCGACATTGGCTCTCAATTCAATGAAACCCCCGAAACACACCTACTAGAGGACCTGGCCCAGGAATTCACTCGACTTTTTCTTGGGCCGGGTCCTCATATTTCTCCTTATGAATCCATTCATGCCGATGACGCCAACCCCACGGCGGGACAGCTCTGGGGCAAGCAGGCGGTAGAGGTGAAGGCCTTCATCGAAGAGGCCGGTCTTGTCTACGACAACGATTTCCACGACCTGCCCGATCACATCTCGGCAGAGTTGGAGTTCATGCAAAAGCTGGCCGAGCACGAAGCCCAGCTCTGGCAGGACAGCCGGGATGACGATGCCCGGCAGTGCCTGGCCATCGAAAGGCGCTTCTTCGAGGAGCACCTCGGTCAATGGGTGCCCCGTTTCTGCGAAAAGGTCGTGGTAAAGGCCGAGATGGACTTCTACAAGCAGATGGCCATTCTGACGTCCAGGGTTCTCGATTACGAGAGAGACGTTCTGGAGAGCGCCCAGACACAGGCTTGACGCCTCTTTACCGACGAAACATCAACCCCCGATCCACCGACAGCCCCAAAGACTCCGCTTCCATGACGGCGAACCGGAGGCTTGAGCCAAGCGCCATGCGGTAGGACGCCCACATGCTTCCCAACAGGACCGCCGTGGGGGCATAGACCAGGACCGGGCCGTGCCGGCCCTCCTCGAATATCTTTCGTTTAAAAAGCTCGACCTGGGCGCGTTCCGGCAGGTCGCCTTCGATGGGAATGTTGACGTAGCGCATTCCCACGGTTTCGGTCTCTGCCCGGTGCAGCGGGGCCGACTTGCGGTAAGCGCCGAGGTCGATCACGGCCACGAAACCATAAGTCTTCAACCCTCCGATACGGTTGACGGGGCGTCCGTAAGTCGCCGTAAGGTAGGGAACGGCCCGCCCGGGGTCCGGCACGGCGATTCCAAACCCCTCCTCCCGCCCCGGAAGCTTGGCCGGATTACGGACGTTTCTCTCGGCAAGTCTGCTTTCGGTGACGTTGGCGGCCGTCTCGTCATCCCTGTTCACCTCCCCGTCCCCCCACCAGCCGCAGGCCAAAACGGGACTTGCCGCCAAGATGCACGCAAAGAACAGGACGCCACCCCCGAGAGTCACGGCGAGGAACC
>PIVK01000369.1 GCA_003354135.1 Rhodospirillales bacterium
GCTGTAATGTACCTGTTCGTAATGTACTGCAGAAGCAAAAGGGAACAACTGAGAAAGGGATGGTGCCCTGTCGATATGTACCCCATGTCAAGAGTATACTTGACAAGAAATGAAAAGCCCTGTAATGGACCTGGTAATGTACCTTGTAATATACCTGGTCGAAATGTACCTAAAAGGTAAGCCAGGAGAAGGTCATTTATGGACCAGGAACAAAAAGGGAAGTTCATTCCAAAGTGTAATCTCCAGATTTGATTTGTTGATGTGTGATCCCAGCCTGGAGGGGGCAGAGTATCTAGTATGACACCATGAGGGTTCAAGTACATTTCGAATGACTACATGACTGTAGACTGTATGTGTATAGGCATCACCTGTAGTAGGGTACATTTCGAGGTACATTACCTATAGAGTACATATGGAAGCCTTCATGACTGTAGGCTATATGTCTATAGGGTACATTTCGAAGTACATTCCCCGTAGGGTACAGTTCACTTTAGTGTGAGATGGAAATGTGTGAAATTGAAATGGGACAAAATCACTGTAAGTCCATTACCTATATAAGGTACATATCGAAAGTACATTTCGAAAAGAACATTTCGAAGTCCATAACGAAAGTACATAACGAGAGGGTCTCGTTTTGTACCTATGCAGGTACATATGGTAAGGTACTTTTCGAAGCAGGTACATAACGTAGCCTGACTGTTATGGACCCTTACCCAAAGAACATTTCGAGTGAATGTGCCCGAAGGTACATTTCGACAGCCGAGGCTGCGTGCGCATAGGAACATTTCGAACCTGCACAGTTTACACTCATATGTTTCATTTTGATGGGTAAGAAT
>PIVK01000370.1 GCA_003354135.1 Rhodospirillales bacterium
AGCAGATTAGATGAATTTACAGAGACCGACCCTGTATTTTTAACCTCCATAGCAAAAGGAATAACAGCTGCTGATACAACAAGATGGAACAATTCCGCAAATGGCACTGTATTTAGGGCAGATCAGGCAATACATTCTGATACTGCACAATATGCTGAATTAGCCAATGCTGCAATCTCAGCTGTTACTGCTGATCAAGCTATATATTCTGATACTGCACAATATGCTGAATTAGCAAATGCTGCAATCTCAGCTGCTACGGCAGATCAAGCAATACATTCTGATACAGCACAATATGTTGAACTAGCCAATGCCGCAATCTCAGCTGCTACGGCCGATCAAGCTACACATTCTGATACTGCGCAATATGCTGAATTAGCCAATGCTGCAATTTCAGCTGCTACGGCCGATCAGGCAATACATTCTGATACTGCGCAATACGCTGAATTAGCCAATGCTGCAATCTCAGCTGCTACGGCAGATCAAGCAATACATTCTGATACTGCACAATATGCTGAACTAGCCAATGCTGCAATCTCAGCTGCTACGGCCGATCAAGCAATATATTCTGATACTGCACAATATGCTGAACTAGCCAATGCTGCAATCTCAGCTGCTACGGCAGATCAGACAATATATTCTGATACTGCACAATACGCTGAACTAGCCAATGCCGCCATCTCAGCTGTTACTGCCGATCAGGCAATACATTCCGATACTGCGCAATATGCTGAATTAGCCAATGCTGCAATCTCAGCTGTTACGGCTGATCAAGCTACACATTCTGATACAGCACAATATGCTGAACTAGCCAATGCTGCCATCTCAGCTGC
>PIVK01000371.1 GCA_003354135.1 Rhodospirillales bacterium
ACTAGAAATAGGTGACCTGAATCAGGCAATATTGCATGTGTAATATGAATGTGGTTTGGATGCTCTATACAAAATAGTGGTCCAGATAAGATTTTGGCAGCCATTTTGAAAATGTTAAAATTGGCCAGGGGCCAACAAAATTTACCATGAACACATTTAGGCCATGGGGTACTTACATGCCAACCTTGGGCCATCTAAGTCATATAGTGTAGATTTCTAATGGAAAAGACATGTAAAAAGTAACATTTTTGCACCTGGTGACCTTGACCTTTGACCTCCTGACCTCAAAAATAATAGGTGCCTAGAACACATCAAGGTCAACATGTATGCCAACCTTGGGCCATCTAAGTCTAATAGTATGGATTTCTAATGGAAAATACATGTAAAAAGTAATATTTTTGCACCTGGTGACCTTGACCTTTGACCTCCTGACCTCAAAAATAATGGGTGCCTAGAACTCATCAAGGTCAACATTTATGCCAACCTTGGGCCATCTAAGTCTAATAGTGCGGATTTCTAATGGAAAATACATGTAAAAAGTAACATTTTTGCACCTGGTGACCTTGACCTTTGACCTCCTGACCTAAAAAATAATGGGTGCCTAGAACTTATCAAGGTCAACATTTATGCCAAGTTTGGACCTCCCACCGCCATTTGCTTTTGAGTTATGGTGCTGACAGACAAACGGACACACAAACAGACGCTCGCAATCATCCTACCCCCGCGTGCTCCTTACGGAGCGGCGTGGGTAATTATTCAGCGATAATGATGCCTGATAGTCCAAGTCCATAAGGTTCAGCAAAAGATTCTTCCAGTTATTTTCGGGAAATTC
>PIVK01000372.1 GCA_003354135.1 Rhodospirillales bacterium
AGCCTACCCATTGAGCCGTGTGACCAACAAATCATAGTATATGAGGTGAATCGAGAGAATGTAGTTAATGTTGAACAGACATCAACCTCAATGGCACCCATTCAAAACAGTATGCTACCACCTAGTAATATTGAATATCCCCAAATGGTCCAATTGCAAGTAGATCAAAAGGTAAGTGGACCGTGTAGCCATCTCTTAGTATGGAGTTCACTGTGGTCAACTAGGCTGGCACAATTCAAGTAAGGTGTGGGGGCAAAGTTATTTTCTTATCAGGGGCCAGCCATTGCCTGTGCAGAATTGTGATCACCAGTTGTGTATGGAACCCCTAGTTAGGTTCACCCTGGGACAGAAAGGCTCAAAATTGAATCTGAAATCAGAATTAGACCAAAAATTGACCAAAAAATAAAGTTTTAGCAATTGTGACCAAACTTGACATGTAGCTATAGGATAAAGTGTCTTTTAAAATTTTGGTAATTTTGACCCTGTGACCTTACCTAATTAGCATAATTTATGCAAAAATAAACTTAGCTGAAATGTATGGTTAGTTTCAGAGCCTTATTAGAAACAAATTAAAAATTCCAAAACGACACGATTTTCACATATGCCATCGAGATACATTTCCAAAAAAGAATGGAAAGAATAACTCAAAAACAAAAAAAATTGTACAGGGGTCAAAATATGTACCCCAAAAATATGTTTTTTCTCATTTTCTGAAAAATCTGTTGCAGTATGTTTCAAAATGCTGATGCATAAAGACAGATCTTTTGACGTAGAATATTTTGAAAAAAAAGTTCATCAAGATATTCCATTCAGAAGTGCTCAAATTATTCAT
>PIVK01000373.1 GCA_003354135.1 Rhodospirillales bacterium
GTGACCTCCTGTCCTGTGGTTGTGCACCAGTTGGAATAGGACAGATCGGATGGAAACCGGAGTCACTAAACGGGGGGGCGTGTGTGGGTCATCGCTCACGCGGTATAACACGTCCTCCATGAGCTCCAGTTCATCCCACTTTTCCAACAGGGTCCTCGTTATTGCTGACTCTCCTGCAAAATCTCTTCTATGGGGCTGTAGCCCCTCCTTAAATGCTCTGAGGAGCGGGGCTATATCTTTGTCCGCCTCCTGTAGGGCCGCTAGCTGAGGCTTGGTATATTGCTCAGGGATCGTAGTAACGTCCCTGAACTCCACGGCCTCTGAGGGTACCTTGCGGGTCCCTCGGTGTGTGCGGGGTCTGCTACCTGCCTTCTTAGCCGCTGTTGCATCTCGTGCAGGCGGGGCAGGTTCAGGGTCCTCCGGCGGGCGCTCCTCCTCATCCGCATCGCTCGGAGCAGGCTCATAGGCTGCTGCTTCCGGCGGTTCATCTTCTTGCTTCTCGTCCTCTTCTGAGGACGAATGGTCAGCTCGGATTCCCTTTTGTTTCTGTCTGCTGTTGAGCGTTTGCTGCCTGTGTTTGGCACGGTGGTTCCTGCTTCCACGGCGTGGGGCACTCTGCTTGTCGTGCTCCAGCTTCTTGGCTCGCGGCGTGGGGGGCGAGGGGTCAAAGATCACTCTGGGCTTGGTCTTCCCGGTGGCAGTACGAGTAACTCGGTCACTCGCACGAGTGGTCACCGCGTGAACATAGCCCTCGTCCTCTTCCGTGCCGGAGTCCCAGCGGTCATTCACATCGCTTAGGTCACTACCTAGTAGAGGGTCCCATGGGTGTA
>PIVK01000374.1 GCA_003354135.1 Rhodospirillales bacterium
CAGCACTTTAAAGTTGGCCCAGTGCCAATTTTCATCACCAGGCTCCACAAATTACAGCTAGGTACCTTGGTACCAGTATGAGCTTCCTAGTCCCATATATGAGTTTGTGAGTAGGTAAAATATCAAAAAAGAAAAAATGCTGACTCAGCACTTTAAAGTTGGCCGAGTCCCAATTTTCATCACCAGGCATAAGGATTCAACCCAAGGTACCTTGGTACTCAGTTTGAACTTCCTAACCCAGACATGAGTAAAAAAACCAAAAAAAACCCAAACAACTGCTGACTCAGCACTTTAAAGTTGGCAGAGTGCCAATTTTCAGAAACACGCACCATGGCTCACCCAAAGGTAAGTCAGCACCTCATTTGAGGTTTGTAGCCCCAGACATGAGTAAGAAGAGTAGCTGAAAACTGCAAACATCAAAAACTGAAAAACTGCTGACTCAGCACTTTAAATTTGGCTGAGTGCCAACTTTTGTCAACAAGCAATATGGTTTAACCCAAGGTACCTTGGTACCAAGTTTGAGCTTCCTAGCCCCACAAATGAGTAACTTTAGACACACCGATGCACAGAATCTGATCTATCACTAGTAGGGAGATTTTCAACTGAGTGGATATTGGGCACATTTTTCATAAAAAATACCCCCACCCTGTGGCAATAAAATGTGTCAGACTAGTTTCAAGATTGGGACCGACCCGGGGATCTGACATATGGTTGTTGAGAGCCATACATTACCAAATCTCACTAGCTGAACCTCCAAGTGGGAGCTACACACATTCTGATCTATCACTCCCCTGTTGATTTGACATAAGATCAATCTATAAAGGGTTTGA
>PIVK01000375.1 GCA_003354135.1 Rhodospirillales bacterium
GACTGGGGCTAAAAGTAAACAAAGTTATTTTCATTACAATCTTCATATTGATCAGTCTAAAAGTTCATACAGCAGGCATAACTAGCAAGGTCATACAATAAATATATTTATTTAATGACCATGCTAGTTATGCCTTTTATATGAATTTTTTGACTGGGCAATACATACTCAAAATGCACAGCCATATTTGCCCTCTGAAGATTTCAGGGCAATATGACAATTTTGTGACGTCACTGCAGGGCAAATATGAGTTTTTAGTTATATTCTATACCAAAGTTCATATTGCCCTGATATTTGCCCGCTTATGTACTCGAATGTTCGAGGTCGCGCACTTATTATGCAACGCAGTGTAATTTAATTATAACAGTTAATTTACTGTAAATATCTCGGCCTGTAATTGACATACAAAGATCTATAACCTATCAAATTAAAGGAAATTTGATTGGCTTTTCAATTATTATGCCCACTGTTTTATCATTATGTTATAAATACATCTATTTTCATAAAATGTAAAAAATGATAAAAAAGGTGAAAATGTATTCTCCTGAAAGTTTGTTATATTTATAAAGTTTAGTAGATTTAATTGTTGTTGTGGTCATTAAATAAATATATTATAACATGGCCAATATGATATAGTCCCTCGCATAAGCCCTCGGGCTCATATTGCCCTCGCCTAAAGGCTCGGGCAATATGAGACCCTTGGGCTTATACTCGGGCCTATATCATATTGGCCATGTAATAATATATACATACATGTAGATCTATATATGATATTATGTAATTATGTTTGTGTGTGTACTTGTGGAGCAATCCCCAGTCCCCAATCCCC
>PIVK01000376.1 GCA_003354135.1 Rhodospirillales bacterium
GCGTTGCGCTGTTGGACTTCGGTCAACAGGGCCAGGATACGCCGGGCGGCTTCGTCGTCGACGGCCTGGACCTGCGCCGTTTGCAGGTCCGCCTTCGGCATGGCGGAACGCGGGTCGGCAATATTTCCCGTCTCTTCGTCGGGCGCCAAGCGCACATCGTCCGCCACCCGCGCCGTCTCGCAGTCCGGATGCAGCGCCGCCACGTCCGGGACATTATCCTCATACCAGGCGAGCACGAGGCCGTTTTTTACGCAGATCTGAGTCATGATCCTGTCTCCTTAAACATCGATGTAGCCCCCTTTGTTGCCCTCCGTGCTCACAGCGGGGCTGGTGGTGGTATAGGTTGTCTGGATTGCACGGATATAGCTGTAGCGGGTGGCGAAAATATCCGAATTCGAGTTGCCGCTGATGATGGCGGATGACACGTCGGCAGTAGAGTTGTAGACGCAGGCAACGCCGTAGTTGCCGTTGTTCTCCACCCTTCCATCACTTAGAAGGAGCACCGACCCTCTGTTCACGTTCACGCCGTCAGAGCCGTTGCCGGAAATCCGGGCAGACTCGCCGGAGATCGCACCGGTAGCGTTGCCCCCGAGGCTCAATCCTAGAGACAGGTTGTGCACCAAAACCCCGTGCGAGGAATGGAAGGAACTGCCCCTAGATGCACCAACTCCAATGGCGGCGTTGCCAGCAACGCAACAGTAACGCGCGTGCAGATAACCGCCGTCCGTAAGGTACACACCATGAGAACCGCAGCCCGTGACGATCAGATATCGAGCACGCACCCACCCCCTTCGTCTGACGCAAACGCCATAGACAGAGGCATTGCTGA
>PIVK01000053.1 GCA_003354135.1 Rhodospirillales bacterium
ACACGTGCAGCTAACCGGTACTAATTGCTCGATAGGCTTTAGAGCTCCATGCGTATGGACAAGCTCATACGGGAATACAGTCAACATCTGCGATATCACGAAACAGACCAGAAGAATGCAAGAACTTCGTCCCTTTGGACGATCTGGTGGTTATGGCGAGGGTGCCCCACCCGATCCCATCCCGAACTCGGTCGTGAAACCCCTTAGCGCCGATGGTACTTCGTCTTAAGGCGTGGGAGAGTAGGTCGCTGCCAGGTCTTCCAAAGGGATGACGGCTCAAACCGGCGTTCGCCGCTTGGCTGCGCTCCCCTCGGTCGCTGGTCCTCACTGCGTTCGTCCGGGAGCAGAACTTCAAAAAAAATCCAAAAACCAAATCACAATCCATATCCCCACCCACACCACCGACGCGGGGTGGAGCAGTCCGGTAGCTCGTCAGGCTCATAACCTGAAGGTCGTAGGTTCAAATCCTACCCCCGCAACCAAATTAAACGCCGCTAGGTCAATGACTTGGCGGCGTTTCTCGTTTGTGGCTTGTGTGTGTCAATTCCGCTTGGGCACCCAATGGGCACCACAAATATAGAAACCACAGACGAGTCCTGGCAGTTCCTGGCGGGATGGTTTTTTAACGGCGGAGTAAAATCAGTCCAAAGGGCGGAGCAAAACCAGGCCAAATCCCGCCGCTCCCGTGGACTGATTTTGCACCGCCGTTCTCATTATACGATTTACGCCTTGTATCACTCACTCGTTGAGCAGCATCTCAGCCATGCCATCGAGCTTACCTTTGATAGGCTTCCAGTCAGGCATTAACTGGGTCAATTGCCGATAAAACTGTGGGCTGTGGTCATGATGCTTGATGTGACAAATCTCATGGCGAATGACGTAATCGATGCATTCGCGTGGAGCCTTTACGAGGTGCGGGTTTAGCTGGATCACGCCCTTAGGTGAACAGCTTCCCCACTGTTTTTTCATTGCCAGCAGCTTCCACGCTGGAGGAGAATTTAACCAAACGACCGAATTACAGATGGCCTCTAGGCGTCGCTCGAAGATCACGTTTGCACGGCTCCGGTACCATGCCTTGACCAGCTTCTTAACGGCGTCCTTTGACGGAGACTGGGTTTCAACGCGGATAACACCCCTGAGAAGTTTAACGGACTGTCCAGTCTCTGACGCAACGACCTTCAACTGGTGTCGGCGACCAAGGTAAAACAGGCTCTCCCCGCTGACGTACTCTCGGGGCAAAAGATGCTCTCTTTGCCGGTTCGCCTCGGCGACATGTTTTTGAATCCACCGGGCACGCTTCCGGACGGCGTTTCGGATTTCGGTGAGGCTGCGTCCATCTGGGGCATCGACCTGAATCGACCCGTTTGGGTGAACATGAACAGCGATGTTGGTCCGCCTGTGGGGCGTGTAACAAACTTCGTACTGAATGGTTTCGTTGCCATAGAGTATGGATTGGGCGTTCACCGCTATAGGCTTCCTTTGCTCAGTCCGATCCGAGTGATCTGAACCACCTGCTCGATCACGTCCTTTGCTTTATCGAGACCTATCTTTCTAAACAACCTCGGCAAAAGCTGCTTTCGGATTTCAGCCTCGATGTTCTGAGGGTTGAGCGAGTGCTCGGCTACGGAGCTACGAACAACCTCATCAATCGCAAGAGCCTCCATAACGAGGCCCTCCTCGTCAGCCTGATCGATAGCTTCAAAATAGTCGTCACCCAGTACGATGCGGAAGGTTCCGAAGTAGGCTTTAGCATGCTGGTTCTCAGCCAGAGCCTCTGGGATGCCGGGTACCTTTTTGGCGTTCACCTGCTCTTCAAAATCCTTGAACAACGCATGCTGCTTGAAGGGGTGATCGAACATCTCCTCCGCCTCCGAGATCGCCTTCTTCAGCAACTCCGAGAAAACGACCTGAGCATAGGGATCGTCTGCGAGTTCTTGCTCGATGGTCTTTTTCACCCTGGTTCGGATGATATCGGTTTCGTTTCTCGTCTTTTCCTCAGACCAGCTTTTTGGGTCTTCATCCTGTCCAAGTTTGTCCACCAAATAGATGCCGTCCGGGTCGTTAACCCGCTCGCCGACAACATGCTTGTCCACGAGTGAACGAATTTGCTTTTCGTAGGCACTGAAATCGACGGTCTCTTGAGCATCCCGTTTGGCAATCTTCCGCAGGTTGGAGAAAAACCGTAGGTCGGCCTTGTAGGATTGAATCGCTTCCTCCGTGAACGAATCGTCCTCGAAGAAGGACCGAGACGAAAGTGCGAGCTTCAAGCACATGCCGAATTCGGTCAGAGCCTCATAAAAATCCTCTCTCACCTTCTGCCGGATATCGTGGCTTTCACCCTCTTCGTCATCCTTGAATTTGGGAACAAGGACCTGCCGGTACTGCTCCAGGTCCTTCTTGTTTTCCACCCCATCGAATATGGCCCACAGCTTGTCGTGAAGCTGCGGCAGGCGTTTGTATTCCGTGCTAACCTGATGATAGAGCCCTTTCAGGTCGTCAATCTCGTAGCCGCCTTGGGTCCGACTTGCGAGGTCCTGGTAATCCTTAATGGCAGTATCAAGTTCTTTGAGAATGCCCCGGTAATCGATCAACAACCCGAAGTCCTTGGCTTCGTGGAGACGGTTCACGCGAGCTATGGCCTGGATGAGGTTGTGTTGCTTGAGCGGCTTGTCGATGTAGAGAACGGTATCCCGAGGCTCATCGAACCCAGTTAGTAGTTTGTCCACGACAATAAGGATGTCAGGTGCTCCGTCGCTGCCGAATGCCTCGATAACGCCACGTTCGTAGGTCTCCGCGTCGCTGCCGACATTATCCTTCCACCACTGCTGAACTTCCGGCAGTTCGGCTTCATCCACATCCGCATGGCCTTCCCGAGTGTCCGGCGAGGAAATCACGACGGCACTCGAAACCGTCCCAATGGCGTCGAGGTGCTTCTTGTAGCGGATCGCCGATAGCTTGCTGTCCGTCGCAAGTTGACCTTTTAGCCCCTGACCGAGCAATTTGATGTTCTCGTTGAAGTGAACAGCGATGTCCCAGGCGATAAGCTCGATGCGGTTGGCCGAACCGTAAACTGGCCCCTTCTTCCCGTATTTGTTTTTGATGTCGGATTTCTGGCTGTCCGAGAGCCCCGCCGTGATCTTGTCGAACCAGTTGTCGATAGCCTTCTCGTTGATGTCGAGTTCCGGCTTGCGTTCCTCGTAGAGAAGCGGCGTAACGGTGCCGTCCTCGGCGGCACGCTGCATCGTGTACGCATGAACAATGGGACCGAACTTGCTGGTCGTCTTGTCGTCCTTCAACAGTGGGGTGCCGGTGAAAGCGATATAGGCGGCGTTCGGCAAAGCCTTTCGCATTCGCTCGTGGTTCTCGCCACCCTGGCTGCGATGGCCTTCATCGATTAGCACGATCAGATTTTCGGACTGGTTGTGGCACTCGGGAAGTTTGGACGCCGTGTTGAACTTGTTGATGATCGAAAAAATGATCCGCTCAGTGCCATGGCCGATCCGCTTCGCGAGGTCTCGGCCAGAGGAAACCTTGGCCCGCTCCCCGTCCTTCTTGCGGGCGATTTCCGATCCGAATGCTCCGCCGGTCAGGAACGTATTGGCCAACTGCTTCTCTAAGTCGATGCGATCCGTGACGACGACGATCCGGCATTCCTTCAGGCTGTTATGAAGCAGCAGGGCCTTGCACAGAAAAACCATGGTGAAGGACTTGCCCGATCCGGTCGTATGCCAGATCACGCCCCCTTCGCGTCCGCCCCCCTGCTTCCGCTTGTTGATGCGTTCGATGAGGGCCTTGATGCCGAAGGCTTGCTGGTAGCGAGCGGCAACCTTGCCTATTTTCTGGTCGAACAAAATGAAGAACCGAAGAAATTCCAACAACCGCTCTTTATCGAGCAAGCTGATCAACAGGCGATCTTGATCGGTAGGCAGTTGCTTGGCAGACCAGAGGCTCTCGAAGTAGGTCCTGACTTTCGCCGGTCGATCCGCGAAAAGGGCGGATTTAACATCATCATCCAGGGGGGTGTTCTTGACCCCCTCAAAGTGCTCCTCTTGAAAATCCTCCTCTCGCCATCCCGCCCAGAACTTCGCTGGAGTCTTGGTCGTAGCGTATTTGCCATCGGTGTTGCTGACGGCGAACAGCAATTGGGTATACGCGAACAGATGAGGGATTTCGTCGTTCTTCTGATTGCGGATGTTCTGGCTGACGCCTTCGTCCACCATCGACTTGTTGGGGTTGCCGGAGTCCGGGCGTTTCGCCTCTATCACCGCGAGGGGAATTCCGTTGACGTAGCAGACCACATCGGGACGCCGGGTATGGGTGCCCGCCGACGAAAGAACTTCCAGTTCCTCGGTTGCGAGGAAGCTGTTGTTCGCCGGGTCGCCCCAAACGATAACGGGAATCGTCGGAGAGTACTTTTTTCCGTCGATGAATTCAGTCACGGTCACGCCGAGGCAGAGTTTGTCGTATATCCGCTCGCTGGCAACGATCAGCCCTTCATTTAGGCCGGGCGTCGAAATCTCACGAACGATCTGCTCGATGGCGTTGGTCGAAAGAGCGTGCTCCCTCCCCTTGAAGGTAAATCGACGTTTGCGGAGTTCGGCTACCAAAATGTCGCAAAGAAGTACTTCGTTGTTTCCCCCTCGTGACGACAGACACGCCGCAGGAGACAGGTAGTCCCACCCCATGGCGAGCAGCACCTGAAGGGTCGGGATGTGAGAGCTATATTGCTCTTGTGTGTTGGGAGCGTCAGTCATTCTTCGACTGCCTCATACGGCCACTTGAAGTATGAGGAAAGCGAGCCGTCATCAGACTGCTTGACCCGCATCTTGAACTTGCTGCCTACCGGGCTCTCGGTAATAGCTTTGGGACAACGCTTGATGTCGGTTTGGGGTAATAACTGACCTGCGACCGGGCGAACGCATGTCTTGCCACCGGCACCAACCAGAACCTCGACAATGATCTCTGGTAATTTGCTGTATGCAGCTTTCGCGGCACTCTGGTCTTCGACAAATGTCAGGGCGGACTTCACTTTCATCAGGTCGAGCGTCCGCATGCTTCGCATTAGACTCATTTTCGAGAACAGCGGCAGGTTGTCCGACCTTCCTTCCTTTTCTTTCCGGGTGACGACCGCGAAGACGACCTTGAAATCGAAACTGTCCAAGGGAGCAAGATAGGCGTCGATGTCGTTTGTCCCGATGTTGTCCGTTACGAGGGCCTTCATCTTTTCTCGTGCCGCAGGTTCCAGTTCGATCAATTCCACCGAGTTGACACCCTGGTTGAACAGGTGACTCAGATGGGAAGAGCGGGTTGAAATCTTGACGTGGTAGAGAGCGGCCCGATGGCCAGACGAAAGCTCGGCTTCCTCGACAACCGAGTAGAGATCGCAGGGCTCAATGGCCGTGCTGCCGGATGGGCTAATGTCCTTCTGGTCCAAACAAATGAAGCGAGGCTGCCATCCAGGAATTGCCGCGTTGTAGTTTTCCTCGCTGTAGACCTGCTTCCCGTTTTCAACCTTATCGTGGTTGTAGGGGCAAAGGTCGGTATCCTCGCATTTAGCGTCGAGGTATGTCTTCAGGCGATCTGAATAGCCTTTGTCTACCTTGTACCAATCCCCTTCGCACATGTGATAGATGACGTTCGCGTCGCCCATCTGGGTGTCGAAAATGAGACTTCGATAGATGCTATAGCCTTTCCCTTTCGATCCGTCGAAATCAGTCAGGACCATGCGGAAGTTTTTGAGGGCCTCCAGGGTCACGGCGGCGAGATCGAAATCTTCGCCGAGATACTCGTAAAAACATTCGAGCGAAATATCGGGATAGACCTCGCTTTCGCCGTCTCCACCGGTGAACACACAACAAGTATTGCCCCGATAGTCGATGATGTCCGGGATCGACAGGAATAGGTCTTCATCCTGCCCCCTGAACGCCTCTAGGAGCCGGGCATCCAGTTCCGCGATGACCACGGGGTCTTTTACCGGGGCGATGTTCTGGATGTTTGGGAAAGCCTCTTTGTACGTCTCGCTCTCATACAGAGCCAACAACGTCTCGCAAACGCGACTGATCTCCTCCGGCTCAAGTTTGAGGCTCACCTTCAAGCTGGATGAGCCGGTTGCGTTCTTAAATAGGTTTTCGTACTCCTCCTTAACCTTCCCGGTCAGGCTTTTGATGATCTCGCTGTTGCTATCGAAATCGAGATACGTCAGATCATTCGGGATCGGTACCTGGGTCCGTTTCCGCCTTGCCGCTCCCGGCTCAACCATATCGGCACTTTTGAGTTCCTTGGGATCAAGGCTGTTCAACGTCACCCGGAGACCAAAATCGTATTCGAACGCAATGTCCTTCAGATTGTGGAACACGTGCCCGAACGACAGAGCGAAGCAGCGGGTGCCGACCGGTAAAAAGACAATCGCTCCTTTCGTCACTTGGTGAAGGTTCATCTGAACCCCGAAGTACCTTTTCCACCAGGGCTCCCGAGGGTCGCTATCCAAAACGAAAAGGGTGGCGTCAGCAGGCATATGGTTGGCCTGAACGGCGGCGTCCAGTTCGTGATCGTCCTTAAGGGCATTGGCCGCGTCATACCCCTGCTTTAACAGGTAAATGGAGAATGGCCTGCTTTTTCCCATTTGCTCTAACCTCCTTGTTTCGTGCCCCGTCGTGCCTACCCCTTCGGCGGGAACGGGTCGTTGCCGTGGCTGTCTGATTTTTGAATGGTTCCGTCCTTGCGGTGGACCTGGAATTCCGTTTGTTGGTTACGGCTGATATCGCGACCGAGGGTCTCCGCCTCGGCCTTGGTGTCGGTGCGATGGGTCGCCCGCTGATCACCGTCGCGTTTGACTTGCCATCCGCCCTCGGGGTGCGGCATAACGCGGTGGGTATCTCGTTTAGGCATGGCAATCTCCTTTGCCGGTTGGTCGTCAACCCTCACCCGGCGTTTGCCGGTGAGAAGCTGCTGCATGAGAGCCTTTTTTTCAGACCTCAACGTTTTCAGTCGGGTTTGCAAATTTCGGGTAATTCGCAGGGCCTGATCGATTGCATCAGAAATCCTCTTTTGCTCATCCAGGGACGGCAAAGGAATCCTGATCTTACTGAACTCCTTCCAACGCAAACTTCCACGGCGGTCTACCGATGCATTGGTCGCCGCCGAAAAAATCTGTCGATAGTGTTCCGTTTTCAAAAGTTTGTAGAGATAGCCATCGTCAAGGGCCGAGCCCGTGTCAAAAACGGTGTAGATCGGACTTACAATTCCGACTTGGCAAATGTCTTGATGCCCAATCGAGCCCTCTTCAATGTGATTTGAAGGGTAGCCAAAACAACCTCGCGGTACGACCTTGTAGTTGGAGGTATCATTGCTAAAAACCTGCTTCTTGAAGTAGCTCAGGGAATCAACGAAGCCTTGATGTTTCGAACAAGACAAAACAGGGTAATTTGCTCCGCTGTCATTTCGCTGGGAAAGTTCTGTAGCAACGCTTGCTATCGGTACGAAACCCCAGTCAGCGGGTATTTCCACGTACTTCGTTTTTTGGACATCCGCTGAAACTACAAACTCTTCAAACCGAGTACCGCCTGTGAGGAGCCGTTGCATCAGGGATTTCTTCTGGGCCTTGCTGTTGGCGATCAGTTTTTCCAACCTTTCGATTGCCCGGTCCCACGTGGAAAGGATCGTCGCAATTTTGCTCTGCTCCCCAATCGGCGGGAGGGCGGCAACGACGGCACCAATTTTTTGGGGAGAGGTGTGTTTGACTTTCGTTCCTCCGGCGGAAGCGAAAATCTCTCGCCGGACACTAGGCTGATTCAGGACGTAGAAGAGAAACCCAAGATCAAGGCTGCCATCTCCTAATAGCCTTACCCGTCCAAGCCGTTGGTTGTGCAGCCATACACCTTCGTCTGGAACGAATACAGGGCTGCCTAACAGGCCCTCCTTCTGCTCGGTCATCGCGACGAGGAGGTCCCCAGCCTTTAGAACAAATCTATCAGGAACCGGACCATTGTAGAATTTTTGCTTCTCTCCGAGGCTCCGAAAACCTCCCTCTTCATTAAAATTTCCGGGAGTTAGCAGGCTGTATGGTCCATCCTCCGCGAAGAACTGGCTTTGAAACGCAAACCCGTGAAGGATTTCCACATCGGTCGAGATCGGACTGAGCCTCCAGCCATCAGGAACCATAGCCCAACTCCTTCAAATGCCCCTCCATCTCGGCTTCGAGCTTGGCGAGTTCAGCCTTGAGCACTTCCCGTTCGGCACGCACGGCCATCAGGTCGATTTCCTCTTCCTCCTCGAAGGTGTCCACGTAGCGGGGAATGTTGAGGTTGTAGTCGTTCTCTTGGATTTCCTTTGGCGTGGCGAGGTAGGCGTATTTGTCCACGCTCTCGCGGCCCTGATAGGTATCGACGATCTTGGCGATATGGTCGTCGTTTAGGCGGTTTTGGTTTTTTCCGTCCGAGTATTCCCGGCTGGCATCGATGAAGAGGACGCTCCCGTCACCCTTGACCTTACGGAAGACCAAAATGGCGGCGGGGATACCGGTGCCGTAAAAGAGCTTCTCGGGAAGCCCGATCACCGCATCCAAAAGGTTTTCATCGATCAGCTTCTTGCGAATTTTCCCTTCGGATGCCCCACGGAACAAGACGCCATGCGGCACGACCACTCCCATGCGGCCCGAAACGGGTTTCAGGGTTTCGATCATGTGCAGGATGAAGGCGTAATCGCCCTTGGTCTTGGGCGGCACACCGCGACGGAAACGGCTGAACTTGTCGTTCTCCGCCGTTCCATGACCCCACTTATCGAGGCTGAACGGAGGATTCGCGACAACCACATCGAAGTGCTTCAGGCGGTCCTCGCCATCCAAGAGCTTGGGATTGCGGATGGTGTCGCCCCACTCGATGCGGTGATTGTCCTCGCTGTGGAGGAACAGGTTCATTTGGGCCAAGGCCCAGGTGCTGCCGATGGCTTCCTGCCCGAACAGGGCATATTTCTTCGAGCCCCCGTGGGCCTTCTTGATTTGATTGCTGCATTTCATCAGCAGCGACGCCGAGCCGCAGGCGGGATCGCAAATTTCTTCCCCTTCCTGTGGATCGACCAATTCGGCGATCAGTTCCGAAACTTCGGGCGGCGTGTAGAACTCGCCCGCCTTCTTACCGCCGGTGGCGGCGAAGTTCTTGATCAGGAATTCATAGGCGTTGCCGATGATGTCGAGCTTGCCGACCCGGCTGGGGTGGAGGTTCAGTTCCGGCTTGGCGAAGTCCTCCAGCAGGTGGCGGAGGATGTCGTTCTTTTGGGCCTCCTCACCGAGCTTGGTGCTGTTGAAGCTGATGTCCTGGAACACGTCGCGGAGCTTGCTCAGGTTCGCTTCCTCGATGGCGTGCAGGGCGACATCGATCCGCTCGCCGTTGCCCGCCTCGAACCGGTGCTCATGGAGGAAATAGAAGCTGGCCTCGGGGGGAAGGACGAAGCGTTCGTTCTTCATCATTTCTTTGATGAGTTCCGGGTGGTCGCCGTACTCCTGTTTGTAGCCGTCGTAGTGGTCCTGCCAGACATCGCTGATGTACTTCACGAACAGCATCGTCAGGACATAATCCTTGTAGATGCTGGGATCGACAGTCCCACGGAACGTATCGCATGCCTGCCATACGGCCTGATTGATTTCGTCCTGATTGATCGGCGTGTTCATTCCTGAACTCCATTCCTATTAAAGAGCCCAAGGGCGAGGGCGTCGGTTTGTTGTATGCGGTTGGCGATCAGTTCTTCCAAGAGCCGTCGTTCAGCCAAGGCCATGCGGTCGAATTCGACGATTACGCGCTGGGTTTCGGCGGGCGGTACGGCTAGGCGCAAATTCTCCAGCGCTTGGCGGCGGATGTTGCGGATGTGCGATCCCGTTGCCGCCACGTCCAATTGCCGTTGCACCGGAGCCTGGTTGATCTGCCAGGTAATGAAAGCGGGCAGGGCGATTGACGGGTCTTTCACCGTTATGACGAAGAAATGTGGCGAAGAGACCGCGCGTTCCGGCGGGCTCTCCACGAGCACTGCGTAATTGCGCGCACCCCGCGCCGCGAAAAGGATATGGCCGTCTTCAAGGAATTGAGGGGCCTTTCGTCCGGGCAGTGCCGTTTTAGCCGCGTTGGCCCAGTCTACTCCTGCTTCAGCGCCGACGTTCCGCATCTGCGCCACGACCGTATTTCCATTGGGCTGGTTCTTTATCCTGCCCCGAAACGGAAAGCCCGCCGCCACAGTGGCGACGTCTCCGAGTCTTTGGGTAATAATTGCATCATCGAACATGAAGCAGAAAATATGCAAAAAACTTGCTCTTGTCAATACGTTATATTGCATCAACGTCGATGACGCAATATTTCGTCAGGTCATGCTGCTAATGCGGTTTCAAAAATCTGTTTTGACTCTGTGTTAGCCCTATAGTACTATATTGCTAAGTGCGAGTTTGAAAGGAATGGTTATGCAATCCATAGAAATTGATTTTGAAGTGTTTAAGGAATTGACAGTGCTCCGCGAGACCGAGGCGGTGACCTATAACGATGTGCTGCGGCGGCTGTTGAGCTTGAATGACGCGGGCGCGGATGGGGAGGGTGTGGCAACGGGCGTCGAAGCCTGGGTATCGAAAGGCGTTTCATTTCCCGTCGGCACTCAGTTCAGGGTCCGCTACAAGGGGGAACTCCATTACGCCGAAGTCGAAAAAAATGGCCTCGTGGTCAACGGAAATCTCGCGCAAAGCCCCTCCGATGCCGCGATCCAGATTACTGGAAATAATGTGAACGGCTGGCGGTTCTGGGAGTGCCGGTTTCCCGGACACACGAATTGGCGAAAGATTGATGGCTTGCGAAATTCATAACGGCCCCTGCGGTCCTCGCGCCTCTACGCCATGAGGGCATGGGTGTTGAGGTTGAACAATCAGAACCTTTCAGTTCATTGATGCGGACGACGGGTCGCTATTCAATCATCGTGAAAAGTCAGAGGCGGGAAGAGGCTCGGGTGAGTGGTTCGTGAGGGGAGGAAAGGCCACCCCGCCATTCACCGGAGCATCTGATATGAATATCAACATCCCGCTAAAAGACCTGGATTTATCCACGCAAAACGTCCGCAAAACCCCACCGACCGCTGCCGAACAAGCCGAGCTTGCGGCATCGATTTTCGCCCATGGCTTGCTTGAGAACCTGATTGTCCGGCCCGGTGAAAATGGCCGCTACGAAGTCCTCGCCGGTGGTCGTCGCCTGATGGCTTTGCAGAGCCTCGCCCGCGATGGCGAAATCGGCACCGATCATCCGGTCGCCTGTCTGGTGCATGACGGCGACGGCCACGAAATATCGCTGGCAGAGAACATCGTTCGCCTGTCCATGCATGCGCTCGACCAATTTGAAGCTTTTGCTGCTCTGGCCGATCAAGGGTTGAGCGTTAGCGAAATCGCCGTCCGTTTCGGCAATACCGAGACGTTGGTGCGCCAGCGCTTGCGGCTCGGTCGTGTTGCGCCGGAAATTCGTGAGGCGTACCGCGCTGATGACATCAACCTCGACACCTTGATGGCCTTCGCGGTGACCGAAGATCACGGCCGGCAACTGGCGGTGTGGTCGGAAATCAGTGGCGGCTATGTCCATGCCCACCATGTGCGGCGCTTGCTGACCGATGAGAAGATTGCCGCCAATTCCAAGTTCGTGCGCTTCGTCGGTATCGACGCTTACGAGGCGGCGGGCGGAACGATGACGCGGGATTTGTTCGCTGAGGGTGACGGCGCAACCTACCTTGACGACCGCGCCCTGGTCATGCGGCTGGTTCAGGAAAAACTCGCCGCCGCAGGGCAGGAACTGCAAACCGCCGAGGGCTGGAAGTGGTCGCAGGCGGCACCCGATATGCCTTACGAAGCCGCCCAGGAATGCCAAAACGTGTACCCGCAAAACATCGATCCGACCCCGGAACAAGAGGCTGAACTGGCGAAAATTCAAAGCGGTTTGGAGCTTTACGAGGCCATGGACAATGAAGACGGTCTCAGCCTCGAGGACGAAGAAGCCGTCGCCACATTGGAGGAAAAATACCAAGGGCTTGAGAACAAACTGAAGGCATACGCGCCCGAGGATTTGGCGAAGTCTGGCTGTATGATTTCAGTCGGCCATGACGGCAAGCTGGCGGTGCGGCGCGGTCTGGTGCTGCCCGAAGATCAACAGGCCGAAGACGACACGACGACCGCTGCGCCAGCCACGTACAGTGCGAAATTGCAGGAAGACCTCGGCAACTTTCGTTTGGAGATCGCTCAGGCGCACTTGGCGCAGGATTTCGACTGTGCCTTCGACGTGATGCTGTTCACCATCGCCCACGCCACGCTGCAGGTGGGCTATCTGTGCGGCAAGCCGCTCGATATCTCGGTTCAAACCACCCTGCCATATAACTGGTCGGAACGCTTCGGAACCACGGGCGCGGAACTGCCGCCCGAGATCGACATAAGCTGGCTGGAACAGCTGCCCGTTCCGGGATTTAAGGCGCTTTCCGCCATGCCGATGGAGGAAAAACAACGCCTGTTCGCTTATTGCACGGCGCTGACCATGCAGGGCCGCTTGGGAGGGATCGGCGGCAACGATCTGCACGAGATCATCGGTCGTCGCCTGAACATCGATACCGCAGAACATTGGCGACCGACGGCGGAAACCTTCTTCAAGCGCGTCACCAAATCCCGCGCCCTGGAAATTGCCTCCGACGTGCTGGGCGAGAAATGGGCCAAAACCCACAAGGACGAGAAGAAGGCCGTTCTGGCAGACACGCTGGAGGCCAACTTCAATGGCAATCGCACCCCTGGCGTAACCCCGGAGCAAGGTGCCGTCGCCGTTCGCTGGCTCCCAGAAGGCATGGTCTATCCGGTCAATCACGACCAACCGATTGCCGAAGTGGCAACTGTCGAAAATGATCTGCCGGAAGCCTTCTGTCTTCCCGCGGCTGAATAAGGGGCAGGGATATGACCTCTCTCGACCTGCCATTTGTGCATAGCGTTCTCGCCATTTTCAACTTGCCGGACAACCAGCGGATTACGCTGGTCAGCCGCAAGGGCACCGTTTCGTCAAGCTACGCCGTCTATTACACCGATAAAAACGGAGGATGTTTTCACGGCAGCTATGTCGCTACACATGACGCAGCGACCAAGGAATTTGTTCGACGGATCGACGTCAACACCGAGAGTTCGAGGCGGGAAGGAGAAGGGTGAAACCGGACGGAAAGTCGAGGTTTCACCTTTTCACCAACCAAGGAATGCGCCGATGAAACTCTTCACCAAAGACATCGAAGCCCGCTTGCTGGCCAATGGCCGCAACCGGGGCCAGGACCACGCGCCGGTGGTCAAAATCTTCAACCCCGTGGGATCAGCTATGTGGCTGCTGTCAGAAATTGATCCGGAAACTCCCGACCTGGCCCACGGCTTATGTTGAGCTCAACATAATCCGAACGAAAATACGGACTGGGGCTAATGCTTGTTTCGCAACGCCCCTCCGATGTCGATGGAACTGTCATATCTCAATGTAATTCGTGGATTATATTACGCTTAACTAACAGCACAGATCAGGACCACATCAGCAGATATTTGCCTGATAATCTTGCAGGAATGTCAAGAATGCTACCAACACTCGCTCGTGGAGAAGCCCTTTTTGTCGGGGAAGCAGCTACGATCCCTGCCAGAATCAAGATACGCCACCTAGAAAAACATCAGCTACCAAATTCTCATGACATTTCCTTTGTATCAGGCTGGTCTACCAATCCTGATAATGACGATCATGTTACTAACGTTACAAACCGTTGGCAACGTGTCACACCCGCAGCGGAATAGTTTCGCATTGATATTGCCAGGGGCAATTTGGGGATACCTTACCAATTCATAGTAAAACATGAAAGGTGATCGATCTAGGCTTAATGACCGCTCAGGGGCATACTTGATGGTTCCAGGTGACCTGAAAATTGGCCCGGAGTTCTGGGTATACCGGACGTGAAAATGCCTCGGATACAGAAGGCCCAACGAGGTCCGTTTAATGAATGGTGGTGCACTTACAATTGGAATTTAGCAATCATGGGTTTGCTCAAGAAAATAAAGCTTTTGCCTAGTGACTAGGTATTGGCTACCTAGTCACTATTCCTCGTCAGTATCGCTCATGTCTAAATCACCTTTAGCCACAGTTTTGGTTAACTCAAAGAGGCGTTTCCTGACTTTTGGATCGGTGATCTTATAGTAGGCGCGAACCAGTTCTAATGACTCCTGACGGGCCATCAGGTCGTCCGCAAATACGTTGAAATCCGCATCGCGAAGTCCTGCCGCCAATTGGTCTTCATGGTTTTTCAGCTCTCCCGGCATATCATCGAAGAAGAACGAGATCGGTACGCTCAGTATTTCACCAAACTCATAACCTGAAGGTCGTTGGTTCAAATCCAACCCCCGCAACCAAATTAAAGCCCGTAACCTTAAATG
>PIVK01000377.1 GCA_003354135.1 Rhodospirillales bacterium
CGACCCACTCATTGTTACAGAGCATACAGAAAAATACAAACTTTGAATGGCGAAAGTAGAGATGGTTCAGGTGTCAGGGTGTGTATGTCCTGTATTTTGTATTTTGAACTTTTCAAAAAAAATAAAACAATCCTCCATACCCTCGGATTTGGTTTTTCAATAAATTGAAATACAGAAATACAGAACATACAGAAATGGTTGAGTGGCCAAAGTGGAAACAGATATGATAAGTGCTCTTCATCCTTGTATTTGTGTGTGTGTGCACGCCGTTCTCACAGTTCCAATCAGCTTTCCAAGGAGAGACGCATTGACCGCAACCAATGCCAATGTCCACACGACCCACTCATTGTTACAGAGCATACAGAAAAATACAAACTTTGAATGGCGAAAGTGGAGATGGTTCAGGTGTCAGGGTGTGTATGTCCTGTATTTTGTATTTTGAACTTTTCAAAAATAATAAAACAATCCTCCATACCCTCGGATTTGGTTTTTCAATTTATTGAAATACAGAAATACAGAACATACAGAAATCGTTGAGTGGCCAAAGTGGAAACAGATGTGATAAGTGCTCTTCATCCTTGTATTTGTGTGTGTGTGCACGCCGTTCTCACAGTTCTCATTAGCTTTCCAAAGAGAGGCGCATTGACCGCAACCAATGTCCACACGACCCACTCATTGTTACAGAGCATACAGAAAAATACAAACTTTGAATGGCGAAAGTGGAGATGGTTCAGGTGCCAGGGTGTGTATGTCCTGTATTTTGTATTTTGAACTTTTCAAAAATAATAAAACAATCCTCCATACCCTCGGATTTGGTTTTTCAATTT
>PIVK01000378.1 GCA_003354135.1 Rhodospirillales bacterium
AGAACTATATTGCTATATTAATTACTATAATAGGTAGTTTTAGACAATTTGGTATTTAGGTCACTGTGACCTTTGCTGTGACCTTGATTTTGACCCGTCTGCTCCGGATCAAGGTCAGAGTCAAGGTCACGGGAAGAAAATCATTGATAACTTTGTTAATATGAAATATATGCCTTATGCTAACATTAACCACTAATAGGAAACTGCATATGGCGAGTCCAGCTGTGACCTTGGATTTGACCTGTCTGCTCCAGATCAAGGTCAGAGTCAAGGTCACGGGCAGAAAATCATCGATAACTTTGTTAATATGAAAGATAGGCCCTACATTACCATTAACCACTAATAGGAAAGTGCATATGGCGAATCCAGCTGTGCCTTTGAATTTGACCTTGCTGCTCCAGGTCAAGGTCAAATTCAAGTTCACAGGCAGAAAATCACTAATAACTTTGTTAATATGAACGATACACTCTAGATTACTATTAGGCACTAATAGGAAAACACATATGGCGAGTCCAGCTGTGACCTTGGATTTGACCTAGATAGTCTGGGTCAAGGTCAAATTCAAGGTCAGTCTGAAAGTCACTAATAACTTTGTTAATATCAAAGATACACCCTAGGTTACTATTGAGCACTAATAGGAAACTGTATATGGCGAGTCCAGCTGTGACCTTGGATCTGACCTTGCTGCACCAGGACAAGGTCAAATCAAGGTCACGGGCAGAAAATCATCGATAACTTTGTTAATATGAAAGATAGGCCCTACGTTACCATTAACCACTAATAGGAAAGTGCATATGGCGAATCCAGCTGTGCCTTTGAATTTG
>PIVK01000379.1 GCA_003354135.1 Rhodospirillales bacterium
ATGGCCACTCGGCCAAATTTTCGGTCAAGAAAAATATCGTATATATATAGGGGTTCAGGGGCCGCCGGAGGCGAAAATTTGCACCTTTGGTTGTCAAAAATGCCGATTTTCACTCACTATCTTTCATGAATGCAGCACAGACATGAGCGACAGCTAGCTGAAGCTGAGCTCCAAGTTGGTTCCCACAGCAAGACTGAGTCCAGGACTGGAGGCCGCAATCTGTGCTCCAGCCGCCGGAGGCGAATTTTTGGGAAATGAACACTTTCAACCACCAAAGTCCAACGTTCTGGGGTGGGTCGGCCTGATGCCCCAGCCGTTGTTGACCTTCGACCTTCATCTTAATTCCTCGTGGGGCGGGGGGTTTGCAGCCCCCCAATGCCCCCAGGGTGGGGCAATTTTTGGAAATTTGAGTTTGAATGCCGTTTCTTCAGAGGTGGAGTTAAACGTTGGGTGCGAGGCCAGGGTGTTGACTGGCCTGAGGTGCCGCCGGAGGCGAAAATTTGAAAAACGGTGCTTTGAAAACGCATTTTTCTTCAGCAATCTTGCCGAACCAAGGCATATACTATTGAAAAGTTCCAGTCAAAAACTCCCAAAATATAGCACTTGTGAAACGCAAGAATCCGGTGTCCCCCTCGGATGGCCACCCGGCCAAATTTTTCGGCGAAGTATGCGAAAACATCGAGGTTTTGGCCTTTCCTCTGCTGTTTCACACGTTGACTTCTCGGGCTATCTCTTCGCGACCGAAGGCGAAAAAAAAAAATCGGCTTCTGTGGGTCGACTTGTTTTTTTGTGTTCTTTCACGTCACAGAGCCCGTTTTTGTCT
>PIVK01000380.1 GCA_003354135.1 Rhodospirillales bacterium
CCTGCGAGGTTGCAACGTCTCGTCCGTCCCTATCTCTATAGGCAGTTTCCCTCCCAGGGCATCGTGTGGTGTACGGTTCTTGAGGAAGGCCGCGGTTTGCAGCGCCAGGGGCCAGTACTTGTCTGGCACGTTTCTCCCTTTCAGCATCGTCCTGGTTGATTCGGCCAGGGTAGCCTGATCCTTTTCTACCTGCCCATTCATCGCTTGGCAAGCGGGGGGCGCGTGCCTCGGGGCCAGTCCCGCTTCCCTGCATTTTCTTGCCCATCCTTCCGACAGAAATTCCGTCCCGGCGTCCGTTTGTATGCACGTGGCCCGCGGCCGCAACTTCGGTAGCTGGTGGGTCACGTAGTCGTCAAGAATTTTCACTGCCTCTGACTTGTGACAGTATGGGTATACGTGCACCATTTTGTTGACCCTGTGCGAGAAGGTGATTGCGCCCGCTTGCCCCTTGTAACCGCCCCTCCAGGGCATGCCATCGACTTGGACCACCACTTCCCCACTGTGCGTAGCTGTGCTGGGGATGTTGGCCCGTCTTGGTTTGCACAGTAGGCATGGTTCACATTTGTCGATCTTACAGTCACCTGTTAACTTTACCAGTCCCGCATTTTCGAGTGCTCTCAGTTTTCTCTCACTGGCATGACCCAGTCTCTCGTGCATGGTCTGCCATTCAGTCGCATGGGGGTGGCTCCTCGGGGCGGCTTGGGCCATCAGGGCTGCCCCGCCTTGGGCTTCTGGGAAGACCCACGCACCGCCTTCCCGAATTAGTTCCCACCGTTGCCCCCCTTTCGTTATCGCCGCACAATTTGGTGCGAAATT
>PIVK01000381.1 GCA_003354135.1 Rhodospirillales bacterium
CGTGACCTATCGGAGAATCCTAGGACAGTTAATGTACCTTGCCACAGTGACCAGACCGGATATAACGTATGCTGTGGGACGTCTGAGTTCGGGAATAAGTTCTCCAACAAAGGGGTTGTGGGAGAGGATGAAGCGTCTTCTGAGGTACCTGAACGGCCAGAGAGGACTAAGCATAAGATACGAGTCAGGGTTGGAAGCCCTAAGGATGGACGTGTACACGGACTCGGCTTTCGCAGTGGATTCAAAGAAAGGTAGGAGTATTACGGGCTATGTAACTTACCTGGCAGGGGGGGCAGTACACTGGAGAAGTCATCTGCAGACCACCGTAGCGGATTCGCCCAATGCAGCTGAGTATATCAGTCTTTACGAGGCAGCTGTTGCAGTAGTAGGTATTAAGAACCTCCTGAAAGGCATAGGGATAGTAATTGATCCACCCACCGTACATGAAGACAATGATGGAGCAAGGAGACTGGTAACGGATGGTCTAGGGCAGAAGAGAGCAAGACATCTGGTCATCAAGTACCATGTTGTCCAAGACCTATACAGGAGGGGGGAATTAACAGTCCGTAGGGTTCCCAGCAAGGACCAACCAGCGGACATTCTCACCAAGGGCTCCCATACTGCTAAGGAGCATGGTCATTTAGTAGGTAGGCTTGGCTTGATCAACTTCACCTAAATGATGTAGTTGAGGGGGTGGTGTTAACTTGCGGCAACTTAGCATGAAACATACTTCAGAATATCATTGCTACAGATATATGTACAAGTATGTGTATACATCAAGTGAGGTGTATACCTATGTCCCCCCTTTCCATTGT
>PIVK01000018.1 GCA_003354135.1 Rhodospirillales bacterium
AGCGCGCCGGCAAGATGATGCGCGAGGATATGGAAGTCATGGGCGCGGTCAGGCTCAAGGACGTGGACGAGGCCCAGGCGGCCATCGTCACCGTGGCCAAGGCGCTGGCCGACACCGGCAAGATCGTCGTCGCCGGCACCGGCGAGGAAGAGCAGCTGGTCTACTAGAGCATTGCCATCAGCCGTTGCGTTTTGGTCTCTCTCGAATGAATTGGGCGTACTTATCAGCCGACAATGGCGGGCTGATGAAAAAGCCCTGGATATCGTCGCAGAGATATTTGCGGAGCATCCCAAGCTGTTCTTTGGTTTCGACCCCTTCCGCCACCACGTTGCGGTTCAGGGTCTGCCCCATGGTGATGATCGTCTTGATGATCTCCGCATCGTCGGGGTTGGATACGATATCGGCGACGAAGGAACGGTCAATCTTGATGGTGTCGATGGGGAAACGCTTGAGGTAGCTGAGCGAAGAATATCCGGTCCCGAAATCGTCCATGGCCACATGGACCCCCAAATCGTGCAGTTCGTTGAGAACAACCACCGACTTTCGCGCATCGATCATCAGCATGCTTTCTGTGATTTCCAGTTCCAGCGTTCCGGACGGAATTTTGGTTTCGTTCATGATCCGCTCGACCACGGACGAGAGCGTCGAATCCTGGATCTGGCGTGCCGACAAATTGACGGCCACCCTCATGGGCTCCAACCCCGCCTCGACCCAGGTATTGTATTGCTCGCACGCCGTCCGGATAGCCCATTCGCCGACCTCGACCACCATACCGAACTCTTCGAGTATCGGTATGAAGCGGGCCGGCGACACCAAGCCCATGTCGGGGCTGTGCCAGCGCATCAGCGCTTCGCACGCCAAGATGTAACCGGTGTGCAGGTTGAGCTTGGGCTGGTAGAAAAGTTCGAACTCCCCGCGTTCCAAGGCCCGGGACAAGCCGTTCTTGAGCACCAGACGCTCTTTGACCTCGTCATTGAGGTCGCTGGTGAAGAAATGATAGCTGGCCTTTCCCTGCTCCTTGGCACGGTACATGGCGGCATCGGCGTTCTTGACCAGCTCGCTGGCACCCTCCGCGTCGTCCGGAAAAATGGTGATGCCGATGGAGGCCGAGATGGAGGTCTCGTGGCCGTCCAGAATGAAGGGCTTGGCCAGGGCATCGAGAATACGCTCTGCCAATAAGGGGGTGTGCCGCGGATCGGTGAGATTGGGCATGATCACCGTGAACTCATCACCACCGAGGCGCGCCACCGTATCGCCCGAGCGGATACACTCGGCCAGCCGGTTCGCAGACTGCTTCAACAGGAGATCGCCGACATCGTGCCCCAAAGTATCGTTGACCAGCTTGAAACCGTCGAGATCGATGAACATGAGGCCCAACTGGCGATCCAAGCGGTTCATGGCATGCAGGGCCTGGGCGAGGCGGTCATGGAACAGGGTGCGGTTGGGCAGACCGGTCAACTGGTCGTAGTTCGCCTGGTAGCGGATGCGCTCCTCATCCTCCTTGCGCTTGGTGATGTCGGCCACCACCACCGCATATTTCTGCACGTTGCCATCGTCGTCGGTCAGCACCGAGATGGACAGGCGTTCGGCGTACTTCTCACCATTCCGGCGCTTGTTCCAGATTTCGGTGGTCCAGTGGCCGTCCGTATCCAGGAACTTCCACATCTGATTTTCGAGTACGCTATCGGCCCGAAGCACCTCCATGAATGACGGCTCAAGACCCAAGGAGTCTTTCATGGCGTAACCCGTGATATCGGCAAAGGCGGGGTTCACTGAGGTGACGCGGAAATCGGGGTCGACGATGACCACGGCTTCGGAGAGGTTGTTGATGACCTCGGCCGCCAGCCGGAGGCCTTCCTCGGCTGCCTGCCGTTCCGCAATTTCCTGAGTCAGTTCGCGGGTCCGTTCCTGGACCCGCATTTCCAATTCGTCGTGCGCCCGGCGGAGCGCCTCTTCCGCCTCCTTCCGCGCTGTGATGTCCCGCACCACGCCGGTAAACAGGCGCTCGCTCCCGTGTCGGAGTTCGGTAACGGAAATTTCGACGGGAAACACGGCCCCGTCCTTCCGTACCCCCTGCTCTTCACGGACCGTGGCTCCGATGACCTTGGACAAACCCGTCTCAAGATAGCGGCGGATGTAGCCGTCATGTCTGGAACGGTGCGGTTCGGCGATGATCATGGACACGTTCCTGCCCATCAACTCCCCCGCCTCATAGCCGAAGATATTCAGAGCCGCAGGATTGATAGACTGGATTCTGCCGTCCTCGCCAATGGTGACGATGCCGTCGGCCACCGTGTTCATTATGCCCTGAAGGCGTTGCTCGCGCTCGCGCAGTTTGGTGGCCGAACGCACCCGTCCCGAAATGTCCCGAATTTCCATCATGAATGAGTCGTCGTGTTCTGTACCGTAGGGCATAACGACGATCTCGACGTCGACCACCTCGCCATCAATACGCACGAATTTGAGAGGAAATGCCGTTCCTTCCCCGGCGAGGCTTCCCAACCCCTCCTCCGCGACGTCGCGGTAGTCCGGATGGACGAGGGAACTCAGGCGCCGCCCCACCAGTTCTTCCGCCCGCCCCCCGCCCAGCAAATACCCCCCGGCCGGATTGACGAAGATCACTTCGCCGTTTTCGACGATACAGATCATGTTGAGCGCGTGGTCAATCAGGTGGCGGTAGCGTCTCTCGCTACGCGTCACGGCATCCGCCGAGCATCGACGCTCTGTCACGTCGACCGCCCGCACGATGGCTTCGCCGTTCTGCGCGGGCGAACGCACGATCAGCAGTTCTGCGTCCAGTGCCGGACCACCTTCCGGCAGCAGCTTGAGGGAGAAGGTTTCCGCCGCTTCGGGAGCATCGGCCAGCAGACCGCCAAGTCCCTCCCGATAGTCGTCGTGAACGAAGTCCGAGAACGCCCGTCCCTCGGCCGCAGACGGGCCTTCCAGGCCCAGCATGTCGGCCCCGGCCACGTTGAGAAAAGAAACGATACCATCCCGGCACAGGCATACGAGTTCGGGCGCCACCTCAAAGAGACGGTCCGCCCAACCAACCCGACGCCCCACCTTGCGTCCCTTCCTCCCGGAAGGGGATGGTCCCGACTTGGCGCGTGATTTCCGCACGGCTCTCGCCGTCATGACGCCTCACTCGACTGCAATATGAAATATCCCGATACAGGGGATACCATATATGGCCGTGAAAGGCATGGAGAAAGACTTCGGGAAATCCCACAGGGCCTGGGCGGTGGTCCTTATCGGGCTTCAGGCAACAGCCGAGGCACAACCATCGCAAGAACCGGCCTAAGACGCGCTATATCCGATGAAAGCACCCAGCCGACGGGGCTGGGTGCAAATGGCGTTCGGACACCCCAAAGAGCAATCGATTTAGGGCTTTTCGATAATGTAGGTGTAGACGCCGTCGGCTTCACTCTGGTCGAGCAGCTTGTTGCCCGTCGAACGGCAAAATGCACCGAAGTCCTTCACCGACCCGGGATCGGTCGATTCCACCTTGACGGTGTCACCGGCATTCAAGCCCTTGATGGTCTTCTTGGTCTTCAAAATCGGCAGCGGGCAATTCATGCCCTTGGTATCAAGGAAGGTCTCAGCCATTGTTCTTTCTCACTCCCCTTAGATCAAACATGGTTGCGGATTAAATGTAAAGATTGATGTCGGCTTCCTTAGCCGCCTCCATCCAGGTCGCGGCACCGCCGAGTTCAACACCGTCGATGAGGTCGTCCTTGGTGTACTCGAACAAATCCATGGTCATATTGCAAGCGACGAAACGAACATCCCCCTCCTGAGCCATCTCACGGAGTTCCTCAATCGAGGCGACGCCCTTCTTCTTCATCATGTTCTTCATCATGGTCGAAGCGACGGCATCCGCGCCGGGAATGGCAGAAACGATGTTCGGCATGGTCATATGCATACCCATCATCGGCATTTCCATCGCCGGGTTGCCCAGCGTCGAGATCTGCAGGTGGCTCACGTCCTTCTTCAGAAGCTGAAGGCCGTAAAAGGTGAAGAACAGTGTGCACTCCACATCCATCGCCGCCGCCGTGGTCGCCAGGATAAAGGGCGGATAAGCCCAGTCCAGGGTCCCTTTGGTGACGATGATGCACATCTTTTTATCGTTGTCGCCGTCGCTCATGACGTAGCTCTCCTTTGAGAAAAACCGCAGCGCGAGAAATTAGCCTTCGCTAATATACGAAAATGCGCGCGACGTCCAGCGCGATGGCAGCATTTCGTAAATGACAACATTCGGATCATCGAAAAACTGTTGTTTGCGTGTATCATGAAATTGGAATATACCCTATCCCTCCTACCCATGAGACTCGACCACGGGCCGCTGTAAGGAGAGTAAATAATGGAAGATCTTTCACCGGCCATCATCGTCGCCACAGCCGCCTTCATCGCCGGAATCGTTTTCGGAGCAGTGACCAACCGAACCAATTTCTGCACCATGGGATCCATCTCGGACATAGTCTTCATGGGTAACCTGGGGCGCTTCCGGGCCTGGATGCTGGCCATTGCGGTCGCCGTCCTCGGAACCCAGTTTCTGCACGCCGGCGAATTCATCGACATCTACCAGGCCCCGTTTCTCAGCCCCAGCCTCGGCTGGCTGGGGTCAATCCTGGGCGGCCTGTTGTTCGGCTTCGGTATGGCCATGGCCGGGGGTTGCGGAAACAAGACCCTGGTCCGCATCGGCGGCGGCAACCTGAAGTCGGTCGTCGTCTTTTTGGTCTTGGGACTCGTCGGCTATATGACCATGCGCGGCCTGACCGGTCTGTTCCGGGTCGAGGTGATCGAAGCAACCAACGCCGCCCTCCCCGTTTCCCAAGGCATACCGGACCTGTTGACGCTCGCCGGGCTCGACTTGGCGACGGCACGTTGGATCGTCACCGGCGTCGTGGCCGGGGGCCTGCTGATCTTCTGCTTCAAGGACGCCGAGTTTCGCACCTCCCCCAACAACCTGGCGGCCGGCCTTATTCTGGGAGCTATGATCCCTGTCGGCTGGTGGATCACGGGCGTGCTGGGTTATGATGACTTCGAGCCCCTGCCCCTGACTTCGTTCACCTTCGTGCGCCCCTCGGGCGACAGCCTGCAATACCTGATGACCTTTACCGGCGCGACCATCAACTTCGGCATCGCCGTGGTAGGGGGGGTCATCCTGGGCTCGTTTCTGGTCGCGGTTTCGACCAAGACCTTCGCCCTTGAATCCTTCACAGATGCCGACGACATGACCCGTCACCTCGTCGGCGCGGCGCTGATGGGATTCGGTGGCGTGGTGGCCATGGGCTGCACCATCGGTCAGGGCATAACCGGTATTTCGACCCTGTCGCTGGGATCCCTTCTGGCTCTGATCTCGATCGTGCTGGGCTGCGCCTGCGGCATGAAGTACCTTGAAGAAGGCAGCCTCTGTGGTGCCCTGAAGGCCCTCCTGGCCAAAGAATAGACGTCGTGGCGGACAGGCTAGCCACAGGGAAATAAGCGAGAGCGAGAGAGGTAAAAGAAAGAATGACTAAGGAAGCAAGAAAAACGCCGGCGTTCGGTCGACGCGACCTGCTGAAGGCGGCGGGTCTGGGAACCCTGGCCGTTGCCGGCTTGGTTCCGGGTCAAGCTGCGGCGACACCCGAAGACGTCGCCATGCAGATCGACGAAGTGACCAAGGGCGCCCAGCTCAAGAAGGGCAAGATCAAGCTGGACCTGCCGGATATTGCCGAGAACGCAGCAACCGTGCGCACCACCGTCACCGTGGACAGTCCGATGACGCCAGACGACTACGTCAAGGCCATCCACCTGTTCGGTGAGGGCAACCCCAACCCGACCATCGTCACCTTCAATTTGACGCCGAACATCGCCAAGGCCGAGGCCACGACGCGTATCCGTCTAGCGAAGACTCAGAAGGTGGTCGCGGTGGCGGTCATGAGCGACGGCTCGGCCTACACGACCTCCAAGGAAGTCAAAGTCACGATCGGCGGCTGCGGGTAAATAAAGGAGATAATCGGAAATGGCTAAGAAACCCCGCGTCAGCGTGCCCAAGTCGGCCAAAAAGGGTGACGTCATCAAAATCAAGACCCTCGTCTCCCATCCCATGGAGACCGGGCAGCGCAAGGACAAGGACGGAAACGTCATCCCGCGCCTGATCATTAGCAAGTTCAGCGTCAGATTCAACGGCAAAGAGGTGTTCTCGGCGGACATGGATACGTCGGTCTCCGTCGACCCCTACTTCGCCTTCCCGTTCAAAGTGACCGAGAGCGGCACCTTCGACTTCACCTGGATCGACGACAACGGCGCCAAGGTGACTGCGCAGAAGAAAATCACGGTAAAGTAACCGACCCGACCGATCTGCGGTTTTCCTGAGCACGATCGACATAAACCGAGCCATTGACGTGACTCGGTTTATGTCGTGAACAGCCATCTACTTCAAAAGGATAGAGCGGATTATGGCTGAATGAGACCCAGGGCGATGGCGCGGGTAACGGTCTCAACACGGTTCTTGCTCGCCAGCTTTTTCTTGGCCCGCGCCAGGTGGTGTTCGACGGTCTTGGTTGTGATGCCGATCTTGCCCGAAATCTCCTTGGACCGGAGTCCGTAGGCCGTCCACAGCAGGCATTCCGTCTCACGGGGTGACAGGCGGACGGTATTCCGGGACTTCATGGCATCCAACACCCGGCTGGCGGTGACCATGGCCTCGATGGCGGCCCCGTCCAGGTTGTCGTCGTCGCCTTCCTCAATCAACGAACACAAGCGCTCCTCGTGTTCGCGCACCGTTTGCTCTCCCAAAAAGCTTTCCGTGACGTCGATCAGCATGACGACGGCCTTGACCTGGGGCGTGCTGGAAACGGCACGGCAGAGCATCTTGAACCAGCGCCGGCTCTCGCTGCGGGCACAGGCGTAGACAATCTCGAATTTGCGTCGTTTGCCCGCCAGAAGATCCTTCAGGGCCGCGCTCACGAGCAATCCCTCCCCGTCCTCCTCCAGCTGAGCTTCCTGGGCAATTTCCAAGTAGTTGCGCCCGATCCAGTTCTCGGGGGCCGGGGACTCCGCCCCATCCTGGCAGAAGTTGGGCCATGCTTCGTTGACGTAAAGGATTTCGCCTCTTGAATCGAGTACGACAACGATCGGCTGGGCGAAGGAGGACGGTTTGGCGGTCAAGGCGTCATCTCCACTCGGCGGAGTGTTTACGCGGCCAGGCTCCCCCACCAGTTCGAAGACCGGCCCCCACAGCTTGAGCAGAATAAAGCTCAACCACTTATGACACCGATAATACATCAAGGGGCCGTCCCGGAAACCCATTTTGGGTGTTATCCGGGACAGTCCAAAAATGGAATAGGGGGATCAGTTGCCCAGTGCCTCGGCCCGGGCGCGGGCCGAGGCGGCCTTAAGGGTCTCCCCCAGGACCTCGTAGGCACCGGCAAGACGCAGCCAACCTTCGCGGTCATCCGGGTTCTCTTCCAAACGGGTTGCCAGGCGCTCGACCATCGAGCGGATCACGGCCTGGCGTTCCTCTTCCTCCATCCCGGCTGCGGCTTCCACGTCCTCCGGCGTAGGACCCGGTGTAGCCGCCCGGGGGGGCGTAACCGTCGGCGCAACCGCCCCCGGCTCCAATCCCAACTCTTTCTCCGCCACCTTGATCCTGTGTGTAATGTCCTTATACCACGGCACATCGGGTGACGAGACCGTCACCAGATTTACCCATTCCTGCAGCGCCCCTTTCATATCGCCCCGGCCCGCCTTATCGAGGCCAAGATAAAAATAGGGCCTGGGATCAGCCGCGTCCTTGGACCGCAACTCCTCCAGGATCGGTTTGGCGGCATCAGGAAGAGTCTCGCCGCTACCGGCCATGACCAGCGCCTCGGCCAGAAAACCCAAGAGCTCCGGCAGGCGTTCCCCGAGATCAACGGCCTTGGCAAAAACCTCGGCAGCTTCTTGATAACGCCCCACCGCGTTATAGGACCGTCCCAGCATCACCCAGCCGTCCAGATCCTTCGGATTTCGTTCCAAGCGTTCGGCAAGCCGGGCCACCAGGCTGTCGATCTCGATGTCGTTCCAGGCGGTGCGTTCACTGTCAATATCCCGCGACGCCAGCGGCAGGTCGTCTGTCCCAGGCTGCCCCAGGTGGAGGTAGACACCGATGGCCCCACCCGCCACGAGGACCGTCAGGATACCCGCCAGCAGCGGATTGGGTTTCGCGTCGCCCAGCGTGGTCTCTGGAACGACGTTCAGCATGCGGCGCTGAATCTCAACCCGCGCGCCCTCCGCCTGGTCCGCGTCCAACAAACCGCGATCGAGATCATTGTCGATTTCGCCCAACTGATCCTTGTAGACCTGAATGTCATAGGCCGCCCGGTCGGCAGCGGCACCATGGCGCCCGCGCAGCAACGGCCACAGGGTGATCCCCAAAACCGCTGCGGTCAGAACGGCTGCATAGGCCCAGAACGCGCTCATGACTCGGCATCCTCCATCAAAGCGGCAAGGCGCTTTTCCTCATCATCGCTGAGCGGGACGGACGCCGCCTGGGTTCCCCCCCCTCCTGCCGCCACGGCACGGAGACGGCGACGGTAGAAAGCGACCACCGCAACCACCCCCAGTCCCACGATGACCAGCGGACCGAACCACAGCGCGTAGGTCGTCCCTTTCACCGGCGGTTCCAGCAGCACGAAATCGCCATAGCGCGACACCATGTAGTCCAGGACCTCCTGATTGCTGTCCCCGGCCTCGATGCGCTCACGCACCAGGATGCGCATATCGCGGGCCAGTTGGGCGTTGGAGTCATCGATGGATTGGTTCTGGCAGACGACGCAGCGCAGGGCGATCGAGACTTCGCGGGCGCGGGCCTCCTTGGCCGGGTCCTTCAGCATCTCGGACGGTTCGACGGCCAAGACGGGCAAAGCCGTAAGAGCCATCAGAAGAGTGACAAGCAGGGTCTTCATTGTTTTCTCAGCTCCTGGATCAGGGGCCAGAGGGTTTCCTTCCAGACCTCGGGCGTGATGGGTCCGATATGCTTGTAGCGAACCACGGTGTCGGCATCGACGAGAAAGGTCTCGGGTGCGCCGGTTACTCCGAAGGCGATGGCCGCCTTGCTCAGAGGATCATCACCGACGAGCGTATAGGGATCACCGGACTTTCTCAGCCATTCGGGCCCCGCGTCCGGATCTTGTTCGCGCCAGTCGATGCCGTGGATGGGCACCAGGTTTCGCTCCTTGACGGCCATCAGAAACGGATGCTCCACCTGGCACGCCACGCACCAGGAGCCGAAGATATTGACCAGACTTACATCGCCCTGCAGGTCCTTGGATGAGAACCCCTTGTCGTCCCGGCCCTTGATCGGCTTCAGGTCAAAATCCGGCACCTGCTTGCCCTGCAGCATGTTGGGGAGTTCGCGCGGATTGAGTTCGAAACCCTTGAGGAAAAATCCGCCTAGGATCAGGAGACCGACCAACGGCAGGAAATACATCAGCCGCCTCATGAGGCCTGCTCCGCCTGCGCCTTGCGGACCGGCGCACCGACCCGGTGGCGGCGGTCGCTGAGGCTCGCCAGGCTGCCCAGAACCAGCAGCGCCGAGCCCAACCAGAGCCAGGCCACCACGGGATTGAAGTAGAGCCGCGTCACATAACCACCGCCCTTGTCCTCGTCGCCGATGACGGCATAGAGGTCGCCTAGAACCATGGTGTGGATGGCGGCCTCGGTGGTGGGACGGCCCTGCACGGGATAAATCCGCTTTTCGGGTTTGAGCGTCACGACCTCCTCGCCCCCACGGGTCACCGTGAACGTGCCCTCGGTGGCCTCATAGTTGGGGCCGCGGAACGTGCGCGCGCCGTGAAAGGTGTAGTCGAAACCGGCCACCGTCACGGTGTCTCCGGTCTTCATGACCTGGATGCTCTCCACCATCCAGGTGGACGACCCGACGGCACCGACGATGAAGACCGCAAGACCGATGTGCGCCATCGTCATGCCCCAGGTGGCACGCGGCACGCGGGCGAGCCGGCCCAGGCTTTCGGAGAACGGCGCATGGAACAGCTTGATGCGCTGGAAGAGTTCAAGGCACGATCCGCCGAACAGCCAAGCAGCCAGACCGAGACCGAACAGGGCCAGCGGCGAGCCCGCCCCCATCACGGCTCCCACTCCGGCCATCGTCGCGACTGCCAGCGCCAGGGCCGGCCACAGACGCTTGCACGTCGCCAGGGCCTCACCCCGCTTCCAGGACATGAAGGGACCCAGCGCCATCACCAGGACCATGGGGATCATGATCGGCACGAAGGCGGCGTTGAAAAACGGTGGGCCGACAGAAACCTTGCCGCCCCCCAGGGCGTCGAGGAACAGGGGATAAAGGGTGCCCAGCACCATCACCCCGGCCCCGGTCGTCATCAGGAGGTTGTTGAGCAGCAGCGATCCCTCGCGCGACACCGGGCGGAACAGGCTGCCCGCTTTCAGCGCCGGGCCGCGGACGGCGAACAGCACAAAAGCGCCGCCGATGTAGACCATCAGAAGCACCAGAATGAAAACGCCGCGTTCGGGGTCGGTGGCAAAGGCGTGGACGCTGGTCAACACGCCCGAGCGCACCAGGAAGGTCCCCAACAAGCTCATGGCGAAGGCGACGATGGCAAGGAAGATGGTCCAGCCCTTCAAGGCGTTCCTCTTCTCGACGACGATCGCCGAATGCAGCAACGCGGTGCCCGCCAGCCAGGGCAGGAAAGAAGCGTTCTCCACCGGGTCCCAGTACCACCAGCCACCCCAGCCGAGTTCATAGTAGGCCCACCAGGAGCCGAGCGCGATGCCCACCGTGAGGAACCCCCAGGCGGCCAGCGTCCAAGGACGCACCCAGCGTGCCCAAGCGGCATCCACCCGCCCTTCGATCAGCGCCGCCATGGCGAACGAAAAAGCGATGGAGAAGCCCACGTAGCCGAGATAAAGGAACGGCGGGTGGAGAGCCAGTCCCGGGTCCTGCAACAACGGATTGAGCCCCTGCCCGTTTTCGGGCGCCGGGATCAGCCGGTCGAAGGGGTTGGAGGTCAAGAGCACGAAGCCCAGGAACCCGATGGAGATCAGCGCCTGGATTCCCAACACCCGGGCGCGCAGCGTCGGCGGCAGGTTGCGCCCGAACAATGCCACGGCACCGCCGAAAATGGCCAGGATCAGGCACCAGAGCAGCATGGAGCCCTCGTGGTTCCCCCAGACGCCCGAGATCTTGTAGAACATGGGCTTGTCCGAGTGGGAATTCCTGACGACGTTCAAGACCGAAAAGTCCGACGTCATGAAGGCATGGATCAGGGCCGCGAAGGCGATGGAAACCAGGACGAACTGGGTCAACGCCGACGTTCGTCCCACCGCCATCCAGGCAGCGTTGCCCCGATGTGCGCCGACTATGGGGACGACGGCTTGAACTCCCGCCACCATCAGGGCGAGCACGAGAGCGAAATGTCCAACTTCGGTAATCACGATTTCAGCCTATTTCTTTTTCTTTTCGATCTGGCCCGACTCTTCGAGTTGGTCCTTCATGTGCTGCCACTGACCGCTTTTCTTAAGCGCGTCCGCCACTTCGGGCGGCATGTAGTTCTCGTCGTGCTTGGCCAGCACCTCGTCGGCCTCGAAGACCCCGTTCCGGTAGTAGCCTTCGGTGACCACGCCTTGGCCCTCGCGGAAGAGATCGGGCAGGATGCCGTCGTAGGTGACCGGAACGGTGGCGTTGATGTCGGTGATGCGAAAGGCGACCACTGTCGATCCGGCCGTCTTTTCGATGCTGCCCTTTTCCACCAGGCCGCCCACGCGCAGCCGCTTGTCCGCCGGCGGCGCCTTCTCGAGAACGTCCGAGGGCCCATAGAAAAAGACGATCTTCTCCTCGAACGCCACCAGCATCAGGCCGACGGCACCGGCCAGCAGCACCAGGGCCACGAGGACGAAGGAAAGGCGTTTGTGCTTACGCTTCATCGGCGCCGTTCTCCCGATCCTTCAAGGCATCCAGCGCCGCCTGGTTCCGCTTCAGCGTGCGCAGGCTGACAACCAACAGCACGGCCATGATCGCGACCGTCGCCCCGAAGCTGGGCCAGACGAAGGGCGCATAGCCGCCCATGTTCAGGAATTCAGAGAGGCCGTCCACCGGTTGGCTTCCTTCTTCTTCGTTATCCGTTTCTTATCCGTGGACCTGTTTGAGACGCAGGACGCGGATCTTGTTGGCGATGATTTCACCGCGCACACGCACCATCAGCACCCACACATAATAGGTGGTGAAGGCGAGCGCCATAAGTAAAAGGGGCCACAGCATGGTCGGGTGGATCGAAGGCCCGCCCATCTTGATGACGCTGGCCGGCTGGTGCAGCGTATTCCACCAGTCGACGGAGAACTTGATGATCGGCACGTTGACCACCCCCACCAGGACCAGAATCGACGAGGCCTTGGCGCCCCGCGCCGGGTCGTCGAAGGCATTCACCAGGGCGATGTAGCCGAGATAGAGGAACAGCAGGATCAACATCGAAGTCAGACGCGCATCCCACACCCAGTAGGTCCCCCACATGGGCTTGCCCCACAGCGATCCGGTCAACAGCGCCAGGAAACAGAAGGCCGCCCCGACCGGAGCCGTGCACTTGGCCACCAAGTCGGCCACCGGGTGCTTCCAGATCAGTCCCGTCGCCGCCGCCACGGCCATCGAGACGTAGC
Source organism: Rhodospirillales bacterium (assembly GCA_003354135.1). Classification (GTDB taxonomy): domain Bacteria; phylum Pseudomonadota; class Alphaproteobacteria; order Rhodospirillales; family GLO-3; genus GLO-3. The sequence goes on from PIVK01000018.1 coordinate 12,652, forward strand.
AAAACAACGCCATCCAGGAGGTGGGCACATGAACGTACATAATGCGCACGCTCTCGCCCTGCTGATAATCTGGCGGCGCCACGAAAAACGCCAGGTAAAGGCCGACGGCGGCCAGCAGTACCGTCGCCCAACCCATCCACGGGGTGAGAACGGCCGCCAAACGCATGAACCGCGTCGGATTGGCGAGATAGTCGATCCGCTTCATCTGGCTTCCCAATTTCTGCAAAATTTTTTGCTGTTTTACCCTCCCCGGCCCGTCTTTTCCAGAGGGGACTCGCCCCAGTGTGGCCGGAAAAACGCCTATTCTATGGCCTGACGCACCGCCGCCGCCGCCGCCCAGGGGCAGAGCGCGGCCGATCCCGCCAGGAATGCCCCCAAAATCAAAAGATGAGCCTTAAAGGGGAAGCCGCCGATGGCCGCGTCCACAGCGCCGACGCCGAAGATCAGCACCGGAATATAGAGCGGCAGGATCAAGAGCGACAGCAGGACCCCGCCCCGGCGCGAGCCCAGGATCAGCCCCGCCCCCACCGCGCCGATGAGGCTAAGGGTCGGCGTGCCGATCAGAAGGACCGCGATCAGGATCCCGAAGCCCTCGCCATCCATCCGCAGCAACACGGCCAGCAGGGGCGCCGCAAGGATCAGGGGCAGCCCGGTGGTCAGCCAGTGGGCCGTCACCTTGGCCACCACCGCCACTTCCAGCGGAACCGGCGCCAGGGCCAGGAGTTCCAGGCTCCCGTCCTCGTAATCGATCTGAAAGAGCCGCTCCAGCGACAGCATGGAGGCCAACAGCGCCGACACCCAAATGACGCCGGCCGCAATGCGGGCCAAGACGTTGGGTTCCGGGCCGACTCCGAAGGAGAACAGGACCACGGCGATGACGAAGAACATCACCACCATCACGCTGTCCATGCCCTGGCGGAGCGCCAGCCTCAGGTCGCGCCGGACGATGGCGCCGAACACCCCCATCATGCCGCGATTTCCCCGCTCCCGGCCTGGAAATGGGCCAGTTCCAGGACCCCTGCCCCTTCGAGTGGGATTTCGCCGTGAGTCGACAGCACCACGATGCCGCCCCCTGCCCGGTGTTCCGCGATCTGGCGCTCCAGGGTGGTAATGGTCGCCTTGTCGAGCGCCGTGGTCGGCTCGTCCAAGAGCCATAGCGGCGAGGGCGCAGCCAACACACGGGCCAGGTTCACCCGCCGCTTCTGCCCCGCCGACAGGAACCGCCCCGGCACGTCGGACAGATGGCTGATGGCCAGGGTTTCCAGAGCCCCGTCAACGGTGCCGACGTGCCCGTGCAGCCCGGCCCAGAAGGAAACATTTTCGTGCACCGAAAGGGCCGGCTTCACCGCGTCGTGATGGCCGACGTAATGCATACGGCCCCCATGCGCCTCCGGGTCCTCGGCAATGCCCTCGCCGTCCCAGGCGACGATGCCCGCGTAGGGCTTCAGCAATCCGGCCATAAGGCGCAACAGGCTCGACTTGCCCGACCCGTTGGGGCCGATCAGCACCAGTGCGCCGCCGGGACCGACCGAGAAGTCGAGGCCTGTGAACACCACGCGCCCGCCGCGCACGCAGAGCAGATCCTTGCCGGTGAACTGGGTCATGGGGCTCCCCCGGGTGATAAGCGGGGCGCACCGTAGCTCAAAAGGCGGGCGGTGGCAAAAAGAAGACGCCCGAGACTCCCTTGCGTGCAGGTCCGACCGTAAAATAAGAAGACGCCCGAGACACTCTTGCGTGTAAGTCCGGCCGTCAAAAAGGTGACGGCCGAGACACTCTTGCGCGTAAGTCCGGCCGTCAAAAAGGTGACGGCCGAGACTCGGGGGAGAAATCTCGGCCGTCAGGATGGCGCGTATTTGCGCCTTTCAGGGGACAGAGATAAGGGGAATCTCTGTGTTGATTCTGATTTAAACCCAAAAATATGGCGGAATTAAGGTCCGCGGCCCCAGCGGAAAATAAAGAACGGCCGGAGTCCGCTAACGGACTCCGGCCGCGACCTGATACCAGGGACCCCGGCTCTGGGTGAGGGGTACGTCAGGCCCAGAGCCCCCGGCACCAACCCCGGCGCCCGCGAAAACGCGACTCGCCAAGGCAACAAGGGAAAACTCCCTTGTTCCGTAAATAGAACATAGAAATGTGGTTAGATTAGGGTTGCCCCCCCCTTGCGCATCCTCAAATCCGAACCTAAATCACGAACCAGCGGGGCGGCTCGCAAGCGTTATTCGTTCGAAGGGGAAAAAGAGAACCATGACCACCGAGACCTTTACCTTCCAAGCCGAGGTCAGCAAGCTGCTCGATATCGTCGCGCACTCGCTCTACAGCCACAAAGAGATATTTCTGCGCGAGCTGATCTCCAACGCATCCGACGCCTGCGACAAGCTGCGCTATCAGGCGCTGACCCAGCCCGACCTCGGGCCCGACGAGGCGGGCTTCAAGGTCGAAATTTCGGTGGACGAGAAGAAGAAGACCATATCCGTCGCCGACAACGGCATCGGCATGAACCATGCGGATTTGGTGGAAACGCTGGGCACCATCGCCAAGTCGGGCACCCAGGCCTTCGTCGAGCATCTGGGCAAGGACGGGAGCAAGGACGTCGACCAGATCGGCCAGTTCGGCGTCGGGTTCTATTCCTCGTTCATGGTGGCATCCAAGGTCGAGGTCACGACCCGCAAGGCGGGCGAGGACGCCGCCTGGCTGTGGTCGTCGGACGGCAAGGGGTCCTTCACCATCGACGAGGCCACGCGCGACAGCCAGGGCGCCACGGTGACGCTGTACCTGGAGAAAGACGCCAAGGAGTACCTGGAAAAGCTCCGCATTTCGACCATCGTCAAGCAGTACTCGGACCACATCGGCATCCCCATCGTTCTCAAGGCCGCCAAGGACGACGAGACGGACGAGACGCTGAACACCGCGTCCGCCCTTTGGACCCGCCCGGCCAAGGAGATCACCGCAGAGCAGTACAAGGAGTTCTACCACCACGTCGGCCATACCTTCGACGACCCGTGGCTGACCCTGCACAACCGCATCGAGGGGGCTCTCAGCTACACCAGCCTGCTCTTCGTCCCCTCTTCCAAGCCCTTCGACCTGTTCGACCCAGAGCGCAAGCAGCATGTGAAGCTCTACGTCAACCGCGTCTTCATCACCGACGACTGCGAGGGGCTGGTGCCGCCCTACCTGCGCTTCCTGTCCGGCATTGTCGATTCCGAGGATCTGAACCTCAACATCAGCCGCGAGATGCTGCAGAAAGACCCAAAATTGAAGAAGCTGGGCGCGGCGTTAGCCAAGAAGGTGCTGGCCGAGCTCAAAAAGAAGGCCGACAAGAAGGCGGACGAATACGCCACCTTCTGGGACAACTTCGGCGGCGTGCTCAAGGAAGGCCTCTACGAGGATTATGACAACCGCGACAAGCTCTTGGGCCTGGTGCGCTTCAAACACACGGGCGGCGACGACCTGATCGGGCTTGAGACCTACGTGGAGGCGATGAAGGAGAGCCAGGAGGCCATCTACTACATCACCGGATCGGACGCCGAACTGCTGCGCACCTCGCCGCAGATCGAGGGCTTCAAGTCCAAGGGCATCGACGTGCTGCTCATGACCGACTCGGTGGACGAGTTCTGGGTGCCGTCCGTCTCCCAGTACAAGGACAAGCCCTTCAAATCGGCCACCGCCGCCAGCACCGACCTTTCCGCCATCAAAGACGCGGAGAACGCCGAGGAAGACAAGAAGGACGAGGCCCCGGCCGCCGACATGGACACCCTGGTGGCAGCGTTGAAGGCCAAGCTGGGAGACGCGGTGAGCGACGTGCGCACCTCGGCCCGCCTTACCGATTCCGCCGTCTGCCTGGTGGCCGCCGAGGGGGGCATGGACATGCACCTGGAGCGGCTCTTGCAACAGCACCAGAAGCTGGACCGGCTCAGCCCCCGGGTGCTGGAGATCAACCCAAAGCACGCCCTGATCAAGAAACTGGCCGGGCTCGCAGGCGATGACGCAGCCTTGGAGGACACGGCCTTCCTGCTCTTGGGCCAAGCCCGCATCGTCGAGGGCGAACCGGTCTCCGACCCGGCGACCTTCGCCCGGCGCATGGCAGCGGTGATGGAGAAGGGGCTTTAGAGAGCGACCGGCCCAAGGGAACCCGTTTCGCCAGGTCGACGACGGCGGGCACGCCGGTGAAATTCTGCATCAGCACGCGCGCCGGACCGTAGGCGATCTCGCGATCGGAACGGCCGTCCTTCAGCCATGCGGCCAGGGCCTTGACGTCGTCCATCGTGACCGTGCGCCCGTCCCGCAGGACGAAAAAAGCCAGCGGGACGGAAAAAGAACGGGGGCCGGTCATCCCGGCTCCCGCCCTGAGAATTACGCCGCCTGACTGGCGAAGTAGCTGAGCGCGCCGCCCGCCCGGATCATGGGCAGGTCATCCACGCCCTGGGCCAGCTTGACCGGAATCTCGGTGCCGCCGTCGACGATCATCTTGGCCTCGCCGCTCTCCAGACCCGAGGTATCGAGGCTGAGCTTGGCGCCCTGCCCGACCTTTTCGTAGTCGCCCGGGACGGCGAAGGTAAAGGCCAGGATGCCGAAGTTGGCGAGGTTGGCCAAGTGGATGCGCTCGAAGCCCTGGGCAACAATGGCACGCACCCCGAGGATGCGCGGGCAAAGCCCCGCATGCTCGCGCGACGAGCCCATGCCGTAGCCGTCGCCGGCCACCAGGAACCCGTGGCCGCCCGCGTCGCGGTGCACCACCGCCCGGGCCGAGAAGGTGTCGTCGGCCTGCACGAAGGTCGCCTGCTTGGCGTATTCGTCGGCATTGGAGCGTAGCGCCAGGTACTTGCCGGCGGGCTGGATAAGGTCGGTGGTGACCTCCGGCCCCAGTTTCAGCAGAACCTCGCCCTCCAGCTTGCCCGGAAGCGAGTCGAGCGTGGGCAGAGACTTGATGTTGGGGCCGTAGCGCGGATCAACCTTCTTGGCTTCGTCGAGCGGTAGGGGCGCAATGTAGGCGGCCCGATCGACCACCGCCGGCACGTCCCTGAAGGAGAAGTCGCCGTCAGCGGCTTGCGTCGGATCGACCAGTTCCCCGGCCAGCGCGCTGGCCGCTGCGGTCACCGGGCTCACCAGGTGCACATGGGCGCTTTCGGTGCCCGACCGCCCGGCGAAGTTGCGGTTGGCGGTCGACAGCATGACGCCGTCGGTGGGCGGGCTGAAGCCCTGGCCGATGCAGGCCGAGCAGGCATTCTCCATCACGCGCACGCCGGCAGCATAGAAGATCTCCATGTAACCGGCGGCGGAAAGCTGACGGGCGATGGCCTGCGAGCCCGGCGCGATGGCGGTGTCGACCTTGACCCGCTTTCCTCTGAGCACCTCGCCGACCCGCGCCAAGTTGGCATAGGTGGCGTTGGTGCACGACCCGATGAAGACCGCATCGATCTTCATGCCCACGCGATCGGTGACCGGCTCCATGGACTTGAGACGCGGATAAAGCGCGATGGTCGGAACCAGGGACCTTAGGTCAATTTCGACGGTGCGGGCGTAGGAAGCCCCTTCGTCGGCCACCATATCCTGCCAGGCGTCGCCGCGGCCACGGCTTTCCAGGTACGCCTTGGTGACTTCGTCCGAGGGGAAGATGGAGAAGACCACGCCGGCCTCGGTGCCCATGTTGGTGACCGTGGCGCGGTCGGTGAGCGCAAGGCTCGCAACACCGGGACCGGTGTATTCGAGGCAGATGTCCTTGTTGCCCTTGATGCCCACCGTCTTGAGCACGTTCAGGATCACGTCATTGGCAAGGACTCCCGCCGGCAGATCGCCGGTCAGGTTGACCTGCACCACTTCCGGCATCGTGATCTTGTAGGACTTGCCCGCCATGGCAAAACTAACGTCGGTGCCGCCCGCCCCCATGGCCAACATGCCCATGCCGCCGGCGTTGGTGGTGTGGCTGTCGGAGCCGATAACCGACCTGCCGGGCTCGGCGAAGTCCTCCAGAAAGACACTGTGGCAGATGCCGTTCCCCGAGCGCGAGAACCAGCAACCGTAGCGCTTCGAAAAGTCCTCAAGGTAGCGGTGATCGTCACCGTCGATGAAGCCCACCTGCAGGGTCTTGTGATCGACGACGATGACCGACGTGGTCTCGACCCGGTCCTTGCCCATCTTCTCGAAGGCCAGCGCGGCGGCCGTGCCGGTGGCGTCCTGATAAAGCGTATGCGTGAACTGAATCTCCAGCGACTGCCCCGCCTCGGGCAGCTCGGTCAATCCTCCAGCGGCGTTGGCCAGCAGGATCTTCTCTGCAACATTGAGTGCGCCCATAGTTTCACCATCCTGTTTTTTTGGATCTATCCGTAGGGTTGTTCTGGTTGCCGGGCCCCGTTCCAGGTCCCGGGAAAACGGTCCGCATCATATCGGGAACCCGCCCCCTGTAAAGGGTTTTGCCCGGCCTCAACCTGTTTCCGCTCAGCAGCCTTCCTTGTCGTCAGGCAGAGTGACAACCGAGAACCAAAACTGATTGAAGGTCTTGATTGCATTCACGAAGACTTTGAAATCAACAGGCTTGGTGATGTATGCGTTCGCTCCCGCCTTATAACAGGCTTCGACATCTTCATGAGCGGAGGACGTCGTCAATGCGATGACCGGGATTTCTTTTAGATCCGGATCGCGTTTCATCTCGACCAAGACCTCGCGCCCATCGACACGGGGCATATTGAGGTCCAGCAAAACGATGTCGGGCCTCGGCGCATCGGCATACCGGCCCTGACGGCGGAGAAGCTCCAGGGCTTCCGCTCCATCTTCCACGTGATAAAGATTATTGTGGATGTGACCGTCGCTCAGAGCTTCCCGCACAAGCCGGGCATCCCCGGGGTTGTCCTCGACGATGAGGATTTCTATTGGTCTCGCGTGGTTCATATCGAACGGCCCTCTATTGAGATAAAAGAAATCCCTGGGACACCAGTATCATCCCCCCCCCGACACCGGAACCCGAGCCCCTTATCCGGCCTGGCACCGTGTCGATCGTGTTCGGAATGAAGCCACTTGCCGATCTCGCAGTGATGACCCAGGTCGCCCTCGCCATAGATAACGTCCTGGAGCGCCATGTTCCATGCCTTATGGGCACGTATCGCCTTGTCGATTTTCATGACACTCCTCCCGTCAAATCGACGGCACAAAGCATTATAATAGCCGCCAGAGATCTGAAAAAGAAAGTGGTCTGAATTCCGTGCAATTTTTTCGCACCACTTTTTGCTGCTTTTTTAAGACCGGAAACGCTTGCTTTCGGGCGCTGAATTTGGGAATCATCGGAAGCTCGGAAAGATAAGGCTCGGACCGGGTCACGGAGAGTGTGTTCTGTTCGGTTTTTTTTGGGAGAAGCCGATGGACGAAAATGTGCAGGAAACGTTGGACGCCATCCGCGCCGCGGAACAAGGCGGTGACGTGTTGGCGTTGCTCGATCAAATTCCAAACATTCCGCTGGAAGGCCACCACGTCACGGTTCCAGACGACTGGCCGCGGGCGCTGCACGAAAAGGTGCGGATTCTCCGGGAACTGCAGGACTTGGCGGGCGATGCCGGACCGGCGGTTGGGCGGCGCAAGCCCAAGTATGCCGTCGTCCACACCAAGAAGGAAACCTGGGTCATGGCCCTGGAGATCCTCCAGGCCGAGGTCAACGACCTAATCGAAATCTATATCGAGACCACCCAGAAGGCCGGCGAGTCGGTGGATCTGGTGTTCGTCAACGAGGTGCGCGGGCAGCTCGCCGACAAATTGGGGACTTTGGGCTGCGAATATCTGATCGCCTATTACAAGGGCTGGAAGTTAAAGCCCGAGGAGAAGAAACGCCTCACCGCAGCCTGGAATCTGATCGGCCGCTTTATCGCCAAGCTTATGCACCACGCCGATTAGAGCCGTCGGCATATTCGAAGGCAATCTGCCGAGGCTCCGCAGCCAACGGATCAAGCACAGCAACAGATCGACGATCAGGTCGCATTATGGATCTACAGTCGAGCAATACAAAAAGGCGGGCCGAAGCCCGCCTTTCCGCCGCCCCGCAACGCGGGACGACATCAGGTCAGTTGACCCTGGGGCCCGCAATGCGGGACGACATCAGGTCAGTTGACCTTGGGGTCAAGCGATCCGCTCCCGTAACGCTTGGCAATGTCGTCCAGCGGAACGACCTTGATCTTCGAGGCTTGGCCAGCGGAACCGAAGCGCTCGTAACGGTCCCTGCACAGTTCCGTCATTGCCGCCATGGCGGGCTTTAGGTACTTGCGCGGGTCGAAGGCTCCGGGGTCTTCACTGAACACCTTGCGGATGGCACCGGTAATGGCCATGCGGTTGTCGGTATCGATGTTGACCTTTCTGACGCCGTTCTTGATGCCTTCCTCGATCTCCTCGATGGGCACGCCGTAGGTCTGGGGCATTTCGCCGCCATTCTGGTTGATGATGTCCTGCAGGTACTGCGGCACCGAGGATGAGCCGTGCATCACCAGGTGCACCGTCGGGATGCGGGCGTTGATTTCACGCACGCGGTCGATACGGAGAACTTCGCCGGTCGGCTTCTTGGTGAACTTGTAGGCGCCATGCGACGTGCCGATGGCAATGGCCAGAGCATCGACCTTGGTCTTCTTGACGAAGTCGGCCGCCTGGTCCGGGTCGGTCAACAGCGCGCCCTTGTCCAGCACCCCCTCGAAGCCGTGGCCATCCTCCTTCTCGCCCTCGCCGGTTTCCAACGAGCCGAGGCAGCCCAACTCGCCCTCCACCGAGACGCCGATCATGTGCGCCATGTCGGTGACCAGGCGGGTGGTCTCGACGTTGTACTCGTAGGACGATGGAGTCTTGCCGTCGGCTTCCAGGGACCCGTCCATCATGACCGACGAGAACCCGTAGGCCATCGCCGACTGGCAGGTGGCGGGCTCGTTTCCGTGGTCCAGGTGCATGCAGACCGGGATGTGCGGGTACATGTCGACCGCCGCTTTGATCAGCGCCGCCAGGACCTTGTCGTTGGCGTATTTGCGCGCCCCTCTGCTGGCCTGCATGATGACCGGCGCATCCATCTCGTCCGCCGCAACCATGATGGCCAGCATTTGCTCCATATTATTGATGTTGAAGGCCGGCACGCCATAGCCGTTCTCGGCGGCGTGATCCAGAAGCTGGCGCATGGAAACCACTGCCATGGGATTCTCCTCACCTAATTGTCCTGTGAAAATACGCTGTCAAAAATCCACTTGCCGGATAGCTTACACGCGTAATCCCGGAATCGCGACCGTCATTTTTCGGAGCGCCGAAGCGGCGTTGACGCCAAAGAACGTGAATGCAAAGACCAACGGGCGACTCCGGGATGAATGTCTGGATGTGAACTGGGGACAAACCTCAGTAAAGCACTTTTCTATTGCAATATTAGATTTATGTGATATACAAGAAAACATGATCCCGGAATTGGGTTCGCCGAAACGATTTTTACGGAGTTGAAGACAATGACCACCACCGCCGTCCTCACCAAAGAGCTCCGCACCGAGCTGGAGTTAGCCATCGTCGAAATCGCCCGCCTCGTTAAGGAAGAGCACGAGTTCGAAGCCATCGAGAAAGCCAAGGCTATCTGCGACACACTTCGCGAACTGCGCCAGGATACAGAGGTGGAGAGCGTTCGCGACCGTCTGGTCGAGGCCACCGACAACCTGATCACCGTTTGAAGAAACCCTGAAAATAAGAAAACGGGTCGGGGTTGCCCCCGGCCCGCCATCTCCCAGAGTGAAGCCGTTGACCGGCTCTTCTGGTCTTAATGCACAATCGACATAAGCCGCGTCACGACGTGACCCGAATTATTCCGTAAATCCCGCTCTAGAGACGCGCCTTGGCCTCCGCGACCATGGCGTCCGCCGTGATGCCGAAGTGCTCGTAGAGCGCACCGCCGGGAGCAGAGGCCCCGAAGCCGGTCATGCCGACGAAGCCGCCGTTCTTGCCGGTGTAACGTTCCCAGCCCATCTGGATCGCCGCCTCGCAGGCGACACGGACCGAGCCCGGGCCCAGGACCTCCTTGCGGTAGGCCTCGTCCCGCGCCTCGAAGAGTTCCCAACTCGGCATGGAAACGACGGCCGTCGGGATGCCCTCGGCCTGCAGCTTCTCCCGCGCCTCGACGGCGATGGAGACTTCGGTGCCGGTGGCGATCAGCGTCACCTTGCGCTCTCCGCCCTCGGCGTCCCGAAGCACGTAGGCACCATGGGCGGACAGGTTCTCGTCCGTGTGCTCAGTCCTCAGCGTCGGCACGCCCTGACGGGACAACGCGAGGCAGGACGGCGTGTCGGTGTCGGCCACGGCCAATGCCCAGCACTCGGCGGTCTCAACGCCGTCGCAGGGCCGGAACACGTTGGTGTTGGGCAAAGCCCTGAGCGTCGCCAGGGTCTCCACCGGCTGGTGGGTCGGACCGTCCTCGCCGACGCCGATGGAATCGTGGGTCAACACGTGAATGAGCCGCAGCCCCATGAGGGCGGAAAGCCGCAAGGCGCCACGCAGGTAGTCGGCAAAGACCAGGAAGGTGCCGCCGTAAGGGATAAACTCTCCATGCAGCGCCATGCCGTTCATGACCGCCGCCATGCCGTGCTCGCGTACCCCGTAGTGGATATAGCGCCCCGAATAGTCGCCGACGTCGACCGTCTCGGTGGAGGCCGTCTTGGTGAGGTTGGAACCCGTCAGGTCAGCCGAGCCGCCGATCATTTCGGGGATAGCGGCGGTGAGCAGGTTCAGCGCCTCCTGCGACGCCTTACGGGTCGCCCACTTCGGAGCCTCTTCCGAGATCTTCTTTTTGTGCGCGTTGACGCCATCCATCCAGCCCGACGGCAGGTCGCCCGCGATCAGGCGACTGAACTCGCCCTTGTGGCCGGAACCGGCGAGGCGGCCTTCCCAGGCATCGCGGTCGGCCCCGCCCTTGGAACCGGCGGCGCGCCAGTCGGCCAGCACGCCGGCAGGAATCTCGAAGGCAGCGTGCGTCCAGCCCATCTCCTCGCGAGCCAGTGCGATCTCGTCGTCGCCCAGCGGCGCACCGTGAGTCGCCGCAGAGCCCGCCTTGTTGGGCGAGCCGTGGCCGATGTTGGTGACGCAAGAGATGACCGACGGCCTGTCGATCACCATCTTGGCCGCCTCGATGGCCTTGGAGACCGCATCCGGGTTGTGGCCATCGCAGGTTTGGGCGTGCCACCCCGAGGCCTCGAAACGTTTGAGCTGGTCGTCGGAAGTCGTCTTATCGGTTGCACCGTCGATGCAGATGCTGTTGTCGTCCCATAGCACGACCATCTTGCCCAGCTTGAGGTGGCCGGCCATGGAGATGGCTTCCTGGCTGATGCCCTCCATCAAGCAGCCGTCACCGACAATGACATAGGTGTGGTGGTCGACCAAGTCATCGCCGAAACGCGCATTCATCATGCGCTCGGAAAGCGCCATGCCGACGGCCATGGTAATACCCTGGCCCAGCGGCCCGCCCGTGGCCTCGACACCCGAGGTGTGACCGTATTCCGGATGGCCGGCGGTCTTGGATCCCAACTGGCGGAAGTTCTTGATCTCGTCCATGGTCATCTCTTCGTTGCCCGTCAGGTAGAGCAGCGAATACATGAGCATGGAACCATGGCCGGCCGACAGTACGAAGCGGTCGCGGTCGGGCCACTTGGGGTTCTTGGCGTCGAATTTCATATGGCGCGAGAACAGCACGGTCGCGGCCTCGGCCATGCCCATGGGCATGCCCGGATGGCCGGAATTGGCCTTCTGCACCGCATCCGCCGCCAGGAAGCGGATGGCATTGGCCATGTTCTTGTCTTTGGTATCTATGCTCATTGGATTGCTCTCCTTGAGTGGCATGGTGCCTTAAATTAAGTGGCATGGTGCCTTAAACGGCATGATGTCCGAGCGCCGCCTTCACCATGTGATACGTGATCAGCAGCTGTGACAGGGCAAGTGGGTGGCTCGTGGACTGCTGAGCGTGGTTGTCGATGAAACGGCCCACGTTCTCGCGCAGGTGCTGGGCCTCTGGGATTAGGTTCCACAATAGGTCCTCCATCGTCTTGGCCCGCTTGTCGTCGATCTCCCCCGTGATCTCTAGGACGTCGACGGGCTTGCCATCCACGTCGCGGGCGAGTTCGAGGCGGAACCCCTTCTTGACGCCGACCTCCAGGATCGGCGACAGGTCGGGATGGGGAAGCGTGGGACGCAGCGTGTGGCGGACGTTGAGATGGGCGCCGGTTTCCTTCGAATTACCTTCGGGGGGATAGAATCCGACGACCATGTCGGCAAAGGTGCGCTGGGGCTCTATATGGTCGATGCGGTCTTGTTTGCGCCGCTCCAGAACCGCAGACACTTCGTCGGAAGAATAGCCGCGCCGGACGCAGTCGCGCTGAGTCTTCCACCTGATGCGCAGATCCTCGTCCGGCTCCAGGTAGACCTTGACGTCGTAGGCGTCGCGCATGGCCCGCGTGGCATAGCCCAAGAGTCCTTCAACGATGATGTACTCGCGGGGTTCCACGTACTCGGCGGGAGCGAAGGTGCCGGTATCATGGTCATAGACGGGCTTGAGGACCGATCGCCCCTCGCGCAGCAGATGGACGTGCTGCTCGACGATGTCGAGATGATTGGCGTCTGGGTTCAGGGCGCTCACCCCGGTCTCCGCCCGCTGGGCGCGGTCAAGCTTGTGGTAGTCGTCGGTACACAGTGTCACAACCTTGTCCGGCCCCAGGATTTCGGCGATGCCCGAGGCGACGGTGGTCTTGCCGGCTGCGGAATCGCCGACGATACCAAGAATGACAGGACGCTTAACCTGTTTGAACGGCATGGATTTCTTTTCCCTCAGACTTCCGCTCGGTCGAGCGGGTGAAAGGTGGTGAGCAACTGGCGCCACCCGCCAGGCCCGGCAACCAGCAGGCTTTGTGTCTTCTCGCAATGGCGCGTGCGCTCGACGCCTTCGAACAGCAAACCGGTCGTCACCCCGGTGGCCGAGAAATAGACCTCGTCCGAGGTCACCAGGTCGTCGACCGTGTGCCAGGTCCGGGTGTCCAGGCGGGCTCTCGCCACCGCCGCCTTCTCGGTCGCCAGCTGGGGGGCGAGGCGGGCCGAAAATTCGCCGCCCAGCGCCTTGATGGCACAGGCCGAGATCAGGCCTTCGCGGCAGCCTCCGGTCCCCATCAGGGCATCGACTCCTGACTCCGGAATGGCCGCCATTAGGGCTCCCGCCACGTCCCCCGCCGGGTAAAGCGCGACCCGGGCACCGGCGCCGTGGATACGCTCTACCAGTTCGCGGTGACGCGGCTTCTCCAGAACGTAAACGGTCAATTCCGAGACCGGCTTGTCGAGAATCCGCGACAGGGCCTTCAGCTTGGTCTCCACCGGCGCCGCAGGATCGATCTGTCCTTTGGCCGCCGGCGGCACGACGAATTTTTCCATATAAAAGGCCGGACCGGGATCGAAAAGCGTCCCTTCCGGTGCCAAGGCAATGACCGCCATGGCGTTGGTCATGCCGCGGACCAGGTAGGACGTCCCCTCCACCGGATCGACGGCGATGTCGAAGCGGCGCCCAGCGCCCTCGTCGCCGACGGTGTCCCCCGTCGACATGCGCCAACCCGTTTCTCCCTCGCCCACAACGACATGACCGTAGACGGGCAACTGGGACAGCTCCGAGACCATAGCCTCGGCCGCCGCCCGGCCGACGCTGGGCCGGTCTCCACGGCCGATCCCGTCATAGGCCGCACGCGCCGCCGCCTCGGTCACCGAACGTAACGCGTAGACGAAGATCGGTCCTTCGCAGAGCGTCTTGGGAATGGATTCCATGGCTGCGGCCAAATCCTTCTTCGGACCTTATATCCCTGAGCTGCGCACTATTCCGTCTAGCCGTGCGGGTTGGAACACCCGTCGGTGCGGGCGACACATCTCTTTTGGGTGGGCCGCACACCACCCGTTCGGGTGGGAAAAGTGCGAATCCCGGTTGATGACTGGCCGAAACACCGCCATCAAACTGCAAAACCTACCCGCCAGAGGCTACCCACCCCACCCTAGGATGTCGGAATCCAGAACGTTCCGAAAGTCCCTTCACGATGTTCCGCGTCATCCGGCCGCCACGGGCTGTTTGGTCCGACGGGACTGTTCCGGGACCGATGCCATACTCCCCTCCAGCCCCCTGACCAAGCCCCGATCGCCCCTGCCCCCCGTCCGCCAATCTCAGGGACCCCGGCGTCAGGGCATCGAATGGGGATGGGACTTCAGGTAGCAGGCGACCGCCTGGACACGGTTCTTGACCGCAATCTTGCCGAACAGGTTCTTGAGGTGAAACTTCACCGTATTGAGGGAGATATCCAGATCGCCGGCGATCTGGGCGTTGGTGCGGCCCAGCGAGAGGGCTGCCAGCAGTTCATGCTCGCGCGCGGTGAGGCTGGAGAAGGGGTCTCCGCCCGGCTTGCCGATGTCCATGAAAGGAAAGATCATGCGCCCCTCGGCCACCGCGAGGACCGTTTCCAGCAGCCGGTGGGGCGGTTCGCTCTTGGAGCAGAACCCGGCCCCGCCCAACTGCATCACCTGGCGCGGGACGTCGGGCGCGGCGTTCCCGGTGTAGACGACGATGCGCGGCGCTCCCTCACGGCCCCGCAAGCCCCCCAGCACGCCACGCCCGTCGAGGTAGGGCAGATCCCAACCGATGACGCCTATATCGAAACAGAGCCGATCCACCGCTTCCATGAATCTCTCGCCGTCGGCAGCCGTGGCCAACAGCGTGAAACGGTCGTCGGCGGCGAAAAGCTGCTCCATACCGGTTTGGACCAGCGGAGACTTCTCGGCAACCACGATGTCGATGGTGGACGATCGTGTCTGATTCTCCATATCGGCCTAACACCCCCTGAACGGGTAGGTTTTCCTGAATCTAGCCGTAAGATGCCCGTTTGACAACCGGTCAGAGTACATTCGCCCCCTCCCCAAAGAGCCAAGTGCTATCCGCAGGATATCCCGACAATTAATACCCCTGGTAATACCCCTGGTAATACCCCTGATCCCCCTTTGAGCAACAATTGAGCAAGGCTGCACCGTTTTTGACGGTTCTGAATTCCTTCCGGTTGCACAAGCAGCAAAGGGAGTAACGAAGATGGAGTGTCGCAATTCATTTCCACAGGTGACTTGCGGCAAATATATTTTATTTTACGGTGCCATTTAGTTTTTTATATATTAGCAAACCATAATAAAGGTGGATACTGTAATTTTACTACATTAAATGAAATTATTTTTCTTTGGCCCATAACTATGCTATCGGAGGGGGAAGCTTAAGTTCTCGCTTAAGAAACGTAGTTTCCGTTCAAGGAACGTGGTTTCCGCTCAAGGGAGGTATCGAATGCAAAAAAGGAAACTTACAACGGGGATAGCTGTTGCCGTTGCCGCTATTGCCTTTTCGGTGACGGCGTATGCCGATTCACATGTGAAGAAGTTGCCGGATACGCTCATCCTGGTCAGCAACTGCTTCAACTGCCACGGCACCAACGGCGTCAGTGTCGGCATCATTGACGAACTTGACAGCATGTCCGCTAAGCGTCTTGCCAAGAAAATGCGGGAATTCCGGTCCGGCGCCAAGGCCGGGACCATCATGACCCGCATCGCCAAGGGTTATTCCGACGCGGAGATCGATGTGATCGCCAACTATATCGAAAAAGTTAACGATTAAGCGGACGGGAGAAGATACTCATGATTCGCAATACTCGTCGTAATTTCCTAAAGACGGCCGGTGCTCTCGGCGCGGTTTCCGCGTTGCCGCTTTCGGCCTGCCAGGGGGCTCCACGCGTCGTCGTTATCGGCGGCGGCTTCGGCGGCGCTACCGCAGCAAAGTACGTCAAGATGTTCGATCCGGGCATCGACGTCACGTTGATCGAGGTCAACAAGACCTATGCCACCTGCCCGCTGTCCAACACGGTCTATGGCGGTTTCCACACGGTTGAAGAGATCATCCACGGCTTCAAGCCCATGGCGGGCCATGGCGTGAAGGTGGTCCATGATCTGGTGACCAGGATTACCCCGGGCAAGGGGGCCGCCGGCGAAGGCGGCAAGGTCATGACCAAGGGCGGCAAGACCTTCGAGTACGACCGCCTGATCGTCAGCCCCGGCATCGACTTCAAGTCCTTCCCGGGTTACGGCCCAGCCGAACACGGCCTTGTGCCGCACGCTTGGAAAGCCGGTCCGCAGACGACCCTGCTGCGCAAGCAGCTTCTGGCCCTTGAAGACGGTCAGAACGTGATCATCTGCCCACCGCCGAATCCGTTCCGTTGCCCCCCGGGGCCGTACGAGCGGACCAGCATGGTCGCCTGGTACCTGAAGAACCATAAGCCCAAGTCGAAGGTCATCGTCCTCGACGCCAAGGAGAAGTTCTCCAAGATGGGGCTGTTCAAGGAAGGCTGGGCTCAACACTACACAAATATCGAGTGGGTGGCCGCTTCCAAGGACGGCACGGTGCAGCGTGTCGACGCCAAGACCCGGACCGCCTTTACCGAGTTCGGTGAACACAAGGCCGGTGTGTTGAACTTCATCCCACCGCAGACCGCGGCCAAGCTGGGGCATGACGCCGGCCTGACCGACAAGTCGGGCTGGTGCCCAATCCATCTGGCGACCTTCGAGTCGAAGATCCACAAGGGTATCCACGTGCTCGGCGACGCCGCCATCGCCAGCGGCATGCCGAAGTCCGGCAACGCGGCCAACACCCAGGCCAAGGTGTGTGCAGCCGCGGTGGCCCGTGCGGTGCGGGGCCAGACGTCTGGTGCGCCCAAGACCACCAACACCTGCTACAGCTATATCACCCCGGAGCACGCCATGTCCGTGACTGCGGTTTACGAGCTGCCGGCCGGTGCCAAGAAGTACACCAAGGTCAAAGGGTCCGGCGGGCTTTCCCCGATGGATGCGGGACGGGAGTTCCGGAAGCTCGAAGCCAAGAACGCCTGGGGATGGTACATCAACATCGCCGAGGATATCTGGGGCTAAGCGCCCAGGGCCATCGTCTATGGGAGGGCGGGAACCTACGGGTTCCCGCCCTTTTTCTTTGGCGGCTTATTCCCCTTGCCGCCCGGAACCGGCCCCGCCACTATGGAGGCCGTTCAGAAGGGGAAATTCGTGAATATCATCTTTCTCGCCATCATCGCCATCGCCTTCCTTGCCGCCGCGTACCAGCAGGTGACCTGGGTTCCCGCGGCTCCCGACGCCCTCGCACCCATGGAAGTTCTGGGCACGGAGATGATCGACGCGGCAACCGGCTCGGTAACGCTGGCGCTGGGGTTGGTCGGCGTGATGGCGCTGTTCCTGGGGCTCATGAAGGTGGCCGAAGCCGGGGGCCTGCTGGTCATCATCGCCCGCACCGTCCGTCCCTTGATGGTGCGCCTATTCCCCGAGGTCCCGGCCGACCACCCGGCCATGGGGGCGGTCATCCTCAACATGTCCGCCAACGCGCTGGGCTTGGGCAACGCGGCAACCCCCTTCGGCATTCGGGCCATGCAGGAACTGGACAAGCTGAACACCGAAAAAGGAACGGCGACCAACGCCATGGCCCTGTTCCTCGCCATCAACACCTCGTCGGTAACCCTGCTGCCGACCGGAGTCATCGCGCTACGCGCTGCGGCCGGATCCGACGATCCGGCCGGCATCGTCCCCACGACGCTATTCGCCACCATCGTCTCAACCTCCGTCGCCATCCTCATGGCCAAACTGCTGGAGAAACGCTGGTCGGCCCCGGCTGCGGCCCCGGCTGCGGCGGGAGACGCCGATCCGGCCGCGCTTCCTGACGGCGGGGACGCCGCCCCCCCGAAACAAGCGGCCGAAGACCATGCGGCCTATCCTCTCTGGGTATCCTGGAGCGTACTGAGCGGCATCGTCGCCCTGATCCCGCTGACCATCCTTTACGGTAAAGCCATCGCGCCCTGGATCATTCCCGGGCTCATGGTCGGCCTGCTGGGCTTCGGCGCGCTACGCCGGGTGCAGGTCTACGAGGTCTTCGTCGAAGGGGCCAAGGACGGCTTTCAGGTGGCGCTCCGGATCATTCCCTACCTGGTTGCGATCCTGGTGGCGGTGGGCATGTTCCGGGCATCGGGCGCCATGGAAGCCCTGATCACACCCTTGGGCGCCATAACCGGTCTCATCGGCATACCACCGGAGGCTCTGCCGATGGCGCTCTTGCGGCCCCTTTCGGGCTCCGGAGCCTACGGCATCCTGGCGTCCATCATCCAGGACCCGACCGTCGGGCCGGACAGCTATACCGGATACCTGGTGAGCACCATCCAGGGATCGACGGAAACCACTTTTTACGTACTGGCCGTCTACTTCGGGGCGATCGGAATCCGGCGCATCCGTCATGCCCTGGTCGCGGCGCTGACCGCCGACGTAGCCGGAGTCGCCGCAGCGGTGATCATCTGTTCAGTGCTTTACGGATAGGTGCCCCGGTCCGGGTCCGGGTCGGCATAAGACTCGTGGGGCGGGGAAATCTCATCCAGACTAGGTGAAAACGACGAGAGCGAGGCATCATCCAGATGCCTCGCTCGTCCCGTTCTCCAGCTTATATGCCGACGAATCTAGAACTTATATTTCAACCGCACGCTCACTTCGTTAGCCGTGAAGTCGTCAAAGATATCCGTTCCGTTGTCGACCCACCCGAAGCGATACTTCAACCCTGCGGTTAGATTATCGTTGAACTGATAACCGAGCCCCACCATCAGGGTAGCGGTGAGATCGGTCTCACTCTCCTCGGAGTTGACGGCAACCCTAGTGCCGTCGATAGTAGCGCTGTCTAGCGCAACTTCGGACGACGCAAATCCAATGCCGGCGCCAATAGCCGGAACGAACTTCGAGGAATTCCCCAAGGGCGTTACGACAACATTGACCATACCTGTAAAGGAATCGGCATCACCATCAAGAGCAACGTCTTCATTTGCCGTCAGGTCGTAGGTGTTGGTTCCGCTCGAATCGGTCCACGTTCCACCCGTACCCACAGAAAGCGAATCGAGGCCGAATTGAGCGTAGCCAAGCTCGCCTTCAACCGCAACATACGGGTTGATCTGGTACCCAACCGCACCATTGAGGCTGAATCCCGCGTCATAAGAAAGATCGCCCGAAACAGTGCCAGCGGCAGTGCCACCCCACAAGCTTACCGTTCCAGAAACGCTGTAATCGGTGGAATTCGGGATTATGACCCCGGGATCCAATCGCAGGTAGACACCACTATCGCCGGCTTGTGCCGCCTGCGGAAGAACAACCGCACCAGTCACAGCCAAGATACCAAAAAGCTTTTTCATAGTTTCCCTCGCTTAAACATCAGCCCCCACATCCGACAAGAATGCCGCCCTCACGCAGAAGCAAACACATTCTAGAACATATCGCTATATGGCAAATACCACGCAAGAAGGAGGGGGGCAACAAATTAACAATGGCGAAAGCATCAATTTTTTAGTGGTGTGACTTTCTTGCAACACTTCCATGTCCTTCACGATAAGGACCCCGTCGCTTTCCCGTCGGCAATTTTGTCCGGCAAAGGCCGCTGGGGTTTGGTATCCGATGGCGGAGTGGGTCCATACCTCGTTGTAATGGCGTCGCCGGGTCTCGATGGTGTGCTGGGCATCAACGGCTGTTGGAACGGCACTTGCGGGGACAATCGGGTAGGGGGGGGGAAGCCCCTCCACTTTTTCCTCCAACAACAACAAAGGCGACACAGAAGCATCGCCTAAGCTGTTAAAATAACGGAAAATAATTGGGGTGGCTGATCGGATTTGAACCGACGACCCCCTGGACCACAACCAGGTGCTCTAACCAACTGAGCTACAGCCACCGCAGGGAGAGGCCCTTAAGTACCTCCGGCCCCGGGTACAGTCAACCGAAATGGCGGGCCAGGCGTTCGACCGCGCCGTCCAACACGTCGTCGTGTTTGCAGAAGCAGAACCGGGCGAAGTGGTCGACATCCCCCTCCTGGTAGAACGCGCTCACCGGAACCGCCGCGACACCGGCCTCGACCGTAATGTGGCGGCAGAAGGCCTCATCGTCGCCCGTGAAGCCCAGGGGCCGGAAATCCACCGTGAGGAAATAGGTGCCGCGGCTCGACAGAACCTCGAGTCCGATCCCTCCGAGACCCGCCGCCAAACGGTCGCGCTTGGCCTGCATGCGGTCCGCCAGGGCCCGGAAGGAGGCATCGTCCTTGCCAAGCCCGTAAGCGACCGCCTTCTGCAGGTTGGGGGCCACGGTGAACAGCAGGAACTGGTGCGCCTTCACCACCGCCGTCATCAGGCGTGGACACCCGACGGCATAGCCGATCTTCCAGCCGGTGACGGAAAAGGTCTTGCCCGCCGACCCGATCCGCACGCAACGGTCCCGCATACCCGGCAGGGTCATCAGGGGCGTGTGTTCCGCCCCGTCGAAAACCAGGTGCTCATAGACCTCGTCGCAGACGGCGTAGGCGTCGAACCGCTCCAGCAGGCCCGCGACGAAAGCCAGTTCGTCGGCATCGAAAACCTTGCCCGCCGGGTTATGGGGGGAATTCAGCACGATCAGCTTGGTGCGTTCGGAAAAAGCCGCGGCCAGCGCCTCCCGAGGCAGGTCCCAGCCGGGCGGCTCCATGCGCACGGGTTTGGGCACCCCGCCGGACCGAAGCACCATCGGCAGATAGCTGTCGTAAAGCGGCTCGATCAGGACCACCTCGTCCCCGGGCTCGATCAGCCCCAAGAAACAGGACGCCAAGGCTTCGGTCGCGCCGGAGGTGACCAGGACTTCGCCGTCGAGGTCGAGATCCAGTCCGTAGAACCGCGCGTCGTGCCGGGCGATGGCCCGACGCAGTTCAGAAAGCCCCAAGAGCGGTGGATACTGGTTGGCGTCGCCGCCCTCCTGAAGTGCACGTACCGCCGCCTCGACGACATCGGGAGGCCCATCCTCGTCAGGCGCCCCCTGCCCCAGGTTGAGCGCCCCATGCTCGGCCGCCAGCGAATTCACCCGCTGGAAAACCGTGGTGCCGAAGGACGAGAGAACGGTGTTGCCCGGTTTCATGACAGCGATGTGTAACAGACCCCCCGCCCTCTCGCCACGGAATCCGGCGACCTGCCATGTTCGACACGATGCTCGCCGACAAAAGGATCGCCGCCTGCCCGACGGTGGTGCGTAAATTTTGGGCACTTGCCTGTATTTTGAGCACGAAACTTTTTACAAGGGAGCCCCGCCGCTGTTGATCCGTCGTTCCCGGGTAAGGTTTTCCCCGGTTTTCCCTTCCTGGCGCCGTTTGGCACGCGTCGTGCTCAGAAGTGGTCGTGCTCAGGGGTGTAGGCACCCGCAGGCACGGCCGCAGGTCACGCAGCACCTGCCGCATGGGCCGGCGGTTCGGCCCGTAGATTCGACGGAAAGATTACGAAAGGCACGGTTTCATGAAAAAAGTCGAAGCCATCATCAAGCCCTTCAAGTTGGACGAGGTGAAAGAGGCCCTGCACGAGATCGGCCTGCAGGGCATCACCGTGCTGGAAGCCAAGGGCTTCGGCCGCCAGAAGGGGCACACCGAACTCTACCGCGGCGCCGAATACGTGGTCGACTTCCTGCCCAAGGTCAAGATCGAACTGGTCATCGATGACGGCATCGTAGAACAGGCGGTGGAGGCCATCAGCCGCGCCGCCCAGACCGGCCGTATCGGCGACGGCAAGATCTTCATCACCACGGTGGACGAGGTCATCCGGGTCCGCACCGGCGAACGCGGCAGCGACGCCATTTAGAACACCAATCAAGTTCTGTGATCGTATTCAATAAGAAAAGGAACCTAAAACCATGACGCTCAACTGCAAGACACCCGAGGACGTGCTGAAGGTCCTCAAGGAACAGGACATCCCGTTCGTCGACCTGCGCTTCACCGATCCGCGCGGCAAGTGGCAGCACCTGACCATGTGCTCCAATTTCATCGACGACGAAAGCTTCGAGGACGGCATCATGTTCGACGGTTCGTCCATCGCCGGCTGGAAAGCCATCAACGAGTCCGACATGGCGCTGATCCCCGATGCGGTAACCGCGGTCATGGATCCCTTCTCGGCCCAGTCGCAGATGATCCTGTTCTGCGATGTCATGGAGCCCTCCACCGGGCAGGGCTACGCCCGCGACCCGCGCTCGCTGGCCAAGCGCGCCGAGGCTTACCTCGGATCGACCGGCATCGGCGACACCGCCTACTTCGGTGCCGAGCCCGAGTTCTTCGTCTTCGACGACGTGCGCTTCAACGTCGCCATGAACAGCTGTTTCTACGAGTTCGACTCGGAGGAAGGGCCGTATGTCACCGGTAAGATCCTGCCCGAGGGTAATGTCGGCCACCGCCCGCCGGTCAAGGGTGGTTATTTTCCGGTGCCGCCGGTAGACGCGGCGCCGGACCTGCGCGCCGAGATGGTCACCGTGCTGGCCGAGATGGGCCTGTCCATGGACAAGCATCACCACGAGGTCGCCCCTTCGCAGCATGAACTGGGCATGGTCTTCGATACCCTGGTCCGCACAGCCGACAACGTACAGATCTACAAGTACGGCGTTCATATGGTGGCCCACACCTACGGCAAGACGGCAACCTTCATGCCCAAGCCGGTGGCCGGCGACAACGGGTCCGGCATGCACACCCACCAGTCGGTGTGGAAGGACGGCAAGCCGACCTTCGCCGGTTCGGGCTACGCCGACCTGTCGGACACCGCGCTCTATTATATCGGCGGCATCATCAAGCACGCCAAGGCGCTGAACGCCTTCACCAACCCGGCGACCAACAGCTACAAGCGCCTGATTCCGGGCTTTGAGGCTCCGGTGCTGCTGGCCTACTCGGCCCGCAACCGCTCGGCCAGTTGCCGCATCCCGTTCTCCAACTCGCCCAAGGGCAAGCGCGTCGAGATCCGTTTCCCGGACGCCACCGCCAACCCCTATCTCGCCTTCTCGGCCATGATGATGGCGGGCCTGGACGGTATCCAGAACAAGATCCACCCGGGCGATGCCATGGACAAGAACCTCTACGACCTGCCGCCGGAAGAGCTCAAGGACGTCCCGACCGTCTGCGGCTCGCTGCGCCAGGCCCTGGAGGCCCTGGACGAGGACCGTGAGTTCCTCAAGAAGGGCGATGTCTTCACCAACGACCAGATCGACGGCTACATGGACCTGAAGTGGGAAGAAGTTTACAACTTCGAGCACACTCCGCACCCCGTCGAATGGCAGATGTATTACTCGTCGTAAAGACAGAAACAAACGCTCGCACAGGGAAGGCCCTGCCGATTCCGGCGGGGCCTTCGCCGTTTGTGAAATTCCGGGGCCGTGCCGTCGAATCCCTGGGAATCATCAATGGACTACGGACACCGTAGGAAATTTGCTATGATCTCCCTTCGCTCAAAGGACGTTTAGGGGCCAGCAACGTCCAGGCAGTTTTTTTGCCTGGGCTTCTGGGTCGGGAATGAGCATTGAGAAACGCCTTCTGCTGGCCATTAGCCTCATCTTTGTGGCTGCGTTCGGGATAGACGTCACCTTGTCCTACCAAGAGGGCAAGAAGGACGCTATTACCAGCCTGAGGGACCAGGCCGAGCGGGTCCGCGCCATCATGATGGCGACGCAGCGTGTCTACCAGAAACAGTTCCTGGCCAGCGGCATCCCCCTAACCGACAAGACGGTTGGGTTCCTCCCGGGCCATTCCTTCTCCCTGATTTCGAAGGACTTCGAGAACTGGGACGAGACGGGAATGAGCTTCAACAACGTCTCGGACCGTCCCCGCAATCCCAACAACGCGGCCGATCCCTTGGAACTGGAGGTCATGGACCACTTCCGCGCCAACCCGCAGGACAAGGCCGTCTTCCGCCCCTTCACCTCGCCGGAGGGCGAGGATTTCTACCTCTCCGCCTGGCCGATCTGGACCGAAGACTACTGTCTCAAGTGCCATGGCAAGCGGAGCGAGACGCCGCCCACCATCCGGGATTTATACACAACGGCCTTCGACTACAAGGTCGGCGACCTGCGGGGCCTGATCAGCATCAAGCTGCCGGTCAGCCATATCCAGGATGCTGTGGCAAGAAGTATCCGCAAAGAGATCATCCTGCATCTGCTGCCATTCATCGCCGTGTTCCTGATCATCGTCCTCCTGATCCGCCGCTATGTCAGGTATCCGCTCGAACACCTTGCAACCGGCATGGACGAAATCGCGACCGGCCGTTACGACCGACGCATCGAAGGCCTGAAGGGGGAACTGGCCGGCATCGGAAATTCCTTCAACGTCATGGCCGCCGAGATCCCCCGCGACCAGGAGAGCCTGCGAAAGCTGTCCCAGGCGGTTGAACAGAGCCCGGCGGCCGTGATGATCACCGATCCCAACGCCATCATTGAATACGTCAATCCCAAGTTCGAGAATTTTACCGGCTATGCCCGGGACGAGGCGGTCGGACAGCACTCCCGGATCTTAGGTTCGGGCGAGACACCGACGGAAACCTACAACGAAATGTGGTCGGCCATCACCTCGGGCCAGGAATGGCGCGGTGAATTTCTCAACCGGCACAAGAATGGAACCCACTACTGGGAATCGGCCCTGATCGCCCCCATCAAGGACAACGCCAGCACCATCACCCATTTCCTGGCGGTCAAGGAGGACATCACCGAACAGAAGGCGATCACCCGGCAGATGGAGCACAAGGCCCGTGAAGAGGAAGCCCTGGGACAGCTGCTCCGGCTGTCGCTGGAACCGGCCCCTGAGGAACACTACCTTCAGGCCTTCCTCAACATCATGTTCGACTCCGTCCCGTTCCTCGACCAGCTGCCCAAGGGGGCCATTTTCCTCGCCGAACAGAAGGACGGAAAGGATATCCTGCGCCTTACCGCCACATACCGTTTGGACCCGGAACTTTTCGAGATCTGCGCCGAAATCCCGTTTGGCAAATGCCTCTGCGGGCAAGCTGCGGAGACACGGGATCTGATAATGGAACTCCATAACGACAAGGCACACGAGACTCCTTTCGAAGGCATGAAGGGCCATACGCATTACAATATTCCCGTCCTGTCGGGCGACGATGTCCTGGGCGTCATCAACCTTTACCTGCCGGGCGCTCACCGGCGGGACGAGCGGGAAATATCGTTCCTGTGGCGGATTGCCGAGGTGCTCAGCATCGGCCTGTCCCGCCTTCGGGCCGAAATGACCGTGAAGTCTACGATCCAGGAACTGGCTCGCTCCAATGCAGAATTGGAGCGGTTTGCCTACATCGCATCCCACGACCTGCAGGAGCCGGTCCGCACCCTGGTCAGCTATTCCCAGCTTCTGGAAAAGCGCTACGAGGGCGACCTGGATGCCGATGCCCGAGACTATATCGAGTTCATCGTCGGTGGCGCCAAACGGCTCAGGACCCTGGTCCAGGATCTGCTCGTCTATTCCCAGGCCAATTCCAAAAGCGCGATGTTCCAGCAGGTCGATTTGACGGTCGTTCTGGAAGCCGCAATGGAAAACCTAGCCACGTCCATTTCGGAGAGCGGGGCCAAGATCACCCACGGCCCGTTGCCCAAAGTGGTCGGCGACGATATTCAGCTGATCCAGCTGCTGCAAAATCTGATCCACAACGCCATCAAGTTCCGCCGCCCGGACTCCCCTCTCGAGATCCGGGTCGAATCCGTCCGGCAGGATAGCGAATGGATCATCTCCGTCGCCGACAAAGGGATCGGCATCGAAGAGCAGTACATGGACCAGATCTTCGTCATCTTCAAACGCCTGCACACCATCGACACCTATCCGGGTACCGGCATCGGGCTGGCCATCTGCAAGCGGATCATCGAGCATCACAACGGCCGCATCTGGCTAGAATCAGAACCCGGCGTCGGCACCACCTTCCACTTCTCGTTGCCGGCCGATGTGCCGGAGGAAGAGGCGAACGCCGACACCTAGGGGTGCGAAATGGCCGCAGCCGCAGCGGGGCGGGGCGAAATCGCACTGATCACGCTGAAACGCGGCCCCGCCGCCTAATCCCTCCTCTTTTCCCTCCCATCTCCCCTTCCGGATCAATATTAACCTTTTGTTCTTGTTTTAGTGCTTATTTGTTCTGGTTATTGCAAGGACAGGAGATGATCGATGGCCTGGAACACCTTCGCCAAGGAACTGGCAGCCCTGGGCAGTCTTTTTGCCACCGGGTACCTGTGGATGCTGGTGCTGTGATTGCCCACCCTGGGACGAAGCGAAAGGGGTTAGGCGCCGCCGTCTTCCTCTGGCGGCAGGGGGTGCTTGCGGCCGTTCGCGTCGATGGCAACAAAAACGAAGCGTCCCTCGGTCACCTTGACGTGCTCGTGATGGCCCTCACCGCGCTCCGCCCAAGCCTCGACGATGACAGTCAGCGAGGTGGTTCCCACCCGCTCCACCGCCACATAGCAGGCGAGAACGTCCCCCACCCGCACCGGGGCGTGGAAGGTCATGGAATCTACGGCCACCGTCACCACCCGTCCATGGGCACGCTTGGCCGCCAGCAGGCTTCCCGCCACGTCCATCTGCGCCAGCAGCCAACCACCGAAGATATCCCCGGCCGGATTGGTGTCGCGCGGCATGGCCAGCGTCCGGATTTCAAGTTCGCCGTTGGGGCGGGTGGGGTCTTGGATCATTGGAGGTTTTCCTCAAGATTTTTCGTTGCCCCCACATACCCTATCCTGGCCGTGGCGCCTAGAGCGATCGGGATAATCCGAGTCACTTCGTGACGCGGCTTATTCCGTGAAATGTCCTCTACATCAATATGACAGAGCGGATTCACGCGGGAATTCGGTGCCACGAAGCAGCTTCGTTTTCTCACGATCCGCTCTAGCTCCGTCGACACTTGGGAAATTCCGCAAGATATGGTAGGGAACACAGGATGTTGTTGTTTTCCAGGGGACAGCTACCGTATCATGCGAGAGAACCTCGAAAGAGGCCGGAACGGCGCAGGGTCGGTATAGCGACATGATGGACGGAATGGGCGATCTCTTCGAGCAGGCGACGCGCGGCAAGGCCGACTATTCGGCCAAAGACATCGAGGTCCTGGAGGGCCTGGAGCCGGTACGCCGACGCCCCGGCATGTACATCGGCGGCACCGATGAGCATGCGCTCCATCATCTGGTGGCCGAGGTTCTTGACAACTCCATGGACGAGGCGGTGGCCGGACATGCGTCCCACATCGACCTGCAGCTTCATGCCGACGGTTCGGTAACCGTGCGCGACAACGGCCGCGGCATACCGGTCGACCCGCATCCAAAGTTCAAGAACACGTCGGCGCTCGAAGTGATCCTGACCACGCTGCACTCGGGCGGAAAATTCGGCGGCAAGGCCTACCAGACCTCGGGCGGCCTGCACGGGGTCGGCATCTCGGCAGTCAATGCGTTGTCCAAGAAACTGACGGTGGAGGTGGCCCGCGACCGCAAACTCTGGACCCAATCTTTCGTCCGCGGCAAGCCGGAGGCCAAGCTGAAGGACGCGGGACCGATACAGAACCGGCGCGGCACCACGATCACCTTCTCGCCCGACCCGCAGATCTTCGGGTCCCAGGTCCATTTCAAGCCGGCACAGCTCTACCGCATGGCGCGCTCCAAGGCCTACTTGTTCCGCGGGGTCGAGATCCGCTGGACCTGCGCGCAAGAGCTGATCAAGGACAAGGACACCACCCCCGCCGAAGCCGTTCTTCATTTCCCGGGCGGCCTGCGGGACTTCCTCTCCTCCAAGCTGGAAGGGCGCAAGACGATCACCGCCACCCCCTTTTCCGGGACAGCCAAGCTCAACGGCGGCAGCGGCAAGGTGGAATGGGCGGTGGCCTGGCCTCGCGACGAGGAGGAGTTTTTCAATTCCTATTGCAATACCGTCCCGACACCCCAGGGTGGCACCCACGAGACGGGCCTCCGGGGCGCCCTCTCCAAGGGCCTCCGGTCCTACGCCGAACTGGTGAGCAACAAGCAGGCGGGCAAGATTACGCCCGATGACGTGGTCGGCGGAGCCTGCATCATGCTCTCTCTCTTCATCTCCGATCCTCAGTTCCTGGGCCAAACCAAGGAGAAGCTGACTACGGTCGAGGCCACACGCCTGGTGGAGAACGCGGTCCGCGACCATTTTGACCACTGGCTGGCCGAAAGTCCGGATATCTCGAAGGTTCTGCTGGAACATGTGATTGAGCGGGCCGAAATGCGGCTCCGAAAGCGCGAGGACCGCAAGACCAAGCGCCAGTCAGCCACCAAACGCCTGCGGCTGCCGGGCAAGCTGGCCGACTGTACGCGGTCCACCGCCGCCGGCTCCGAGATCTTCCTGGTCGAGGGAGACTCGGCCGGCGGTTCGGCCAAGCAGGCGCGCAACCGCGCCACCCAGGCCATCCTGCCTCTGCGCGGCAAGATTCTCAATGTCGCCAGCGCGACGCTCGACAAGGTCAATGCCAACCAGGAAATCTCCGATATCACCGAAGCGCTGGGATGCGGCACCCGCAAAGCCTATGACGAGGAAGCGCTGCGTTACGACAAGGTCATCATCATGACCGACGCCGATGTGGATGGGGCGCACATCGCCTCATTGCTGATAACCTTCTTCTACTGCGAGATTCCGGCTCTGATCGAGAACGGGCACCTCTACCTCGCCCTGCCGCCCTTGTACCGCATCACCCAGGGCGGCAAGTCCCTTTATGCGCGCGACGACGCTCACAAGGACGAGCTGTTTAAGAAAGAGTTCACGGGCCGCGGCAAAATCGAAATCTCGCGCTTCAAGGGCCTGGGCGAGATGCCCCCGGCCCAGCTCAAGGAAACCACAATGGCCCCGAAGAACCGCACGCTTCTGCGCGTTGTGGTGCCGGCGGGCCACAGCCAGGAAGATCACGAAGACGCCGAGGAAACGGCCGACTTGGTTGATCGGCTGATGGGCAAAAAACCCGAATTCCGCTTCGCCTTCATCCAGGAAAACGCCCGATTCGTCGAGGATATCGACGTCTAACCTCCCGCTATGATGGATGGATATCGTTGAACGGCTGCAAAACGCAGCAAGGGACGGCCGGCGGCAAAAGGACGGAAGGAGCCGATGTCGCAATCGAAAGCATATTTCGTGACATCATCACCAAACCACTTCCATAGGGACAGGGCCCTGGCCGGCGAGACCAGGACCGGGGTGCGCACCGTTAGACTTTAGTCGGACGGGCAAAGGTCATTGTTACCCGGACGGGCCCTATTTGGTATCGTTCGAACCGCATTCGGGAGCCGCGAGAAACATGTCGACCGGGACGACCGAAGAGCGGGTCTTCGTAAAGGAAATGGGTATCACCCACGCGGACTTCATGCGGGATCTGCCCAGGGCGTTGGACGGCTCGCCGGTGGTGGACGGCCGGCGGATCGTCATGGACAAGGGGCCGGGGCGGCGGCTGGAGATCACGTTCTCCGAGGAAGGGCGACGGCGCATCGCCGGGATCGAACTGCCGGTGACCCATGTAATGCTCCGCTTCACCGGCTTCGAGGACGGCGACGTCGAGACCGTCATGAAACGCTTCAACCGCGCCTACCAGCGCGGCGGCGGCTGAGGCTCCGCCTTGAACTCCGACGACGGGGTCGAGCGCCTTCAAGGCCGACGGCTGACACAAAATGAGCCGTTGACGGCGATAGCGGGAGGCGATATCTATCGGCTTGATAGTGATAGCGGTTTGCGATATCATTGAACAATGAACAATACGCACCGAAAGACCCTGTCCGCCATCTTCTCCCGCCCTACTCGGTCGAACATTCGCTGGACTGACATCGAGGCACTAATGAAAGCCATAGGCGCGGAAGTGACGGAACGGGCGGGAAGCAGGGTTGCGGTGACGTTGAATGGGGTTCGCGCCATCTTTCACAGGCCGCACCCGAAACCCACGACGAGAAAAGGTGCCGTCGATGCCGTCCGCCCGTTTCTCGAAAACACAGGAATCAAGCCATGATGGAATATAAAGGCTATACTGCTGGCCCTATCGACTTCGATCCCGATGAAGGCGTGTTCTCCGGAACGGTAAACGGACTCAAAGACGTGATCCATTTCGAGGGAACGACGGCCGATGGGTTGGAGCAGGCATTCAAGGACAGCGTTGATGACTATCTCGCCTTTTGCGCCGAGCGGAACGAAGCACCCGACAAGCCGTATAGCGGGAAAGTCCTGGTCCGCACCCAGCCCGAGTTGCACCGCAAAGCCGCCATCCGCGCGGCAGCGAAAGGCATCAGCTTGAGCCAGTGGATTTCACGGCAGATTGCCGCTGCGCCGTAGCAGGGCCGCAAAGGGAGTCCCGGGGGAGCTGAGGAGCCGTTCGTCGAGGATATCGACGCCTAACCACCCGCTATGATAGATTTAGGGTCTGTTCCGGATATGCCCCGACCCACTGAGAACCCGAGAAGAAGCCCGAGAAGAAGCCCGAGAAGAAGAGAGAGTGGGTTGACACACTGGAGCGGGTGACGTCGATCTACGGCTTGCCACGGAACATTCGTGTCGATCAAGGGCCGGGGTTCATCTCAAGGACCTCGATCTCTGGGCCTGGAGCAAGGGGAGCACGTTGGATTTCTCGCGGCCAGGCCGCCCGGTGGATTGAGACGCGGGAAGTTACGCCAGACGGCGGTTTGACGTTTTTTTTTTGGGGGGGGTCGGGTTCATCGCGTCCACCCCATCGATAATGGTGGCCCGAGGGAGTTTAGAGGGATGGCAAACAAGAATAAGGGACACCGCGCCAAGGCTCTGCTGACACGCATCATGGATGCGGCCTCGCATAAGCTCAAATGCGAACATGGGACGCTTTATCTATACGACGAGAGGGCGAAAGAACTTTGGACCATCGTCCTTCAGCACGACCTGATTTCGGAAATCCGCCTTTCGCCGCCCGAGGGTATCGCGGGCTATAGTTTTTATCATAAGGAAATCACCAATATAGAGGACGCCTACGAAAGCAAGCTGTTCAACAAGAATGTGGATAAAGAGCTGGGGGGCAGAACCCGCTCGGTGTTGTGCATGCCGGTCACCAATGCCGCGGGCCAAGCCATCGGCGTCGTTCAAGTGGTCAACAAGCTGGACGGCACGCCGTTCAATGATGATGACATAAAAATGCTGAAAGCCGTGGTCGAGGATATTGTCGGCGTTCTCGACAAATCGGAGACATGGCAAGGGCTCATCCCGGGACTTGTTCTGGTCGCCTTCACGGCCCTCGTTGGCTGGGCGGCACATGCGGCGGTTCCAGGCGATTACAAGGGGATCGCAAACCCGGTCCTGTTCGTCATCCTCATCGGTATTGCAGTTAGCAATACCCTCACCATTCCCATGCATTTCCTGCCGGGAATCCGTTACTGTATGCGCCAACTCTTGCGGATAAGCATCGTCCTCATGGGCTCAAAGCTGGCGCTGGACCAGATTGCCGACGTTGGCGGCAATGCGTTTATGCTGATTTTGGCAATGATTGTTCTTGCCTTTACCATTGCACAAACGGCCGGTCGGTTTTTTCGGGTTCATCGCCGATTGTCCACCCTGATCGCAGTGGGAGCGGCCGTTTGCGGCGGCAGCGCCATTGCCGCGGTTGCTCCGATCATCAGGGCGCGTGACGAGGAATTTTCCTTTGCCCTGTCGGTCAACACCCTAATGGGAACCATTGCCGTCATTACGTTCCCCCTGATCGGACAGTATTTCGGTTTTGGCGATGTTTTTTTCGGTTTTTGGGCCGGAACCGCCGTCAATGACACGGCACAGGTTGTTGCGACAGGATATGCCTACAGCAGCGTATCCGGAGATACCGCGACAATCATCAAGCTGACGCGAAATGCCCTGATGATCTTCGTTGTCGTCGGCGTGGGGATATGGTTTTCCGCCCCGCATGATGAAGGCGATGTCGAGGCCAGGAAAATCCCCTTGATAAAACGGTTTCGGCAATCCGTGCCCAACTTCGTGCTCGGATTTCTTCTGCTGGCCCTGTTCAAAACATTGGGTCTGTTCGACTGGCTTTCGGTCCAGACGGGTGTTGACGTTTCGAAGGTTCTTTCAAATACGGCCTACGTTCTTATTCTTCTGTCGCTGACGGGAATTGGGCTTGGAACCAATCTGGCCAAGATTCGCCGGGTAGGCCTAAACGCCATACTCGTCTCGTTTCTGACCTTTGCGGGCGTGGCTGCCGGAAGCATCGTCCTAATCTCTGTTGTCATGGGGTAATACCAAGGTGCGGTGATAATACCGCACGCTTGGCCTGTTGACGGCGTCCCTATTCTCTCGGAACGGGCAATCCGAGGGAACAGGCATGGCGGAGAACGCAGAAATTGCGGTTCCGGGCGCGAAGCACCTAGAGACCGGTCCCCTCCGGCACGCCCAGCATGATGTTGAGGTTCTGCACCGCCTGGCCCGACGCCCCCTTGCCCAGGTTGTCGATCAACCCCATCACCACCGCCTGGCCGCGTTCGGGATTGGAGAAAACGTGGAGCCGCATGGAGTTGGTGCCGTTGAGGCCTTCCGGATCGAGCCCGGTCATGGTTCCGCTGTCCGCCGGATCCGCCACCTCGACGAACCGCCGCCCCTCGTAATGGCGGGCCAGAGCCCCGTGAACCGCCACGGGTAACGGCCTGCCCGGCAGCGCCCAAAGTTGAAGGGGCACCTGGACGATCATGCCCTGGCGGAATCTCCCGATACTGGGGACGAACAGGGGCGGCTTTTCGAGCCCGCTCCATTTCTGGATCTCCGGCACGTGTTTATGCCGGAGCCCGAGCCCATAGACCCGATAGGGCTCGTCGGTGTAGTCAGGCGCCCCCCGGTCCTCGAAGGAGGCGATCATCTTCTTGCCCCCGCCCGAATAGCCGGAAACGGCGTTGATGGTCACCGCCCCGCCGGCAGGCAGGAGCCCGGCGGCGATCAACGGGTGCAGAATGGCGACGGACGTAATGGCGTAGCAGCCGGGATTGCTGACCCGTTTGGCCCCGCCGATCCTTGCCGTCTGATCGTGATCGTATTCCGGCATGCCATAGACCCAGCCGTCCGCAACCCGGTGCGCGGTCGAGGCGTCGATAACCCGGGCCTCCGGGTTCTCGATCATCGCCACGGCCTCCCGGGCTGCGTCGTCGGGCAGGCAGAGGATCGACACGTCCGCCGTGTTCAGCATTTCCCGCCGCCGCGCGGGGTCCTTCCTCTCGGCCTCGGGCAGGCCGACGAGGGTAAGGTCCGAGCGCCCGGCAAGCCGCTCGCGGATCCGCAGCCCCGTCGTTCCCACTTCGCCGTCGATGAATACCTTGGCCGTCATTCTTTGTTCTCCCGACCCATCGGTCCATGGATGAGGGTTTCTGGCATAAATCGGCTTCCGCTCCAAGCCCGGACACCGGATTTCCCCTCCCGTCGTCCTTCTGTCAGGAAATTGTCGTGGTTTTCTGCCCTTGCCTTGTTATCTTCGAAGACTCGACACACCGAACGTGGAGAGTCGCCGTGGCCGATTCCATCCCCTTGAGATCGCTCCGTCTGGAACGAAGTTGGTCCCAGGAACATTTGGCGGAACTCAGCGGTCTCAGCGTGCGCACGATCCAGCGCCTGGAGCAGGGCGAGCTCGCCTCCCTGGAAACCCAGCGTGCCCTCTC
Organism: Rhodospirillales bacterium; assembly: GCA_003354135.1. GTDB lineage: Bacteria > Pseudomonadota > Alphaproteobacteria > Rhodospirillales > GLO-3 > GLO-3. The sequence goes on from PIVK01000018.1 coordinate 46,138, forward strand.
TGCGGCCTTCGACATTCCGGCAGCCGAACTGGTATCGCCACCAAACGATGTCCCGGTCACCGAAGGGATACAAGCCTGTCGGCGGAAGTTCTTCCACCATCTAGCCGTCTTCGCCGCCGTAATGACGGGATTAGCCCTGTTCAACCTGGTCAAGACCCCTGGCAATCTGTGGTTCGTTTACCCCTTTCTGGGCTGGGGACTCGGCATCGTTTTGCACGCATATGGGGTGTTCCGACGGCCGTAAATATCCTGCCCCCGTCACCATCCCCGTCCGATGACCGCCACCAAACGAAGAAGGGCCGCCCCACCCGGGACGGCCCTTCCGCAACACTTGTCCTGTACGCCTTAGCGTTTCGAGAACTGGAAGCTCCGACGCGCCTTGCGCCTGCCGTACTTCTTACGCTCGACCACGCGGGAGTCGCGGGTCAGGAAACCGACCTTCTTCAGCGCGCCCCGGAGGCCCGGCTCGTAATAGGTCAGCGCCTTGGAAATGCCGTGGCGCACCGCGCCGGCCTGACCCGAAAGCCCGCCGCCCTTGACCGTACAGACCACGTCATAGTGGCCCTTGCGCTCGGCCACATCGAATGGCTGGTGGATGATCATCCTGAGCACCGGCCGGGCGAAATAGGTCTCGATATCGCGACCGTTGACCGTGACCCGGCCCGCCCCCGGCTTGATCCAGACACGGGCCACCGCGTCCTTCCGCTTGCCGGTCGCGTAGGCCCGGCCCTGCGGGTCGATCTGGGGTTCGACTTTGACAGCCACGGCGGCAACCGGGGCTTCGCCCTCGGCGGCAACCGGGGCTTTGACCTCGGCGGCAACCGGGGCTTCGCCCTCGGCCGTGCCTTCCATGACCTCCTTGAGGTTCTCGAGGCTCGTCGTCTCGCTAGCCATGGCTTACCTCTTGTTCTTCGGGTTCAGGGCGGCGACGTCGAGCGTCTCCGGCTGCTGCCCGACATGCGGATGCTCGGTGCCGGCATAGACATGCAGCTTCTTCATCTGCTTGCGGCCCATGGGAGAGCGCGAGACCATGCGCTCGACCGCCTTGATGACCACCCGTTCGGGATGAGCACCGTCGAGAACCTTGCCCGCGGTGACGCTCTTGATGCCGCCGGGATATCCCGTGTGGCGGTGATAGATTTTGTCCGAGAGCTTGCGCCCCGTCAGCTTCACCTTCTCGGCATTAACCACCACGATGTGGTCGCCGCAGTCGATGTTCGGGGTGTACATGGGCTTGTGCTTTCCCCTAAGACGCATGGAGACGATGGAGGCCAGACGGCCGAGGACCACGTCCTCAGCATCGATCAGGACCCACTTCTTGTCCACCTCGGACGGCTTGGCGGAGTATGTCTTCATATCGAACCCCAGCGCTTGAATTCCGTCGTTGTCCGTGAGCCAACAGAAAAAAGAGCCTCCACCACGGAAGCCCCTGCTCACGGGCGGCGGATTATGCCACCCGGAATTGGTTTGTCAACGGGAAAAACCATTGAAAAACCGGCCCCTTACATGTGCGGTATTATATTACCTTTGCCCCTGGACGTGCATCTCTCGGCACCCCATGCTATAGGTAAAGACGTTTGCAGCCCGCCTCCAATATAAGGGTAGCCATGGACGTGATCACCTGGTCCGAGAACTTGAGCGTCGGCGTCATCGCCGCCGACGGCGAGGGGCGGGAAACGGCCGGCAGCGTTCTCAACGCCCCGGCCGATTATACGGGCCGTCGTTTCAAACGCGAGGAAGCCCTGTCGCCGGCCGACGGCGACGGCCAGAACTTCCTTTTCCAGTGAGCGAGGCCGTGACCGATTCCCCCTCCCCCTCCGCTTCCCCCTCCCCCGTCCTTCTGCGTGACGATGCCGACGGCGTTGCCACCCTTACGCTCAACCGGCCCAACGCCTTCAACGCCCTTTCCGGCGCCCTGCTCGATGCCCTGCTGGCGGAGACCGCGGCATTAAAGGAAGACACTTCGGTGCGCGTCGTGGTCCTCGCCGGCGCCGGCAAGGCGTTCTGCGCCGGACACGACCTCAAGGAAATGCGCGCGGATTCGTCCGAGCCCGCAATGCAGGCGTTGTTCGCCAAGTGTGCCGACGTGATGCTGGGACTGGTTCGCCTGCCCCAGCCGGTCATCGCGCGGGTGCACGGTATCGCCACCGCCGCCGGCTGCCAGTTGGTCGCCATGTGCGACCTGGCGGTGGCCGCCGAAGAGGCCCGTTTCGCCACGTCGGGCATCAAGGTGGGCTTGTTTTGCTCGACGCCGGCGGTGGCGCTGTCGCGCAACCTGTCGCGCAAACAGGCTCTGGAGATGCTGCTGACGGGCGATTTCATCGACGCCGCGACCGCTCTCGCCCACGGCTTGGTCAACCGCGTCGTGGCGGCCGACGCGCTCGACGGCGCCGTAACGGACCTGGCGGAACGGATCGCATCCCGCTCACCGGCTTCCATCGCCATGGGCAAAAAACTCTTTTACGAACAACTGGACAAGGGGCTGGAGGACGCCTATCGCCTCGCCGCCCGAACCATGGCCTGCAACATGCAGACCGAAGACGCCCAGGACGGCATCGACGCCTTTATCGCCAAGGAACCGATGCCGAAATGGAAGGGCCGATGACCCGCCGGGCCGTCTTGAGGCAGCATGGCGGGAGGGAGTTTGAAGGGGGATCGTGGTGGACGACTTGGTTTACGACGACGACTTGGTTTACGACGACGGGCGCGTCCACGAGATCCTGAAGCATGCGCGCGTCATCGCCGTCGTCGGACTGAGCCCCAAGCCGGAACGTCCGTCCTTCAAGGTGGCGCGGTTCCTGATCGATAAGGGCTACACCGTGCTTCCCGTCAATCCGGGGCACGCCGACGGCGAGATCCTGGGCCGCACCGTCTACGCCGGCCTGACGGAAATTCCCGGGCCGGTGGACATGGTGGACATCTTCCGCGATTCCGAGGCCGCCGGCCACGTCACCGACGCCGCCATCAACCTGGCGCCCGAGAAAGGCATCCGGGTGGTCTGGATGCAGGAAGGCGTGCGCAACGACGCCGCCGCCCAACGGGCCGAAAACGCCGGCCTCGCCGTCATCATGGACCGTTGCACGAAAAAGGAATACGCGCGCCTGATGGGGGCTTAGGGAAATTCAGGGTCTGCGTTAACCGCAAGGACAAACTTCGGACCAATTCCGCTTGTCCCTTATTAAGGGCGGCCCCCTTGAAACACGCTCGGATTCTTATTTGACGGGCGCCGCCGCCGCCCGTGCCCGCCCCGGAGGCAGCAAAAGGCCCGCCGCGGCGCCCACCATGGCAATGGCCGAGAGCACGACGAACAGCCAGAAGAACCCGCCCGTGGCATCATAGAGGGCCCCTTCCATCTTGACGCCCAAGCCGCTCAGGCCGAAGGCGACGATGAACTTGAGCCCGAAGACAAGGCCTTGCCAGCCGCTCGGCGCAAACCGCGCGATCAGCGCGTTTTCTGCCGGGAGCGACCCGATGTTAAGGGTGACCATGATCATGGCGGTTGCAATCAGGGCCGACCCGCCTAACTGCGCGGCCAGGAAAAGCATCGGCACCTGCAGAAGAAAGGTCGCGAGATAGACCGCCTTTAGCGGATAGCGGTCCGCCAAATAGCCGGCCACCACCTGAAACCCCCCGGCAACAAGATAGACCATGGCCACCGTCATCCCGATCCCGGCGACGCCGCCGCCGTCGCCCAATCCCGTAATACGCTCCGAGAACACCTTGGGCAGGCCGGCCTGGCTCGCCTGATAGATGAGGCCCGTGCACAGCATGGTCACCAGCAGGACGAGAAACGCCCGTATCCGGTCGCTCTTGGACGTCGGAGGGCCGGTCTGGAGATCGGCGCCGCTGTCGGCGATGAGGCCGCGCGCCATCAGCAGGTAGAACACGACTCCGATAGTCACCATCAGCCCCCCCGGAACCAGAAACGCGGCCCGCCACCCCCAAAGGTCGGTGAGCAGCCCGGCGCTTAAGGCCGCCACCGCCGGTCCCACACCGCCGAAAATTCCATTGATGCCGAGCACCAGTCCCCGCCTCTCGGCATTGCGGATCAACCAGGAGATTCCGACCGGATGGTATATGGAGCCGAAAAGCCCGGTTACCGCGAGGGAGAGGGTGACCGTCAGGGGGCCATCGGCCATGCCGACAGCCAGCATCCCGCCGCCGGTCCCAAGAAAGAACATCCCCATCATCCCGGCGCTGCTCCATCGGTCGCCCAACCATCCCGCCACCGGGGCGGCAACCCCGAACAGAACGTTGCCCACCACGATGAGTGCCACGGCCTCGCCATGGCTCAATCCCCACTCGTCCTCCAGAGCCAAGACCACCACGAAGAAAATGGGAGCGAATAAATGGGAAAAAGTGTGCCCGATGCAGGAGAACCCGATGGCCAGGCGGTTGGAGGCAAGCGACATCTTTTTTTCCAATTTTCCTGCACCCGGTTCAAGAAAGGCTCCAACGGAATGCCAATTAAAGCCATCAGGCCCTTTCGGGGCTTGCTTCGTCCCACGCGAAAAAGGGATTCTCGATCAGGTTCGCATTGTAATAGCGGCGATCTCCGGTAACCTCCTGTCCGGCCCACGGCGGAAGGTCCACCTTCTGGAGATCCCATGTCAATTCCACTTCGGCCAGGATCAGGCCCGCGTTGTCGCCATGGAACTCGTCCACGTCCCAAACCAAACCGGCCCATTCGATACAATGGCGGGTCTTCTCGATCAACGGCTTCAGGCAGAGGGTATCCAGCATCTCCCGCGCCTCGGCATCCGGAATGGAATATTCGAACTCGGCTCGCGTCGCGCCTTCGGATCGTCCCTTGACGGTGAGCACCCCCTGGTCACCCGCCGTGCGAATCCGGACCGTTCTCTCGGGAGCCGTGGAAAGGTATCCCTGGCGGTAAAGGGTGCCTTTGGCCCCGACACGCCACGTGTCGTCCTTGACCAGAAACTTGCGTTCGATTTCCTTGCCCATTGGCTCTGCGTCCCCGACCGCGCATACTAGCGGTGCGAACGAAACGGAAGCCCCCTTCCGTTTTGTGTCTCGCGCACCACGAAACAATTGATATCGAAACCATGACCATAGACATCGACGATTTCAAGGCCCGCCTTTTGGCCCGACGCGAAGAGGTGAAAGAACTTGCCGAGATCGCGCACGAGGATACGCGGCCCGTGGAACTGGACCAGAGCCGCGTCGGGCGGCTTTCGCGCATGGATGCCCTGCAGGTTCAGGCCATGGCGGTCGAAACGGAACGCCGTCGCCAAGCCGAACTGGCTCGGATCGACAGGGCGCTGGCTTTCATCGAGAAGGGAGAATACGGTTACTGCCAATCCTGCGGAACCGCGATTCCCGAACGCCGCCTCGCGCTGGACCTCGCCACCATGGTTTGTATCGATTGCGCCAAGGACACGTCGTAATCAACTGTTAGGTTTAGAGCTTGTTCGACCCCCCCTAAGGCTCCTTGCCCCAGGCCGCACGGACCACGTAAACTTATCGGACCCGGAATCTGGCGTCACGACCACGGAGCGAATTCATGCACATGCGGTTTCTTCGTTCGGGCCTCGCCGCTCTTGTCCTCGTAACCATCGCGTCGGGTGCACCGCCCGTCCGTGCCGACGACCGGCCCCGTGCGCATCCTCCGTCCATCAACCCGCCGCCCGGCATGGAGGACGTCGTGCCGATGATGGAAGAGGCCACGCGCAGCCTGATGGAAATCCTTGAAATGTTTCTGCGTCGGATCCCGATCTACGAAATGCCCGAGGTCCTGGACAACGGTGACATCATCATCCGCCGCAAGAAGCCCCCGCCGCCTCCGGCGAAGCCTCCCCTCCCCGGAGACGCCGATCCGGACCACACAAGGACCTGAGCCCCGCTAATGATCAGCAGGACAACATCTGGTATAAATTATTGGTGTCATCCACAAAAAGTGCTGGGACGTCCGACTCAACGCGGTTAGAATCCTCCTAACGGTTCGTTGGTGGGAGAATTTCTCGGCATGACCAGCATCCTCGTTTCCGTTTGCCGTCCGGACCCGCCCTCGTGTCGTGCCCTATGCTCTTCGGAGCACCGCCTCGATCCGATCCCGCATTTCGCAGCGCCTCCCGCCCTCGGGAGGCGTTCTTCGTATCGGGATTTGCCAAGCAGCACCTCCATCATGCCAGGAGATCGAAATGGGTAAACGCTTCAAACAACGCCACCCCACCGCAAAGATCCGCGCTCTCGATATTCCGAACGGCGGCTGGGACCCGCTTGACAGCGAACGCCGTGATATCAGTTACCGGCGCAACATCCGCCCCCGCAGCGCCAACCAACAAGTGCTGATGGAGGCGGTCGCTTCGCAACGGGTCGTCATCGCCCTGGGCCCGGCGGGGACCGGCAAGACCTACCTCGCCATCGCCAAGGCCGTTGAAGCCCTGGAGGACGGTCGGGTGGAACGGATCATGCTGACCCGGCCCGCCGTCGAGGCCGGGGAAAGCCTGGGGTACCTGCCGGGCGAGATGGAAGAGAAGCTGGCGCCTTATCTCCGGCCGCTCTACGACGCGCTGAGTGAACGCCTGGGCAGCAAACGTTTGAAGGGCCTGATCGGGGACGGAAGTATCGAAATCGCACCTGTGGCCTTCATGCGCGGGCGGACGCTCAACAACGCTTTCGTCGTCATCGACGAAGCCCAGAACTGCACCTACGGGCAGATCAAGATGCTGTTGACCCGCCTGGGCTGGCATTCGACCATGATCTTGACCGGCGACCCGGACCAGACCGACCTGCTTCCCGGCATGTCCGGGCTGGCCGACGTCGCCGGGCGTCTTGATGCCCTGGAGGACATCGCGGTGATCCGGATGAACGACCAGGACATCGTCCGCCACCCCCTGGTGGCAAGCATTCTGTCGGTCATCTGAAGGGGGTCGGGGAAATGCCTCAGAGCACCATCCAATCGAAGGCCCCGGCCATTTCGTACCAGAAGTAAACCGTCATCCCCAGCGCATAGAGGGCAAGGCAGGACCACAGCAGCCTGTTGCGCCAGAACGAACTTTGTTCAAGGGTGTCATTCTCCGCCTGCATCGCCGCCTCCTTTTCATGTCTTGTCGAGGCAGGCTAACCCGGCCGATCTTTCCGTTCGGTTAACGGCGCCTTCGGGCCCATGCCCTTCACGCAAACGGTTGCCCCGGCGGGTTCTCAGGCTGCCCTATGCAATTCCTCCCCAGAAATTACATAGAGCGGGGTTCCGCCTTTTAGGGCGCCGCAGTCACCCCGATTTCAAAGCGGCCGGACAGCGGTGGGAAGGTGTCGAGATCGGTCACTTCGAACTCGAAGAAATCCTTCTCGGCGTCCGCACTCCCCAGTTTACCAAACACCACATAGCCGGTGCCGGCTAGATTCCACCCCGGCGCCCCAATGAGGATGTCCCCTAAACCGTCACCGTTGATATCCCCCGCCGAGGAAACGGACCAACCGCTCGCCTCCTTTAAAATGGCACCGTTGATAACCATACCGCCGGCGCTCCCCAGTGGTGCCGAAAGATCTATGGACCCTCCCGATCCCAACAAGCCGTCCTCCCCACCGTAGATCAGGTGGCTGAGGCCGGAAAATGACCTGTCAGAGTTAACGTCGGCCACGGCCATAGGCGCCCCAATGAGGATGTCCCCATGACCGTCCCCGTTGACATCCCCCGCCCCGGAGACGGACCAGCCGCTCTCATCGCCTGCAGCGGCACCGTTGATAACCACGCCGGCGTTACCCAGGCGCGCAAGATCTATGCGCCCATCCGATCCCAAATCGGTCCCACCGTAGATCAGATAGGTGACGCCGGCATCTTTCTTGCCAGGGACGTTGGCCGTGAAAGTCCCAATGAGGATGTCCCCAATCTTGTCACCGTTGACATCCCCCGCCGCCGAGACGGAAAAGCCGCTGAAATCGCCTGCAGCAGCACCGTTGATAACCACGCCGGCGACGCCGGCGGTGCTCCCCAGATCCGCAAGATCTATGGAAACTATGGGTACGGACACCCCATTCTGATCCTGTTTCAAGTTT
>PIVK01000382.1 GCA_003354135.1 Rhodospirillales bacterium
GCTTTTTTTCACTCCAGATCCAACCATACACAGGGCCAGTCCCAATGGGAAATTACATTATACTGATTTTTGGGTTAGTTGCAGATTTGAACCAGTTGTCTCCTGCTGCCAGCTAACAAATTTTATCCAAATCCATTTGGGGTCGACCCCCACCTTGTGAATGGCAAATAAAAGTCAACGGCAGGCTGCTATTTTTCAGTCCAGATCCAACCATACACAGGGCCAGTCCCAATGGGAATTTACATTATACTGATTTTTGGGTTAGATGCAGATTTGAACCAGTCGTTTCCTGCTGCCAGCTAACAAATTTCATCCAAATCCACTTGGAGTCGACCCCCCACCATGGCAAATTAAAGTCAACGGCAGGCTGCTAATTTTCAGTCCAGATCCAACCATACACAGGTCTAGTCCCAATGGGAAATTACATTATACTGATTTTTGGGATAGATGCAGATTTGAACCAGTCATCTCCTGTTGCCAGCTAACGAATTTCATCCAAATCCATTTGGGGCCAACCCCCACCTTGTGAATGGCAAATAAAAGTCAACAGCAGGCTGTTATTTTTCAGTCCAGATCCAACCATACACAGGGCCAGTCCCAATGGGAAATAACATTATACTGATTTTTGGATTAGATCTGTTTGGGGTCGACCCCCACCTTGTGAATGGCAAATAAAATTCAGCGGCAGGCTGCTATTTTTCAGTCCAGATCCAACCATACACAGGTCCAGTCCCAATGGGAAATTACTACTGATTTTTGGGTTAGATGCAGATTTGAACAAGTCGTCTCCTGCTGTCAGCTAACAAATTTCAT
>PIVK01000383.1 GCA_003354135.1 Rhodospirillales bacterium
CCATAACTACCCCTGACTGGCACACTAAAGGCATAACAGCTTTAGCATACACAAAACAGTAAAATGCACCCCAGTGACCAGTAATAGACATATACAGGAAACACACAAAAAAAGCCAGCCCCCTACACACCCCCCTGGCACAGCCCACAATGGCTGATAAACTAAGGTACAGCGCCTAAGAACAAAAAATGACAACAATAAAATTACCAGTGAAATGTTCAATGGTCACCCATCCAAGAACTAACCGAGGCCGTCATTGCTTAACTTAGCAAATGAAATCTGATCACATAGACACAGACCAAGAATGCCTCCACTACATAAAACTGACAATCACCAGCATTGAAAAAATAAGATTGGGATACCCCACGTCTTTACATATTTCCACTACATTTCCTATGGCATATTATGACCAACAAAGTCTGCCAACAGTACATAATTAGAAAAAACAAGATTGGGATACCCCACGTCTTTTTTACACCTTCCACTATATTATCACAAATATATATATACTGGACTACACTTCTTATGGCATATTATGACCAACAAGGTCAGCAAACAGTACATATAACTCTAATTATAAGGAATTGTAACAAAAACAATGTTGGGATTCAACACAGGGCAATGACCACTTGTATACTACACGGACATTGAAAAAAGCATGTGTCTCGGCCAATGGCCAGTGACAGACTGCGCCCCTGACGGGAAACCTCTCTTTAAATAGTCTAATTTTGCCGACATAAGAGTAGACCGGTCAAAAAAGTGCCGACGTCTTAGTAGACTCCTATGTGCCGACGTCTGAGCAAAAATAGAGCC
>PIVK01000019.1 GCA_003354135.1 Rhodospirillales bacterium
TTCTTGGCTGCGGCCAAGTGAAATGCCAGAAAGTCCTCCAACCCCTCTGCCCGTGACACAGGTCCATCGTCGTGGAAGGCCAGGGAGAACAGGTTGCGTTCGCTGATGTCGCCCGACATCAAATCTCGGGAGCCGAAAATCAGTTCGAGAGCTTCATCGCTCGCCCATTCCAGCTCGAAGTTGTGATTGACCAGGTATGTGGGCTGGGTGACGGCATCCAGGGACAGCCACAAGCGCGGATCTTCGGCGTCGGTCCTGGTGCCGGCAACCTGGGATATGGGAGCAGGCGCGGCAGCGACCGGTTTCCCCCGTCTTTGGTCACCCCCATAGACGGAAGCCACGGCATTCTCTTCCGCCGCGGTCTCGGACCGTAAAATCGATACGATTTCGGCCATCCTGACCCCCTTGTTTTTTAGCTCGTTCACCCTGTCGATGATCTGAAACACCGTTTCGGGAAAGAAACCGATACGGGGAATCCGCGTCCCGTCGTCTTGCGCGGTCTGCACAATCGGTTTCGGCAATATCCCAAGAGCAATGTAATTGTTCAACGTCGCCCGTGAAATCCCGGCGACCTTCATCAGCTTCTTACTGTCCAACACGGGATGTCCCCCTGCACATTCGGACCAAAAACCACCCCCATACAGTACACTACTGTCTAGTTAATGTCCACATTGAATGTGCTTGGTCGTTTTTAGTGTATAATTTGTGTTAGACTCTGATGAGAATTGGACTCTTAAGTTGTCCAAAATAGGAACGGTTAGACTCCAAGGTCTCGTCTGGAAAGACAGGGATTCCCGTCACGCCTGCGCAAGTGGAAGCGGTGGCCGATTGCTAGAGCGGATCGCGACAAATCGGAGACATAAGATGGTTCCGATTTGTCGTGTGAATTCTCTCTATCCTTTTGAAATACATCATGATTAACGACATACGCCGAGCCATGGCAATGACTCGGCGTATGTCGATCGGCTCTGGGAATTCGAACTTCAGCCCTTGCGGATACGCGCCCGGGCCTCGTCAATTCCTGCCGTCAGCTCCGCATACTCAGTGACGGCGGGGAACTGGGGAAATTCAGCAATGACGTTGTCAGGCGCTTTGAACAGAATCCCCGCGTCGGCCTCACCCAGCATGGCGGTGTCGTTGTAGGAATCACCGGCCGCGATGGTACCGAAATTTAGCTGCTTAAAGCGTTTCACCGCTTCGCGCTTGTGATCCCGCAATCGCAGCTTGTAATCGGCTACCCGTCCCGTGTCGTCAATTTCGAGACGATGGCAGAAAAGGGTCGGCCGTCCCAAGGATTCCATGAGCGGCCACACGAAGTCATAGAAGGTGTCGGACAGGATCACCACTTGGTAGCGCCCGCGCAGGTCGTCGAGAAAGTCACGGGCGCCGTCCATGGGTCCCATTTCGGCAATGACCTTCTGAATGTCGGCCAGCTTAAAGCCCTTTTCATCGAGGATCTTGAGCCGGCCCTTCATCAGAACGTCGTAATCGGGCTCGTCGCGGGTGGTGCGGCGCAGCTCTGGAATTCCCGTCGCCTCGGAAAAGTTGATCCAAATCTCGGGCACCAGGACCCCTTCCATATCGAGACAGACGATCTCCACAACCTTGCCCTCCTTTGGATGAACCTAAAAAAGCGGGTATAACGCGCCGGCAAGCGCCTCTCAACTGCGGATTTTCGCCAGAACCCTGCGGAACACGTCGTGGAACATGGCCTCGGTCAGGCGCCCGGTGTTGGTGTTGTAGCGCGAGCAATGATAGCTGTCGGCCAACAGTGGCCCGCCCGCCAGATCGTAGATCTCGCCATGGCGGAAGGGATACGGCTTTTTCTTCTCCCCCAAAGCCGTCAGCACGGCAACATGGGCAATCGTCCCCAATGCCAACACCACCTGAATATCCGGCATGCCCGTGATCTCGTGCTCCAGATAAGAGCGGCAAGCGGAGGTTTCAGCCGCGACCGGTTTGTTTTCCGGCGGCACGCAACGCACGGCGTTGGTGATCCGACAATCGACGAGTTCGAACCCGTCATCCGCATTGGCTCCATATGTGCCGGTCGCCAACCCAAATGTCTTAAGCGTCGGGTAGAGCAGATCCCCCGCCCAATCCCCGGTAAACGGCCGTCCCGTGCGGTTGGCCCCTTTGAGACCGGGAGCCAGGCCGACGACAAGCAGCCGCGAGTCCCGCCGCCCGAAAGACGGCACAGGCGCGTTGTGCCAGTCCGGCCACTTCATTCGGTTGGCTTCCCGGAACTCCACCAAACGCGGACATTTCGTGCAGTTCCGCCCGGGAGAAGGGACGTCTTTCAACAGGCCCAAAACGGGGCTCCCGTCATGCGTTGATGTCGGGGAAGTCTCCCGGCCCCTGCGGCATACTGTCCTGTTCTTCAGGTTGGTGCGCCGACCGGTCTTCTCGCTGGCCGCCACCCGACCGGTCCTCGCGCTGGCCGCCACCCGACCGGTCCTCGCGCTGGCCGCCACCCGGCCGGTCTTCTCGCTGGTAGCCACCCGGCCGGTCTTCTCGCTGGTAGCCACCCGGGCGGTCTTCGCGCGGGTGGCCACCCGGGCGTTCGATGCTGGAGCGCAGATTCTCGAGTTCGAGGAAGGTGTCGGCTTGGCGCCGAAGCTCGTCAGCAATCATCGGCGGTTGGGAGCGAACCGTCGAGACCACGGTCACCCGCACCCCTTTGCGCTGAACCGCTTCAACCAGGCGCCGGAAGTCGCCATCCCCCGAAAAAAGGACGATGTGGTCCAAGTGCGTGGCCATCTCCATGACATCGATGGCGAGTTCGATATCCATGTTACCCTTGATCTTCCGTCGGCCCGCCGCGTCCGTGAACTCCTTGGTCGGTTTGGTGACCATGGTATAGCCGTTGTAATCCAGCCAATCGACCAGCGGCCGGATGGGCGAGTACTCCTGGTCCTCGATCAGCGCCGTGTAGTAGAAGGCCCTGATCAAACGACCTTCGGTGGCGAACCGCTCCAGCACCTTTTTGTAGTCGATGTCGAAATTGAGAGCCCGCGCTGCGGCGTAAAGATTTGAGCCGTCGATGAAAAGGCCGATACGTTCCTGCGGATAGAATTGCATGGTCCAACACCCTTACTAAAAATCTGATATTTGAAAAACCCACCGGCAACATGGCTCCGGCGGAAACTATGGGATATACGGAGACTATAGGGTATATAGTTAGGGGGATCGGCAATAGACTGCAAGATAGGATTTCACCGGATGATCCTGATCGCCTTCGGCGCCAACCTAGCCAGCCCCGTCCACGGCTCGCCGCAGAAAATCTGTCTGACCGCACTCGGCACCCTGGAAAAGGCGGGGGTGCAGGTGTCGGCCCGGTCGCACCTTTATGAAAGCGCCCCGGTCCCGGCCTCGGATCAGCCCTGGTTCGTCAACGGCGTGGCAGCCTTGGAAACGGACCTGACACCCGGCGCCCTTCTTGAACTTCTGCATGAAATCGAGACCGCTTTTGGCCGGGTGCGGGCGCATCGCAACGAGGCCAGGGTGCTGGATTTCGACCTTATCGACTATGATGGCCAGGTTTCCGAACACCCCCATCTGCCGCACCCTAGAATGCAAGATCGCGCCTTCGTTCTTTTGCCACTGAGGGACATCGCGCCACATTGGGCACATCCGGTCACGGGTGACACCCTGGACGCCCTGATCGCCACTCTCCCTGGGGATCAGACCTGCCGGGCGGTTGGCGAGGGGCTAGTAGGAGGTTCCTTTGTACTTGCCTAACCCTGGGCAGGCGCCTATATACTCAGCGTTTTCCGGACCCTGGGTCCGGGGTTCCCGAGAATGGAGAGAGTGATCCATGGCCCGAGTAACGGTTGAAGACTGCGTCCTCAAGGTTCCGAACCGCTTCGAATTGGTGATGCTGGCGGCGCAGAGGGCCCGCAACATTTCGGCCGGTGTGCCGCTGACGGTGGACCGGGACAACGACAAGAATCCGGTCGTGGCGCTACGCGAAATAGCGGACAGAACCGTCGATCTCGAGGAACTGGAGAGCGGCCTGATCAAGGGCCTGCAACATTTCGTCGAACGTGACGAGCCGATCGAAGAGGAAATGGACCTCCAGGCCATCCAGGGGGAGATCGCCGAGGAAGCGGGCGAAGCGCGCACCGACGAAGAAATCGCCGCTGATATGCTGTCGGTAGGAGACGATGCAAACCCGGTCGGCGATGCGTCGCCCGAGAGCATGGGCTTGGCATCCAACGCCTTTTCCGACGTGCCGGAGGACGTGCCGGAGACCCCCGCCCCGGAGGACGTCCTGGAGGACGTGCCGGAGAACGCCCCGGAGGTCCCCGCCCCGGAGGACGTCCTGGAGGACGTGCCGGAGAACGCACCGGAGGCCCCCGCCCCGGAGGACGTCCTGGAGGACGTGCCGGAGAACGCCCCGGAGGCCCCCGCCCCGGAGAACGTGCCGGAGGGCTGACGGCATAGCGCGCACTGGTTCGGGATTGATCGCCTGCACGTGCCCACCAGTCCTGTGTAACGGGCGGGATACAGGCGGACAGGAGACGCCATGATCCGCCAATACGAACTGGTCGAGAGGCTCAAGGCCTATAACCCGGGTGCCGACGAGGAACTCGTCAACCGTGCCTACGTCTACGCCATGAAGGCCCACGGCTCCCAAGTGAGGGCCTCCGGCGATCCCTATTTCTCTCATCCTCTCGAAGTCGCGGGCATCTTGCTCAGCTTTAAGCTGGACACGGCGACCATCGTCACCGCGCTCCTGCACGACACCATCGAGGACACCTCGGCCACCCACGAGGATCTGGAGACCCTGTTCGGCGGGGAAATCTCTCGTCTGGTCGACGGCGTTACCAAACTCACGCGGCTCGAACTCCAGTCCGACCACAAACAGGCGGAGAACTTCCGCAAGCTCTTGCTGGCCATGTCCGAGGACATCCGTGTTCTTCTGGTGAAGCTTGCCGATCGTCTTCACAACATGCGGACTCTGCACTTCATCAAGAATTCCGAGAGCCGGCGGCGGATCGCCTTGGAAACCATGGAGATCTATGCGCCTCTGGCCGAGCGGATCGGCATGCACGAAGTCAAGCACGAGCTTGAGGACATGTCGTTTGCCGAACTCAATCCTGACGCCCGGGACTCGCTCATGGCCCGGCTCGACTTCCTGCGTGAGCAGGGCGGCACTCTGACGCCGCGCATCATCACCGAGATCGAACTCGTAATGGAGGAGTCGGACGTCAAGTGCAGGATCTCGGGCCGGGAGAAGACGCCCTATTCCATCTGGCGGAAGATGCAACGCCAGAACATCAACTTCGAGCAGCTCTGCGACATCATGGCGTTCCGCATCACAGTCGACACGGTCGCGGACTGCTATCAGGTGCTTGGGGTCATTCACAGCCGCTACCCGGTGGTTCCGGGACGTTTCAGGGACTACATCTCGACACCGAAGCCGAATGGATACCGTTCACTCCACACCTCCGTCTTCGGTCCGGAGCGGCATCGCATCGAAATCCAGATCCGCACCCACGAAATGCACGACATTGCAGAACAGGGCGTGGCGGCTCACTGGCGTTACAAGCAGCAGGATGCCGACAAGGTCGACGGACGCCAGTACCGGTGGCTCCGCGAGTTGCTGGACATTCTGGAAAACACCGCCGGACCCGAGGAATTCCTGGAACATACCAAGCTGGAAATGTTCCAGGACCAAGTGTTCTGTTTTACGCCCCGTGGCGATCTGATCACGCTGCCTCACGGCGCAACGCCGGTCGATTTCGCTTACGCTGTACATTCCGAAGTCGGCGATCACTGTGTCGGGGTCAAGATCAACGGACACATGGGGCAGTTGCGTACGCCCCTGAAAAACGGCGCCCAAGTGGAGATTTTGACATCCAAGGCCCAGACCCCGTCGCCGACCTGGGAGCGCTTCGTTGTCACCGGCAAGGCTCGGGCCCATATCCGCCGCTTCGTGCGCATAACCGAACGCGAACAGTACATGACGTTGGGCGAGGCCATTCTCAAGAAGGCATTCACGGAAGAAGGTTACGAGTTCACCCACAAGGCTCTGGATGGAGTCCTCAAGACCTTCAAGGTACCCACTTGGCAGGATCTCTGCGCCGAAGTGGGAGCGGGGCACTTGACCGCACGACACGTCATGGAAACGGTGTTTCCGGGCATCAAGGCAAAGAAACCTAACGACAAGGTGATTTCCATTTCCCGGGCCCGGGAACGGCTCGGTGGCGCCCCTAAAGGCAAGAAGACGGGTGGAATTCCCATCCGCGGTCTCATCCCGGGCATGGCCATGCATTTCGCCGGTTGTTGTCATCCTCTGCCGGGCGACCGCATTGTTGGCATCGTCACCACTGGCAAGGGGGTGACCCTCCACACCATCGATTGCGAGATGCTGGAAACCTACTCGGATCAGCCGGAGCGCTGGCTTGACGTCGCCTGGGATCAAGAGGAACAAGGGGAGGAGGCCCATGTCGGGCGGGTCCATATTTCCGTCGCCAACGAGCCCGGCAGCCTTGGCAACCTCTCGATGGTCATCGCGAAGAACGAAGGCAACATTTCCAATATCAAGATCACCAATCGAACGATCGAGATCTTCGAGCTGCTGCTGGACATCGAGGTCCGCGATGTCAAACACCTGACCGACATCATCGCAGCGCTTCGCGCGACACCCGTCATCCATGAAGTCGAGCGCGCCCGGGGGTAGGAGCAAACCATGGCACACGAGCATCTACGATTAGGCGTCAACATCGACCATGTGGCAACCATCCGCAACGCACGCGGCGGGCCGCATCCCGATCCGGTGCGGGCCGCCCATGTTGCCGCCGAGGCCGGGGCAGACGGCATCACCGCTCATCTGCGCGAGGACCGACGCCACATCTCCGACGACGACATCAATCATCTGGCACGCACGCTCTCCGAACTCGGCTTGCCGCTCAACCTCGAAATGGCGGCAACTGACGAGATGCTGGCCGTCGCACTGCGTCATCGCCCGCGCGCGGCCTGCATCGTGCCGGAAAAACGCGCGGAGCGGACCACCGAGGGCGGCCTCGATGTTGCTGGCGGCCGCGATCATCTGGCCCCCGTGGTCGGCTTGCTGAGCGAAGCCGGCGTCCGCGTATCGTTGTTCGTCGAACCCGACCCGTACCAACTCGATCTTGCGCTGGCCATCGGCGCTCCGGTGGTCGAACTCCATACGGGAGCCTACTGCGATGCTCCGGCAGGGCCCGTCCGTGATCGTGAATTCTCCCGGATCGAAGGAGCCGCGGCGCACGCCGCGTCTATCGGCCTGGAATGCCATGCCGGACACGGGCTGGGATTCGATACCGTCAGCGACATTGCGGCAATCCCCACCATCGTCGAGCTTAACATCGGCCACTTCCTGGTAGGAGAGGCCATCTACGTCGGGTTGAACGCTGCCATCCGCGAAATGCGTCGCCTGATGAACGAGGCCCGGCACGAAACATGATCCTAGGACTGGGCACGGACCTCTGCGACATACGCCGCGTCGAAAGATCGCTCGAACGTTTCGGCGATCGTTTCAAGACACGTGTCTTCTCCAAATCCGAACGAACCCGTGCCGAATCCCGTGCAAACCCGGCCCAGGTCTACGCCCAACGCTTCGCCGCCAAGGAAGCATGTGCGAAAGCACTGGGCACCGGATTCCGCGACGGCATCCGTCTCAAGGACATCGCGGTCGGGAACCATCCGTCCGGACAGCCCTTCATCGAGCTTTCCGGCAAGGCACGTCAAAGGCTGTACGATATGGCGCCCCCCGACACCGAACCCCGGATACACCTGAGCCTCAGCGACGAGTACCCGCTGGCCCAGGCCATGGTCGTGATTGAGGCTGTTCCCGCCGACACGCCCCAAGTTTCCCGTTACCTCCCTCCCAAAGGCGCTTGACAGCGGGGCCAAGGGCTGGCTTAAACCTCGGGAAATTCAAGTTGTTAGGCCGTTCCCCGAATGAGAAAGCCTCCCACGTCCTGGAAAAGTGGATTCACGGAAACGGTGACCACCGTCTTATGGGCGGTTGTCATCGCGCTTTCCGTACGTACCGTTGCTTACGAGCCGTTCAATATTCCCTCCGGGTCCATGATCCCAACTCTTCTGGTGGGCGATTACCTGTTCGTTTCCAAGTTCTCCTACGGGTACAGCCGTCATTCATTGCCGTTCTCGCTTCCGATCATCCCGGAACGAGTGATGTTCGAGGAACCCGAACGCGGCGATGTCGCCGTATTCAAACTGCCGACGGACGGCAAGACGGATTACATCAAACGCATTATCGGACTGCCGGGAGACAAGATTCAGGTCAAAAACGGCCGGCTGCATATCAACGGGCAGCAGGTCGAGCGCCGGCAGGTTGAGGATCTCCAGTACGTGAACCAATACGGCAATCTAATCCGCACGACACGCTTCCTTGAGACCATGCCTGGCGGCCAACAGCACTATATTCTCGAGATCGCCGACAACCTGCCTGTCGACAACACCCCGGTCTATTCGGTACCCGAGGGCCACTATTTCATGATGGGTGACAACCGCGACAGCTCGCGCGACAGCCGTTTCCTCAACGATGTCGGGTTCGTGCCGAAGGAGAACCTGATAGGCCGCGCCGAGTTTCTTTTCTTCTCGATCAACGGTTCACCTTGGAAAATCTGGGAATGGCCGTCGTCACTTCGCTTCAAGCGTATGTTCACCGGGATCGAATAGGATGACCGCGGCGCTCGAAGCGTTTCTGGCCCACCGATTTTCCGATACGGACCTGCTGACACGCGCCCTGACCCATTCCAGCACGACCAAGACCCGCAACGAGCGAATCTGGACGAACGAACGCTTGGAGTTCCTCGGCGATCGGGTTCTGGGCCTTATTGTCTCCCGTATGCTTTACGATCGTTTCCCCGATGAAGAGGAAGGCGAGCTTTCGCGCCGCTTTACCGCATTGGTCCGACGCGAGGCCTTGGCTCGGGTCGCAGGCAACATCGGCCTCGGCGAGTATCTGCTCCTTTCGCCGGGCGAGGCGGAGACAGGCGGACGGAAAAACCCGGCCATCCTAGCCGACTCCTGCGAAGCGCTGATCGCAGCGCTGTATCTCGATGCGGGCCTGGAGGCGGCGAGCAACTTCGTTCGCACTCATTGGGAGCCTCTGATGCATGAGGACCTCAGTCCGCCAAAAGACGCCAAAACGACGTTACAGGAATGGAGCCAGGCCCGCGGCCTCAAACTCCCCGCCTATCGCCAGATGGACCGCAACGGTCCCGACCACGCCCCCGTATTCACCATCGAGGCGGCCCTGGAAGGCTACGCCCCCGCCGCCGCGACGGGTCCATCCAAACGCACAGCCGAGCAGGCCGCCGCGGAGGCGTTGCTCACCCGCGTCTCCGCAGAGGAGGATTCATGAACACCCGCTGCGGTTTTGTCGCCATCCTGGGCGCGCCCAATGTCGGCAAGTCGACCCTCTTGAACCGCATGGTGGGCACCAAGGTGTCCATCGTCTCCCCCAAGGTCCAGACCACCCGCACCCGGGTTCTGGGCATCATCCTCAAGGAAGAAACGCAACTCGTCATCATCGACACACCGGGCATTTTCCAACCCCGCAGGCGCCTCGACCGGGCCATGGTGGCGGCAGCCTGGAGCGGGGCCGGCGATGCCGACGAGGTCCTGTTGCTAATCGACGCCAAGAAGGGAATTGACGCCGATACGGCCCGCATCCTTGACGGTTTGAAAAAGCAGAAACGCGATACCGTCATCCTGGCCCTGAACAAGGTGGACACCGTCAATAAACCCAATCTTCTGGAACTGGCCTCAGGACTGGATTCTTTGGGCCTTTTCTCGGAAATTTTCATGATTTCGGCGCTCAAAGGCAGCGGCGTGGATGATCTGGCCGCCCACTTGACCGCACGCGCCCCCGAAGGCCCTTGGATGTTCCCAGAGGATCAAGTCTCCGACATGCCCATGCGCCTGTTGGCGGCCGAAATCACGCGCGAGAAGCTCTACCTGCAACTCCGCCAAGAACTGCCGTATGCCGCAACAGTGGAGACGGAGGAATGGGAGGAGCGCTCGGACGGTTCCCTGCGCATCGGCCAGGTGATCTATATCGAGCGTGAAAGCCAGAAGGGGATCGTGCTGGGCAAGGGGGGCACCCGCATCAAGGCGCTCGGCTCCGCCTCACGCACCGAACTCGAAGACATCCTGGAGCGGAAGGTCCATCTGGGCCTCTTCGTCAAAGTCCGCGAGAAATGGGGCGACGACCCCGAGCGCTACCGCGATTGGGGGCTGAATTTCGACGTGTGAGCAGGGACTCCGGCCTCGGAGAGACAACTGGCGATGCCGGGATTAGTACCAGCCGTATACCGCGTCATAGCCCGCCGAACAGTCGATGTCCGCCGTTGTCCCCCGAACACTACGTCCTTGGACCGCACCGTCGCGACGGGTATCGGCAGGAGACGCCGCCGGATGGGGAAGGGGATCGTCGCCATCGGACATACCGCCGCCGGCCCCTTGTGGCGTTCTGAGCAGCCTCTGATCAATTTTCCTGGTGATCATGGTTCCTCCTTCCTACACTGAATATCCGAAGCAAGATTCGCGCCATTCTCAGTCGATCACAAAATCACGATCCTTCCGTGACTTGGCGGACACGCCTCTGCCGATGTCTCGGGGAGGGAGGGAATATTCTGCCCAACGGAGAGAACTTTCCACCCACTGTCTCGACCATGTCCATAAAATCACGGTAACCCAAAGTGGTTGAAATTCTGTAAACGCCGTGCCGGATTCGCATATTTCGGCCGCTACGAGGCAGGGTGGGGCGCCCCGAAAGCCGCGAGGGTCCTCGCTCGGAAGCTTTATGCACTGAGTATCCGAGGCATTGAAGTACACTTCTGCCCCATGGACTGGACTGACGACGGCATCGTGTTATCCGCTCGCAAACACGGAGAGGCAGCGGCGATTGTTTCGCTGTTGACCCGTAGCCACGGTCGGCACGCGGGACTGGTGCGGGGCGGGGCGGGGCGCAAACTGCGCGGCATCCTGCAGCCCGGAAATTTGGTTCACGCCCACTGGCGGGCGCGATTGCCTGAACACCTGGGAACATTCACCCTGGAGCCCGTCCACGCCTACGCTGCAGAAATTCTGGACACGCCGTTGCAGTTGGCCGCTCTGTCTTCGGCCTGCGCGGTGGCAGAGACCACATTGCCCGAACGCGAACCCCACCGCCCGGTCTATGATGGCCTCAAGGTGGTGCTGGACGCGCTGGACGTGGATTGGTGGCCGTCCATCTACGTCAAATGGGAACTGGGCTTGCTCCAGGAACTGGGGTTCGGTCTCGACCTCGACAGGTGCGCCGCCACGGGCCGAGACGACAATTTGGTCTACGTGTCGCCCAAATCGGGGCGTGCAGTGAGCGGAGAGGCCGGTGCTCCCTATCGCAAGGTACTGCTTCCGTTGCCTGATTTTCTGCTCGGGTCCGGCGGAGCAGGGGACACACGCCAAGTGGCGGATGGGCTTAAACTGACCGGGTTCTTCCTCGAACACCACGTCTACCACGGACCGCCGCCGCCGGCACGCGAGCGCCTGATGGGCCGGATCGCCGCCGCAGCGCGCACCTCGCCGCCGCAGAAGCCCCATACCGAATCCCCTTGGCACGCCACGTGTTAGGAGGCCACATCCCTTCGCAGGACCCAGGTTGTCCAGGACGCTGCCCGGCCCCTCGGACGGTCATTGACGACCGGCCGCAGGTGGCGGTCGCTGGCCGGTGTGAACCGTTGTCGTCGCGGCGCCGGCACCGAAATTGAGCCTCCGGGACAACGCTACCTGTTGACGCCGGGCGGAAGACGCATACTATATCTGTCACTTCTTTCCGCCACAACGAGACCGCCATGAACAAGACAGCCCAAGCGCCCAACGAAGGCGACGTCCGCGACACCCGCCTAGCCGACGCATTGTCCGAGCGCTATCTGGCTTATGCGCTCTCGACCATCGTTTCACGATCGTTGCCCGACGTGCGCGACGGACTGAAACCGGTCCACCGCCGTCTGCTGTTCGCCATGCGCCAACTGAAACTAGATCCCGACAAAGGGTTCAAGAAGTGCGCACGCGTGGTCGGCGACGTCATCGGTAAGTACCACCCCCACGGCGATCAGGCGGTCTACGATGCCATGGTACGGCTGGCCCAATCCTTTGCCGTGCGCTATCCGCTGGTCGACGGCCAGGGCAACTTCGGCAATATCGACGGCGATAACGCGGCCGCCATGCGCTACACGGAGGCCCGCCTGACCGCGGTGGCGCTCAAGCTGCTCGAAGGCCTGGACGAGGATGCTGTCGATTTCCGCGAGACCTACGACGGCGAGGAGGAGGAGCCCACCGTCCTGCCGGCCGGCCTCCCCAACCTTTTGGCCAACGGGGCATCGGGGATCGCGGTCGGCATGGCGACCAATATCCCGCCCCATAACCTGGCCGAACTCTGCGACGCCCTGAGCCATTTGATCCAGTACCCCAAGGCCTCTGTCGAGAAGCTGGTGGAACTGGTTCCAGGCCCAGACTTTCCAACCGGCGGCGTCCTGGTAGAGAGCCGTGAATCGGTAGTCGAGGCCTACCGCACGGGCCGCGGCGGATTCCGGGTTCGGGCCCGCTGGGAGGTGGAGAAGATGCGCCATGGCCTCTACCAAATCGTGGTCACCGAGATTCCCTTCCAGGTGCAGAAGTCCCGCCTGATCGAAAAAGTGGCCGAATTGCTGCAGGCCCGCAAGCTGCCGATCCTGGCCGACATCCGCGACGAAAGCGCCGAGGACGTGCGCATCGTGCTGGAGCCCAAGAACCGCACCGTCGAGCCCGAGATGCTGATGGAACAGCTGTTCCGCCAAGCCGACTTCGAAGTCCGATTCGGGCTCAATATGAACGTGCTCGACCGCAAAAACACCCCCCGGGTGATGAACCTGCGGGACGTGCTGTCGGCCTACCTCGAGCACCGCATGGAGGTGCTGGTCCGGCGTAAGGCCAATCGGCTCGGCAAGATCGAGCACCGGCTCGATATCCTGGGCGGCCTGCTGGTGGCCTACCTCAATCTCGACGAGGTGATCCGTATCATCCGCGAGGAGGATGAACCCAAAGCCGAATTGAGAAAAGTCTTCAAGCTAACCGACGTCCAGGCCGAAGCGATCCTCAACATGCGCCTCCGGCAGTTGCGCAAACTCGAAGAAATGGAAATCCGCCGCGAGGACCAATCCCTCCGAACCGAAAAGACGGAGATCGAGACGCTCCTGGGGGACGAGGGCAAGCGCTGGAAAGTCATCCGCGACGACATCACCGGCCTCAAAAAACAGTTCGGCCCTAAGACGGAACTCGGTCGTCGCCGCACCGAGATCGGTGAGGCCCCATCCGGCATCGTGGTGCCGCTGGAAGCCATGATCGAGCGTGAACCCGTAACCGTGGTTTGCTCTGAAAAGGGCTGGATCCGAGCCATCCGGGGGCACAACGTGGAAGCCGAAGACCTCAAATTCAAGGAAGGGGACCGCGGGCGTTTCATCATCCCCGCCCAGACCACCGACAAGCTGGTGCTGTTCGCCACCAACGGGCGCTTCTATACGCTTGGCTGCGACAAGTTGCCGAGCGGACGCGGCCACGGGGAGCCGATCCGGCTCATGATTGACCTCGGCAACGAACACGACGTGACCGCCATGCAGGTCTTCCTGCCCGAACGCAAGATCATTGTGGCCTCGGACGCCGGGCGCGGCTTCGTGGTCGCCGAAAAGGACGTCGTCGCCCAGACCAAGAACGGCAAGCAGGTCCTCAACGTCAGCACCGGCGAGGAGGCCGTCATCTGCGTGCCGGTGGAAGAGGGGGCGGATCACGTCGCCGTGCTGGGCCAAAACCGCAAACTGCTGGTATTTCCGCTGGAAGAGTTGCCCGAGATGACACGCGGACGCGGCGTCATCCTGCAACGTTACAAGGATAGTGGGCTGGCCGACATCAAGACCTTCAAGCTTGCGGATGGACTGAGTTGGCGCATCGGTAACAGGACCCGAACCGAGACAGATCTTGCGAAATGGCTGGGCAAGCGGGCCCAGGCGGGGCAGTTGCCCCCCAAGGGTTTCTCACGCTATAACAGGTTATGAAAGACCACGACGTCCCGGCGCTCCCCTAAAGACGGGAACCCTGACGGGAGGCGGTGTACGAATTGCCACTTTCGCGGGGATGACAAGGAGGGAGCATGAACCAACTTGCCCGTGCCGTCCGCCTGATCGACCGGTTGAATGAAATCGTCGGGCGTGGTGTTGCCTGGGTAACGTTGCTGATGGTGCTGGTGGTGTTCGCCGTGGTGGTCATGCGCTACATCTTCGCCGTCGGTTTCGTCTGGATGCAGGAATCCTATGTCTGGATGCACGGCACCGTATTCATGCTCGGGGCAGGTTACACCCTGCTGCACGACGGGCATGTCCGCGTCGACATCTTCTACCGGCCAAAGAGCGCCCGCTACAAGGCTTGGGTGGACCTTCTGGGCGGCCTGTTCCTTTTGTTGCCCGTGGTGGCTCTCATCACCTGGGCGAGCCTTCCCTACGTCGTCGATTCCTGGTTCCGTCTGGAAGCCTCGCGCGAAGCCGGCGGCCTTCCGGGGCTGTTCCTGCTCAAATCCGTCATCCCCGCCTTCTGCCTGCTTATCGGGCTGCAGGGTCTGGCACTGACCGGCCGCTCGCTGCTGACCCTGCGCGGCCATATAGTGGACGACGGGCTGGAACACGGCGCCGACGGAACAGGGGAAATCTGAGATGGGCGCGGAAAGCCTGAGCCTCCTGATGTTCGTCGTCGCTTGCGGCCTGCTGCTGGCGGGCTTCCCCGTTGCCTTCACCTTGGCCGGCACGGCGCTTGGGTTCGCCCTGGCCGGGGAGGTCCTCGGCGTTTTCGACATGTCGCTCATGGGCAGCCTCGCATCGCGCTATTTCGGGGTCATGGTCAACGAACTGCTGGTGGCAGTGCCGCTATTCGTCTTCATGGGGGTAATGCTGGAACGCGCCCGCATCGCCGAGCAGCTTCTGGAAACCATGGGACTGCTGTTCGGGGGGCTGCGCGGGGGTCTGGGGTATTCGGTGGTCCTGGTCGGCATGCTGCTGGCGGCCTCAACCGGAATCGTCGGCGCCACCGTCGTCACCATGGGACTGCTATCGCTGCCCACAATGCTGAGGGCCGGCTACAGCCCCAAACTGACGGCAGGCGTAATCTCCGCTTCCGGCACACTGGGCCAGATCATCCCGCCCTCCATCGTTCTCGTCCTGCTGGGAGACATCCTGCAGGGCTCCTACGCCGAAGCTCAACGTGCCATCGGCAACTGGGCGCCAGATCCGGTCTCGACCCTCGACCTGTTCGCCGGAGCCTTCATCCCCGGCATGATCCTGGTGGCCCTCTACCTGGGCTGGATCATGGTGAAAAGCATCACCGATCCCGCCTCCTGTCCGGCCCTGGTCGCCGAAGGGGAGAGGCCCCCCGATCTCGGGCGCCGGGTCTTCACGGTCCTCGTCCCGCCCGCCGTACTGATCCTGACCGTTCTGGGCTCCATCCTGGGCGGAGTAGCAACGCCCACCGAGGCGGCGGCCGTGGGGTCCGTCGGCGCCATCCTGCTGGCGGGGGGGCGGAGCGGCGGAAACACGAGTTCAACCTACGGCGCGGGCGCAGCATTGGTGGCCCTGGTCGTCCTGACCAACGCCTTCGACCTGCGCATGCAGCGCGATGTGGTGCCGATCACCGACGTCGCCGCCTTCATCGCCGCGCTGCTGCTGGCGGGTATCCTGGTCTGGGGGCTGGCCATCAGCCTGAAACGCACCTTCGCTGCAGGAATCTTGGGCGAGGTCACGCAGGGGACGATCAAGATCAGCTCGATGGTGTTCGTCATCTTGCTCGGTGCCTCGGTGTTCTCCCTGGTCTTCCGCGGATTCGGTGGCGACAACCTGGTGGAAAGCATCTTCAAGAGCCTGCCGGGCGGCACTTTCGGCGCCATGCTGACCGTCATGGTGGTGATGTTCGTGCTCGGCTTCTTCCTCGATTTCATCGAGATCATCTTCGTCGTCGTGCCCATCGTCGGACCGGTGCTGCTGCAGATGGATATCAACCCCGTCTGGTTCGGGGTCATGATCGCCATCAACCTGCAGACCAGCTTCCTGACCCCGCCTTTCGGTTTCGCCCTCTTCTACCTCCGGGGCGTCGCGCCGCCCGAGGTGACGACCATGGACATCTACCGCGGCGTGGCGCCCTTCGTGCTGATCCAAATCGTCGGCCTTATTTTGGTCGCTGCCTTCCCCTGGACGGCCACCTGGCTGCCCGGAGCATTATTCAAATAGAAAAAAAAGGCCGTGGACGCAAAACAACAGCTTCAGAAGGCCCTCAAGCTCCATCAGGCCGGGCAGACCGGGGACGCAGCCATGATCTACGGCGAGATCATCCGCGCCAACCCTGGAAACGTGGATGCACTCAATCTCCTGGCGTCGATCCTCACTGACGCGGGAAACCTGGACTCGGCCCTGAACCTCTGCCGCCAGGCAACCACGATAGCACCGGATTTCTTTGCGCCCTGGGTCACCATGGGCAATACCCTGCAGGCCATGGGGCGGCTTGAGGAAGCCGCCGATGCGTTCCGCCGCTCCTGTTCGCTCAACACCGAAAGCCCTCATGCCTTTACCAACCTGGGCAGCGTGCTCAATGCCCTGAAACGGTTCGAAGAGGCCCGCGATGCCTGCAAGACGGCGCTCACGCTGGACCCCACCATGGCGGCCGCCTACAACAACCTGGGCCATGCCCACCTGGGGCTGGGTGAAGAGCCGGAGGCGGAAACGGCTTTTGCCCGCGCTGTTGAGCTGGTCCCGGGATTCTCGGATGCCCTCTACAATTTGGGGACGACGTTAAGCCGCATGGGGCGTGCCGATGAAGCCATCCCCCACCTTGAGGCCGCCCTGCGCCTAACCCCGCACCAAGTCAATAAGACCTATAACTTGGCCTTGGCCTACGCCCAGGCGGGCCGGTACGAGACGGCAGAGGCCACGTACCGCGCCTGCCTGAACCTCGATCCCGGTCACGAGGACTCGCTCAACAATCTTGCGGCAACGCTCAAGGACCTGGGACGCCCAGGCGAGGCGGAGGATTACCTGCGTCAGGCACTCGCAGCCAACCCGGATGACGCCCAACTGCACTGGAACCTATCCCTGGTCCTGCTTCAGACGGGGAAGTTCGAGGAAGGGTGGCGCGAATACGAATGGCGCTGGGAGAGCCCCGGATTCACCACGCAGAAGCGCGATTTCAACAAGCCGGCTTGGGACGGCGGCGAGGCACCGGGGGCAACACTGCTTCTTCACGCCGAACAGGGGTTCGGCGACGCCATTCTGGCCGCGCGCTACGTTCCGCCGGCGGCGAAAGGGTGCAACCGCATAGTGGTCGAATGCCGGCCCGGCCTGGAACGCCTGCTGGGGACTCTTGACGGTGCCGCGGAGATCGTCACCATGGGCGATGACCTGCCCCCGTTTGACCTGCAACTCCCCATGATGAGCCTGCCCCGGGCCTTCGGCACCACGTTGAAAACCGTCCCGGCCGAGATTCCCTACCTCACGGTGCCGGATGGCGCCGAAGCCGACTCCCGCATCGCCGAGGCCGATGGCATCCGCGTCGGCATCGTCTGGGCCGGCAGCGCCACGCTGAAAAAGGACGTCGAGCGTTCCCTGGACCCAAAGCTGTTCCGGATGTTGGCCGGCGTCGAGGGGGTCACCCTGTTCAGCCTCCAGGTGGGGGGGCCGACCCAGGGGTTCGAGGCCCTGGCCGACCTGGGGAATGCCGTCGACCTCGCGCCTGGAATCACCGATTTCGCGGACACGGCGGCTGCCGTCGCCGCCCTTGATCTGGTGGTCTCGGTCGATACCGCAGTAGCGCATCTGGCCGGAGCCCTGGGCAAACCGGTCTGGACCCTTCACGCAGTCAACGCCAGCCACCAGTGGCTCATGGAGCGCGAGGACAGCCCCTGGTACCCGACCATGCGCCTGTTCCGCCAGCCGGACCGGGGCGAGTGGCAAC
This sequence comes from Rhodospirillales bacterium, assembly GCA_003354135.1. Taxonomy (GTDB): domain Bacteria; phylum Pseudomonadota; class Alphaproteobacteria; order Rhodospirillales; family GLO-3; genus GLO-3. Next base: position 18,019 of record PIVK01000019.1, read on the forward strand.
CGGTGATGGCGCAGGTAACGGAAGCTCTGAAGGCCATGGCCGCGAAAAAGAGGCCTTAGGCCGCCCCAGCAAAACCTTTTCGGACGAACCGATGCGCCCCGCCGTGTCGCCCTTGCGGACATCATCCACAAGGGCCGGATGAAGGCCGACGGAGTGCCTACGAGGCTGAGAAACGTTACTTGATGACCCCGCAGGCGATCCGAGCGCCCGCCGCGCCGGACGGCTGGCTCTTGGTCAGTGTCACGTTGGGGTTAAGCACCTCAATGATGAGTACTCCGCTTGGCCTGTTGGTTTCGCCTTCGGATTTGCAAAACAGCAAAATCTGGAAAAAGTTAGCATAGAAAGTTAAATCCGGTCGCCACCCCCCCCACCTCCTGGTCACCCAGACTCTCAGGCAATGACCAAAAACAATGTGCTTACAGCCGACCCCGGCCCGCAGCACCATGGCAGCGGGCGCGGGTCGGCCATACGCTCCGGCATCCTCTCGAACGCGGGGAGGAGTGGTCTATCCCTTCTTCAACTCCCGTGCGGCCAGGTAGGGCAGTTCGGAGGCCCTGGTCCAAGCCGTCGCGTTCTGCATGAAGACCATATAGTTATCCAGGATCTTCTTCGACAGCGGATCCCCGGCGGCGATCCCGGCGATTACCTCATCGGCCAAGACATTCAGGCCCGCCAACACCTCGCTCGGGAAACTCCGGAGTTCGACACCGTGTTTCTCGACCAAGGTCTTAAGCGCGGCGGTGGAACGCCCCGTGAACTCGGAAAGCACCATCTGGTTGACCGCCTTGTTGGCCGTCTCGACGATGGCCTGGAGATCCTTGGGCAGTGAGTTCCACTTGTCCAGGTTGATGAAGTTGTCCAGCAGGGTCCCCGGCTCGTGCCAGCCCGGGAAATAGTAGTACTTGGCCGCCTTATAGAGTCCGAAGGCGAGGTCGTTATAGGGCCCGACCCATTCGGTGGCGTCGATGGCCCCCGACTGCAGCGCGGGCGGGATTTCGGCACCCGGCACGTTCACCACATTGCCGCCCGCCGCCTTGACCACTTCGCCACCAAGGCCCGGGATGCGCATTTTGAGGCCCTTGTAGTCTTCCAGAGACTTTATTTCCTTGTTGAACCAGCCGCCCATCTGGGTGCCGGTATTGCCGCTGGGGAAGAACTTGCTGTTCATCTGGGCATAGGCCTCGTCGGCCAGTTTCTGTCCGTCGCCGTACTGATACCAGGCGTTCAGTTCCTGGGCATTCATACCGAAGGGAACGGAAGCCAGGAACTGGGTGCCCGGCACCTTGCCTTTCCAGTAATAGGGCGAGCCGTGACCCATTTCGACCGTGCCGCTGCCCACAGCGTCCATGGACTCGAAGGCAGGCACGATCTCGCCGCCGCCGAACACCTTGACCGTCAGGCGCCCGTCCGACATGCGTCCAATCAATTCAGCCAGAAGATTAGGCCCGGTCCCCAGTCCCGGGAAGTTCTTGGGCCACGTCGTGACCATGCGCCACTGCATGCGCCCTTTGGCGATGGCAGGCGCGGGAAAGGACGAAGCGGCTGCGGCTGCAGCGGCGCCAGAGATAGCTGCTGTCTTCAAGAAATTGCGTCTTTTCATGGCTCTAAGTTTCTCCCTCTTGGTTCTCCATTAGGACCCAGCCGTTGGGCGTGAAGCACTCCAGCGGTCGAAATCGAGTCTTGTAGGACATCTTCGAACAGCCGGCGATCCAGAATCCGAGGTAGACATAAGGCAACTCCAACCTCTTCGCCTCCTCTATCAGCCACAGCACAATGAAGTTGCCCAGGCTGCGCGTCGGCATCTCGGGATCAAAGAAACTGTAAACCGCCGACAACCCGTCAGTCAACCGGTCGACCAGGCAAGCGCCGACGAGCCGGCCGCGTCCGGACTCCGTCTCCTCGCGGAACTCGATCAAGCCGGTTTCCACCGGTGTGTCGGCAATGAGCACCTGATAGTCGGTCATGTCCATCTTGGTCATATCGCCTCCGTCATGGCGGGCGTTCTGGTAGGCCGTGAAAAGCTCGTACTGCTCCTGGGTGGCGATGGGCCTGCACTCCGCAATATCAAGGCCGGCGTTTACGTTCCACACCCGGCGCAGGGACCGCGAACGCTTGAATCCGTCGACCACCACCCGCGCCGGGACGCAGGCGTCGCAACCGGGGCAGGCGGGGGCGTAGGCGATGCCGTGGCTGCGGCGGAACCCGGCCAGGGACAAGGAATCATGGAAAGGGATGGCGTCGCGCCCCGACAACTCGGTCACCACGCGGCGCTCTACCCGGTCCGGAAAATAGGGACAGGGCAGGGACATCGTCACATAGAAGAAGCGGGTACGCTGAAGTGGTTCGTGCCTCATCCCGTCCTCTGGGGATCATCCTTCCCTACGGAGACGAACTCATAGTCTACTGTTTCTTGGGCCCCAAGGGAATAACCACCTCGCCCTTAGGCGTCCTCAACGGGATTACGACCTCGCCTTCCATGGGAACAGGTCCCGCCCTCGGTGCCGGAACCAGCGGGACCGACACGCCGCCCCCAGGCTTGGGAACCGGCTCCGGCTTTGGCGCGGGCCTGGCGGGGCCGAGCGGAATCGACACGCCGCCCCCGGGCTTGGAAGCCGGTTCCGGTTTTGCTCCCCCGATCCCGCGGCGAGCTTCGCCGAGGCCCGGCAACTGGCGGACTTCCGGCTCGGGTGCCGGGACCGGGGCGGATTCCGGCTTGGGTGCCGGGACCGGAACGGCTTCCGGCTTGGCGGGGCCGAGCGGGATCAACACGCCGCCCCTAGGCTTGGGAGTCGATTCCGGTTCCGCTGCCCCGATCCCACGGCGAGCTTCGCCAAGGCCGGGCAACTGGCGGACGGGTGCCGGGACCGGGGCGGATTCCGGCTTGGGCTTGGCGGGACCGAGCGGGATCGAGATCCCCGGAGGTCCCGAGATCAGGCCGTTATCTGGTTCTTCCTCGCCATCGGGGCGGTCGACGGTTTGTTTGGCCTTGCTCAGGCCCGGCAGAGCCTCGTCCTTAAGCCCCGTGCCGCGCATGAGGACGATGGACAGGCGGCGGTTGCTGGCATGGCTCGGATTGTCGAGCTGCAGGAGCTCGGTCGACGCCTTGCCGACCACCCTGTTGATCCGCCCGTCGTCCACCCCGCGGTGCACCAGATAGCGCCGCGCCGCATTGGCGCGGTCGGCCGACAGTTCCCAGTTGCTGTAGCCCTTGGCACCGCCGTATTTGGTAGCATCCGTGTGGCCGGAGATGGAGACCTTCTGCGGCAAGGTCTGGATCACCTTGGCCACCAGTTCCAGGATCTTTTTGGTGTGCAGGTAAAGTTCGGCACTGCCGCGGGCGAACAAGGCCAGCCCTTCCTGATCGACGATCTGGATACGCATGCCCTCCGGGGTATCGTCGATAAGCAGGCTCTTGGAGATGGCCTTGAGGCTAGGCACCTCATCGATGGCCTCTTGCAGATCCTTCTCGGCTTCCTCGAACTGCTCCTGTTCCTTCTTCTTCAGAAGCTCCTCGGCTTCCTGGTCGGACAGGTCTTCCGGTGGCTTTTCGCCACTTAACTCGGCCGGGCCTTCGCCGGCCTTGGGCGGTGGCAGGTCCATGGTCGCCGTGGGCCGCGAAGTGGCCTCGATATCCTGCAGCGCCTTGCCCTCGAGGATATCACCATCGCCACTGGTCGTGGCCGAGATGGAAATCGGGGCAAAATAGTTGGAAATGCCCTCCAACTGGTCCTGAGTCACCGAATTCAACAGCCACAAGAGCAGGAAGAACGCCATCATGGCGGTCACGAAGTCGGCGTAGGCGATCTTCCACGTGCCGCCATGGGCGGCAACATGCCCACCCTTCTTGACTCTTTTAATGATGATCGTCTGTGCGCCTTCAGCCATCGATGGTGTTACCACCCACTCGGAAGTTCGCTGATCATTTCCTCCACTTCGGCAAAAGTGGGACGGACATCGTTGTTCAGGGTCTTGCGTGCGAATTCGACCGAAACCTGGGGCGCATAGCCCCGCATGTGTGCGACAATCGCGGTCTTGATGCACATCATGTAGCGGGCCTCGGCATTGAACGCCGCCTCCATCGATTTTCCTATCGGAGAGGCGAAACCGTAAGAAATCAGGATGCCGCTGAACGTACCAACCAAGGCACCCCCGATGAGATGACCCAGCACGTCCGGCGGTTCCGTGATGGCTCCCATCGTGTGAATAACGCCCAGCACCGCGGCAACGATACCCAGCGCCGGGAAGGCGTCACCCATGGCCAGAACCGCCCCTGAAATGCTGAGCCGTTCCGTATAGTAAACTTCCAGTTCCTCTTCCATCACCGCCTCGACCTCGTGGGCGTTGCTGGTTCCCAGCGTCAGGAGTCTCAGATAGTCGCAGAGGAATTCGACCGAATGATGTTCGCTCTGGAACTTGGGGAAGCTGGAGAACAGCGGGCTCTCATCCGGTTTCTCCACATGGCTTTCCAGGGCCAGGTCGCCCTTGGTCTTGGCCAGCTTGAACACCGAATAGAGGACCCCCAACAGTTCCATGTAGGAGTCCTTGTTGTATTTGGCCCCGGTGACGACCTTTCTGATGTTCTTGCGGATTCCTCTAAGGACCGACGGTGGATTGGCAATGATCGTCGCGCCGATAGCTGCGCCGAAGATGATCAGAAACTCGTAGGGCTGCCACAGCACACCGAGCTGACCCTTGGCGCCCACATAGCCGCCGATGACGCTGCCAATAACCGCCAATACGCCGACAATGAAAAACATATGGGTTCCTTAAATACTTCCTTGCCGCCCGGATCCATTGCCCCTGCGGCAATCGGTTGCTTCCCTCAAGCCCGGGCGACACGTTATAGTTCCGTGCTATTATATCCGGAAATCCTCGCAGCCGCCCACGCTAAAATAAATCATCCGAGATGGATTTCAGAACGGTTTTTTCTCCCGGCCAGGAAATCGGTCGCCCCAAAAACAAATCTAGATTCACGGCACCCCGAAAATGGAAACCGCAGGCATCACCCCGAAGACTTTCCGAAATACCCTGTCCCGGTTTGCAACCGGCAGGGACGGGGGAGACCACGTGATCGTCATCGGCCGGGTAGAGCGGCTTTCCCACGCAGAGGAGGGGAGCCCCCTTCTGTTCTTCCGGAGCACCTATGCCGGACTTGACCCCGCCCTCTGACCCCGCCGCGCGCCCTATGGAAGGGCAACGGCCTCCGCTGATCACCGCCCTCGCGGCCCAGGTTATCAGCGCCGCGGTGGTTTTCGGTGTCACCGCCGGAACCGGCATGCACGTCGGGCTTGTCGTCCTGCTGGTGCTGCAGGGCACCGGGGCGGCCGCCTTGGGGCTGTGGCTGGGGCTCGCCCGCTGGTGGCTTCCCCTCCAGCTTCTGGCTCCGCCGGCGGTCTGGGGGGCGCTGCAGCTTCCGATTCCGCCGTGGATCTATCTGGCCGTCTTTGCCGGACTGGTCCTGGTCTACTGGAACAGCGCCGGGGAACGGGTTCCCCTCTACCTCACCAACCGCAAGACCTGGGCGGCTTTGGAGAAACTCCTGCCGGACAAGCCCGACCTCACCTTCGCCGACCTCGGCAGCGGTCTGGGTGGGGTTCTGCTGTTCCTCGCCACGCAACGGTCAGAGGGAACCTTTATCGGCCTGGAATCGGCGCCTATCCCCTATCTTCTGTCGCGGGTCCGCCTGAGCCTGGCCCGCCGGACCAATCTGCGGATCTTCATGCGCAGCCTGTGGATGGTCGACCTTGCCCGCTTTGACGTCGTCTACTGCTTCCTGTCCCCGGCCCCCATGCCGCCGCTGTTCGACAAGGCGAAGGCCGAGATGCGTCCAGGTGCGCTGTTCATCAGCAACTCGTTCGAGGTTCCGGGCCACCCGGCCGACAGGGTCATCGAGTTGGACGACGGCCGCCGCACCCGGCTTCACGTCTGGCAGATGTGAGCCGGCGTGCCGTCCGAGGTGGCCCCCAGGATGCGCACCGGAAATCCAGCCTCCGACAGTTGATCGACGATACGCCAGACATGCGCAGCATCCACCGTCTCCACAACCACATCGACTTCGGTCTCCTTGACCGGAATGTCGTAAAACAGGCGCTGGTGCGTGACCTCGACGATATTGCCGCCGCCATCCCCGATAATCCCGGTGATGCGGGCCAGAGCGCCAGGACGGTCGGGAATTTCAATCCCGAGGCGTGTCAAACGCCCCTCGCGGACCAAACCCCGCATGAGGATGGAGGAGAGAAGGCGGGGATCGATATTGCCGCCCGACACCACCAACCCCACCTTGCGGCCCTGGAAGCGTTCCTTCTCCTGCATCAAGGCAGCGAGGGGAGCCGCGCCGGCCCCCTCGGCGACGATCCGCTGCGTATCCAGAAGGGTCCTGAGCGCCTGTTCGAGATCGGCCTCGTCCAGGAGCACGATGCGGGAAATCAGATCCTCCACCACCGGTATGGTCAGCCGGCCGGGCGTCTTAACGGCAATTCCCTCGGCAACGGTGGCCCCGCCGCCTTCCGGCGCCGAGCCTCCCAACGCCCGGTACATGGAGGGATAGAGGGCCGCCTCGGCACCCAGGATTTCGATATCCGGGTTCACGGCCTTTGCCGCCGTCGCGATGCCCGAAATCAGACCTCCACCGCCGATGGGCACGATCACCGCATCGAGATCGGGATCGTCGGCCATCATCTCCAGGCCGATCGTCCCTTGACCGGCCATGATGTCCGGGTCGTCGTAGGGATGGACGTAGCCCAGGCCGCCCTCGTCGGCGAGCCGCCGGGCGTGCTCCTGCGCCTGTTTCAGGTCCTCCCCATGCAATAGGACGCGGGCCCCCAGGGCTTCGGTCCGCGACACCTTGGTAAACGGCGTCGCCTCGGGCATGACAACCAGGGTGGAAATGCCGAGTTCCCGCGCATGGTAGGCGACTCCCTGAGCATGGTTTCCGGCCGAAGCCGCCACGACGCCGGCCCTGCGCACGCCGTCGTCGAGTCCCAGGAGCTTCACGAGGGCGCCGCGCACCTTGAAAGATCCCGTGTGCTGCAGGTTCTCGAGCTTGAGAACGACGTCAACTCCGGTCAGATCCGAAAGGGCCTTGGCGGGCAGGGAGGGCGTGCGCAGCACCCGGCCCTTGAGCAGGACCGCCGCCTCGCGTATACGCTCGACTGTAATATTCATGAGGTTCACTATACACGATTACCGGAGAAACGCTCAGGCGGCGGCGTGACGTCGAAGATGAATGTCATCGCCTCCATCCGAGCAAAACCTCGACCGAGATGTCATTCTTATGAACGTCCATACCGATATATGTGATAGTCTTTTCCATGATCCGTCTCCTATGCATGAGGCAAGGCACCGGACCATCCGGTGCAACCCTCGACACCTGCATATTGTGATACGGGTCGCCCATGTCATATTCGGACATAGGGTCTAAGGCTCAAGCACCAGCCGCCCCAACCTGTTCTCCTCCAGGTCACGCCACTTCAGGTCGAGACGCACGTAGTTGCCGTTCCGCCAGTCGGCCACCATGTCGTCGTAATGCGCGGAAAAGGGATTGCCCGATTGCCCGGTGGCGATCATGAACCGCGACCGATCGAGACTCGCGAGATCGTAGAGCGCCCTGAACCCCGGTCCATGCACGTGATCAAAGGGATGGTCGGCTCCGGCGCGGCTGGTGCCGGCATTAACGGTGAAATTGCCGCCGTCGGTCTCGATCTTGGAACCCCAGACGTTGCTGAAGAGGGGCACCTCTCCCAATAGGGAATGGCGGAAACGAGCCACGTGGTCGGTACCCCAGTTCCAGTTCTCGTATCCTCGGCCCAAGCGCTGAGCCAGGTCCTCGGTCGCCCGCCGGAACGAGGCGTCGAGGATATCGGCACAAGTCTCGGGCACTTCCGTCGTCACGTCGTCGCACCACTGCGGGTGGTCGCTCAGCACAGACCGGACGAGACGCGGCCGGTATCCCCAGAACTCGTCGAAAAGATCGCCCAGTTCGTCGGCGAACAGGCTCCGGTTCAGTTCGTTGAGCCACGCTGTGAACACCAAGGGTTCTGGACGGCGCCGAGACATGAGCCCGTTCCAGGATTTCAACATCTCGAAAAGGCCCCTCTGGAAGGCGGCCTTGGGGTCGATCACCGCCATCACACCCAACAGGTCCTGTGCCATCAGGGACAGGTGGTCGCGCTGCAGGCTCGCCGCACCGTCCGGTGACAACACCGAGTTCTGGTCGAGCACCTGGTGGATGCGCGCGGCCCGGTACCCGGGTGCCCAGTCGTTCGACAGGAAATACGGGTAGGTTTCATCGACGATCTTCTGATTCGCCGCCACCAAACGGCCTTCCGGCGGATTGTTGGCCGAGGGCAGGCGGCGGAAGGGAATGAATCCGCTCCAGTCTGCCTTGCCGGTCCACCCCTCCTGCGGCACGTCGCCACGCCCACTGGTCCGCACCGGCACCTTGCCCGCAGCCAGATAGGCGACGGTCCCCGCGCGGTCGGCATAGAAAACGTTCTGGTGCGGGGCGTGGAAATCGGCCAGGGCGGCGCGGAAAGCGGCCCAATCCCGTGCCTGATTGAAACCGTAGACCGCCTGAAAGGTCAGATCTCCGTCACGCAGAAAGGTCGCCGCCAGCGCAACCGCATAACCTTCACCGAGAGCCTCGCCCGCATCCGCCATGAGATCGGATACGACCGGGCCATGGCGGGTTTCCCGAACCATGACGGAAACCTCGGAGCCGCCGCGGATCTTGATGACCTCGGTCCTGACATCGAACGCCGCATCTCCGCCGGGGATCAGGTAGTGCCCTGGATTCCCGGAGACCAGCTTCTCGACGAATAGGTCGGTGACATCGCTCTGCACGCTGGTCATGCCCCAGGCGGCGTGACCGTTATGACCCAACAGAAAAAACGGGGCTCCCGGCACCGTGGCCCCAGTCAGGGAAAGGTCCGGAGTCTCGATCCGGGCTAGGTACCAGATGATCGGCGAGCGGAACCCAAGATGCGGGTCGTTGGCCAATAACGGCTTGCCGCTGGTGCTGTGCTTGCCGTCGACCACCCAGGCGTTTGACGCCCTCGGCGGCCGTCCTCCCCCCGCGGGCAAGACGGCGGCAAGCCTGGCCAGGTCCTTTTCGGGCAGTAGCTCGGCATTGGTTACCGAACCCGAGGGGGGATGGGACGGCCAGAGCTGGGCCACCTGCGCCGGAGTCAGGCGCTTGGCCATCCGGGCCCGGAGAAGTTCGTCCCTCCAGTTCCCTGAGAGATCCAGCGCCATCAGCTTTCCCAAAACCAGGGAATCGGCCGGCTTCCAGGGTTCAGGCTCGATGTGCCCGAGGATCAGAAATTCGACCGGCAGGGTGCTGGTACGACGTTTCAGCCAGGCTGTAACCCCCGCCGCATAGGCGTCCAGCGCCCGACGGGTGCCGGGCAACATCCGCTCGTACTGGCGCTCCGCCAACCGGTACATCCCCATTACCCGCATGGATCGGTCCGAAGACAGCGCCCGCTCGCCCAAGATCTCCGACAAACGACCGGAACCTACACGGCGCATCAGCTCCATCTGCCAGAATCGATCCTGAGCATGGACATAGCCAAGAGCGAAGAAAGCATCCTCGGCCGATTTGGCACGGATGTGAGGCACAGCATGGGAATCGCGCAGGATTTCCACCTCGGCCCCGAGACCGGCCTCGGGGCCGATAGAGACCGTCCCGTCGGTGTAGGGCAGGGACAGCAAGACCCAGAAAGCCATGCCAACCAAGGCGGCCACCACGGGAACGCCCAGGGCCACCAGCGGGAACCACCGCGGGAACCACCGCGGGAACCACCGCAGGAAACGTTTCATCCCCGATCCCACTCCGCCGCTTCCGATCCGCAGGTACAGACCCATACACCCCCCTTCTGGGCCGGATCCGCAGGAATTCGCACGGTCCGACACTACATTTTCCAGACTATACTCCGTTCACGTCAACCCACTCTCTCTTCTTCTCGGGGCCTCGGTGAGTCGGGGTATATACCACCCAAGGCCCCGGACAATGAAATCCCGTACCGAGCGGGTATATGCCAAGAGCATGGAAAAGAGGTTCTTCGGCGGCAAAACTCGTGTAATCTTAACCCACGCATAGTTTTCAGACGGAGACGACTGATGGTAGATCAGGCCTTAGCAACCACAGGGACTCGCGAGATCGGAATCCATGCAAGTGAGAATCTCCAGGATTTCGTGACCTTCATCATTGAGGACCAGCTGTTCGGTATTCCCGTTCTCGGAGTGCAGGACATCCTATCGCCGAACAGAATCGCGTCGATCCCCCTGGCACCGCCGGAAGTGACGGGCTCGATCAACCTCCGCGGCCGCATCGTGACGGTCATCGATGTGCGGACCCGTCTGGGGCTTGAAAAGGGCAAGGCCGAAGCCGAGAATATGGGCGTCACGGTAGAGCACGGCGGCGAGCTCTACACGCTGTTGGTTGATGATGTCGGCGACGTCATCGGCCTCGACTCCGACAACTACGAGGACAACCCGGCAACGCTCGACCCGGTGTGGCGCGAGTACGCGAACGGCATCTTCCGCCTTGACGAAAGGTTGATGGTGGTTCTCGACGTCGAACGCCTGCTCAGCATCCACAGCGGGGAGTGAATTCCGCTTCCGGACCCGAACTGACCTTGTATCTGTAATGACAGCGCATCTGTGCTTGGATTGAATCCATATTCCACCATGAGGTGTAGAGCATGATGCGGGCGGGATACCGTTTGACCTTTGGCGTCCATTGTAAGCAGGCGATCAACCGTTCTTGAGGATCCGCGCCGCGTCCAACGCGGCATAGGTCAGGATGCCGTCGGCGCCGGCGCGCTTGAAGCCGAGCAGGCTTTCCATCATCGCCGTCTCATAGTCCAGCCACCCTTGTGCCGCCGCCGCCTTCAGCATGGCGTATTCGCCCGACACGCTGTAGACGAAGGTCGGCACGCCGAAGGCATCCTTGACCCGCCACACCACGTCGAGATAGGGCAAGCCGGGCTTGATTATGACCATGTCCGCCCCCTCGTCGATATCAAGCGCCACCTCGCGTAGCGCCTCGTCGGTATTGGCGGGATTCATTTGGTAGGTCTTCTTGTCCCCTTCGAGCGCCCCCTTGGAACCCACCGCATCACGGAACGGGCCGTAAAAGGCGGAGGCATACTTGGCCGCATAGGACAACAGGCGCACGTGTTCGAAGCCGCCTTCGTCCAGCGCGTCCCGCAGGACGCCGATGCGCCCGTCCATCATTTCCGACGGGGCGATGACGTCGCAGCCCGCCTCCGCCTGGACGATGGTCTGCTTGACCAGGATTTCCAGAGTCTCGTCGTTGACCACGTAGCCATCGACGACCAAACCATCGTGACCATCCGAGTTATAGGGATCCAGCGCCACGTCGCAGATGACGCCGAGGTCGGGATAGGCCGCCTTGACGGCGCGGACGGAACGGCAGACTAGATTGTCCGGATTGTAGGCCTCGCGCCCGTCCGGAGTCTTGATCGCCGGATCAGTATTGGGAAAAACGGCAATGGCCGGAATGCCCAACTCCTTTGCCACGCCGGCCGCCTCCACCAAGAGATCGACGCTGAGACGCTCCACCCCCGGCATGGAGGGCACCGGGTCACGCTTGCCTTTTCCCTCGACCACGAAGACCGGCCAGATCAGATCGTCCACGTGCAAGTGGTTTTCCGTGACCAGGCGCCGAGACCAATCGTCCCGACGGTTGCGGCGCATGCAGGTGCGAGGCCAGGCGCCGAGACTCAAGGCGTGAGTGCGTTCCAAGGTTTTCGTTCCTTCTCGCCATCGTGTCAGGCATTGTCCAATACCTGGGAAAGATCGGCAAGAATATCGTCGATATGCTCAATGCCAAGAGACAATCGCACGTACCCCTCCGAAACACCCGAAGCAACCCGATCCTCAGGCGAAACACGAATGAACATGGCACGCAGCCCCGAGCAACCGGTGAAAATAGAGAACACACCGGACCTGTGGACGTCAAGATTCACCCTACGGGGTTTATGTGAAAACCGAGGCTTCGGTCTGGAACGTCCAGTCATGATACAATAAATGACGGAGACACCGGCAAGCGACGGAAGGGAGAAAGGCGTGCGAACCACGGGCCGTCGTGACCACGTAGAACTGAAGGAAGTCCTTTTTGAATTCCGGCGGGTCGGTAAGGCGATCCGCGTGGCCGCCATCGACCCCATCACCAATACCGAAGTGATCATGGTCGGCGCCCTCGGCTACGGCCGGGAGCTTCTTAAGCGGTTGGCCATGCGCAAACTCGCCTACGTCATCCGAAAGAAGCGGAGGCGCGGCATGATCCGTTGATTTGCCCCACTCCCACAGGTAGGGTTCGCGAAAGACAAGGTCGCAGGGGAGGGGCCGCAAGCCGCATGGAATACTTCGTCCAGCAATTGATCAACGGACTGACGCTAGGGGCCGTGTACGGTCTCATCGCCATCGGCTACACGATGGTCTACGGCATCATTGGAATGATCAACTTCGCGCACGGCGAGATCTTCATGATCGGCGCCTTCCACGCTCTCATTATCGCCCTTGGGCTCGGCATCACCACCGGAACATGGATCCCTGTGGCCCTGGTCGCGGCCCTCGTCGGCACCATGCTGCTCACCCCGATCTACGGCTGGGCCCTGGAGAGAGTTGCCTACAGGCCCTTGCGTGGCTCTCCGCGCCTGGCGACCCTGATCACCGCCATCGGCATGTCCATCTATCTGCCAAACCAGGTACAACTGCTTCAGGGCGCGCGCATCAAGACCCTGCCGCCGGTTCTCCAGGGCGGCTTCGAGATCATGGAAGGCGGCGGCTTCGTGGTCACGCTGAGCTACCTACAGATTTTGATCATGGTATTGACGGTGACTCTCATGGTGGCTTTCACGCTGATTATCGAGAAAACGGCGCTCGGCCGCGCCCAGCGCGCCTGCGAGCAGGACCGGACCATGGCCGCGCTTTCGGGCATCAACGTGGACCGCACCATCGCGCTCACCTTCGTCATGGGCGCGACTCTGGCCTCGGTGGCCGGCATGATCTTCCTGTTGCGATACGGGGTGATCGACTTCTTCATCGGATTCCTGGTGGGGATCAAGGCATTCACGGCGGCCGTGTTGGGCGGCATCGGTTCGTTGCCGGGCGCCATGCTGGGCGGATTCCTGATCGGGCTTATCGAAGCCTTCTGGTCGGGCTATTTCACGGTCGAATACAAGGACGTCGCCGCCTTCTCGATCCTGGTCCTGGTTCTGATCTTCCGTCCCACCGGGCTCCTGGGAAAACCAGATATCGAGAAAGTCTGAACCAATGACGCCCCGCCCCGCCCTCGACGTCCCTGCCATTCTCAAGGAGGCCGGCCTGACGGCGTTGGTGATGCTGGGATTGACCGTGGGCCTGGTGGGATTCCGCATCCCCGACGGTATAGGCGCCTCGGCGCTGGAAACCCGTTTTGGGGCCGTTGCCATGGCCTGCGGGCTGGCCTTTGCCGGGCGCATTGCCCTGATCCTGCTGCGCGAGAAGCGGCCGCGCCGGGTGCTGTTTGCATCCACCGCCTATGCAGTGGTCGTGGCGCTGGCCCAAGCAGCACCGGTCTTGTTTAGCCCCGCCGCCACGGAACGCTGGATCACGCTACGCCCTTTTGACAGCGCCGTCGTCAACGGAATGACGGTCGTACTCGCCGCGGCATTTGCCCTCCGCGCCGCCTGGATGGAATGGCGCCATCGCCGTTTCCCCGGCATCAAGGAACGCGATAAGGCCATGGATGCGATGGGTGCCCGTGTGCAACGGGCGACGCACTTCTTCGGGCCTGCACTCCTGCTGGTTGCCGTCATCCTGCCCTTCCTGCCCATGGTGGACCGGCGGCTCCTCGACATCGCGGTGCTGGTGGTCACCTACATCATGTTGGGATGGGGGCTGAACATCGTGGTCGGGCTGGCAGGCCTGCTGGATCTCGGCTACGTTGCCTTCTATGCCGTCGGGGCCTACAGCTTTGCCCTGCTGGCCATCAACTTCGATCTGGGTTTTTGGATTTGTCTGCCGCTGGCCGGTATGCTGGCCGCCACCGCGGGAATCCTGCTGGGATTCCCGGTCCTGAGGCTCCGGGGCGATTACCTGGCCATTGTCACCCTGGGATTCGGCGAGATAATTCGGATTATCCTGCTCAATTGGTACCAATTCACCGGCGGGCCGGACGGCATCTCGGGCATCCCCAAGCCCACATTCTTCGGCCTTGAGTTCAAGCGCTCAGCCTCCGACGGCGGGGAAACCTTCCACCAATTCTTCGATCTCACCTATTCCCCGGTCGACAAGATAGTTTTCATCTATTACGTCATTCTGGGCTTGGCGCTGATCACCAATTCCTTTTCGTTGCGAATCCGCAAACTGCCCGTAGGCAGGGCCTGGGAGGCGCTTCGCGAGGACGAGATCGCCTGCCGATCCTTAGGCATCAACGCCACCAACACCAAACTGACCGCCTTCGCCATCGGCGCCATGTTCGGCGGTATCGCCGGGTCCTTCTTCGCCACCCGCCAGGGATTCATCAGCCCCGAAAGCTTTACCTTCATCGAGTCTGCGGTAATCCTGGCCATCGTTGTGCTGGGCGGATTCGGCAGCCAGATCGGCGTGGTTATCGCCGCGATCCTGCTGATCGGGCTTCCGGAAATTTTCCGCGAACTGCAGGACTTCCGAATGCTGACCTTCGGCGGCGCCATGGTGCTGATCATGGTGTGGCGTCCGGCCGGGTTGCTGGCCCACCGGACTCCATCGATCCGCCTGAGCGACCGGGGAGGGGAGCCATGACCGACGCCTGCACCCATCCCCAAACCCCGCTTTTGCACGTCGAACACCTGACCATGCGTTTCGGCGGCCTGGTGGCGGCGGACGACGTTTCGTTCAAGGCTCAGGACCGGAAGATCACCGCCATCATCGGCCCCAACGGCGCCGGCAAGACAACGCTGTTCAACTGCCTGACCGGTTTTTATGCCCCCACCTCGGGCCGCCTGGAACTGAATCACCCGACGCGGGGGGAATGCCTGCTGGAACGCATGGAGGGCCACCGCATCGCACGGGACGCAGGCGTCGCACGCACGTTCCAGAACATCCGCCTGTTCGCACGCATGACGGTGCTGGAGAACCTCATTGTCGCCCAGCACAACCGGCTTATGCGGGCCTCCGGCTTCAGCTTTTTGGGCCTGTTGGGTTTCAAGAGGTACGTCGACGCGGAGACCCAGGCGGTGGAGTTGGCCCGCTACTGGTTGGACCGCATCGGATTGACGGAGCGGGCCGACTGGGAGGCGGGGAACCTACCCTACGGCGACCAGCGCCGCCTTGAGGTCGCGCGCGCCATGTGCACCGAACCTGTACTGCTCTGCCTCGACGAACCGGCGGCTGGGCTCAATCCCCGCGAGTCCGCCGACCTCAACCGGCTGCTCACCTTCATCCGCGACGAGCACAGTATCGGGCTGCTGCTTATCGAGCACGACATGAGCGTGGTCATGGGGATCTCGGACCACATCGTGGTGCTCGATTACGGTCGCAAGATCGCCGACGGGACACCGCGAGCCGTGCGTAACGATCCGGCGGTGATCCGCGCCTATCTGGGCGATGAGAACGACGAGGAGAACGACAACGCCATGCCGCCCAAGGTCACGGCCGATCCGAAGGGGGGGGACGTCTGACATGTTGCGCATTTCCGGCGTCCATACCTTCTACGGCAACATCGAAGCACTGCGCGGCATCGACATTGAGGTGAACGAAGGCGAAATCGTGACCCTCATCGGCGCCAACGGGGCCGGAAAGTCGACGCTCCTGATGACCGTCTGCGGCAATCCGCGGGCCACACACGGCACCGTCACCTTCGAGGGGCGCGACATCACACGGGCCCCGACCCATGACATCATCCGGCTCGGCATCGCCCAGTCACCGGAGGGACGGCGCATCTTCCCGCACATGACGGTGATGGAGAACCTGCAAATGGGCGCCGTCACCGCCGATCCGGCACATTTCGACGAAGACCTGGAGAGGGCCTTCAGCCTATTCCCCATCCTCGCCGATCGGCGCTCCCAGCGCGGCGGCACGCTGTCGGGCGGCGAGCAACAGATGCTGGCCATCGCCCGCGCACTCATGAGCCGACCGCGACTGCTTCTGCTCGACGAACCGTCCCTCGGTTTGGCCCCGATGGTGGTCAAGAAGATCTTTGAAATTATAAATGAAATCAATGAACAGCGGGGAATAACTGTGTTTCTGGTTGAACAGAACGCCTATCACGCGCTGAGACTCGCCCACCGCGCCTACGTCATGGTTACCGGCAAGATCACGCTCACGGGCAGCGGCGCCGACCTCCTTGCCGACCCGGAGGTGCGGGCCGCCTACCTGGAAGGGGGGCATGGGTGATGGAAAGCCTGTCCGTCTACATCGGCCTCACGGTGATCCTCATGGGCTTTACCGCCTACATGACCGGTGCCGCCGTCGCCAACACCTGGCGGCCGGCCTGGCAGGTGTTCGTCTATGGGGCACTGCTGGGCGCAGCCGACCGCTTCCTCGCTTTCTCGCTGTTTGAGGGCAACCTGCTGTCACTCACGGCTTTCCTGATCGACACCGCAACCCTGACTCTCATCGCGCTGGCTTCGTTCCGCTTCAATCAAGCCGCCAAGATGGTGGCACAGTACCCGTGGCTCTATCGCCGGACCGGTCCGTTTTCCTGGTGCAGGGTGGAATGACGCGACCGCCGGGCAACCGCCCCCCTTCCTGAAGGCCGGCGGGAACTCCGATTCGGAATGGTTGCCCGAAATGCCCCAGCAGATGCCAATCAGGATCACACGATGGAAGAGATGACCATTTCGGGAAAAGACCATCTCATTGTTGTCACCTCCGCCACCCATGGTATGATGCCGCGGAAATTCACGGAAAGCACGGAAAGAGAGACAGGAACCATGCGCACTTTCATTATCACCCTTGCCGCAACCATGCTGGCCGCCACGGCTGCCACGGCGGACATTCACATCGCCACCGCCGGCCCCATGACGGGTCAATACGCGTCCTTTGGCGAACAGATGAGGCGCGGCGCCGAGATGGCCGTGGCCGACATCAACGCCGCCGGGGGCGTGCTGGGCCAGAAGCTGGTGCTTCACGTCGAGGACGACGCCTGCGACCCCAAGCAGGCGGTGGCGGTGGCCAACAAGGCGATCAGCGACGGGGTAGTCTTCGTCGCCGGACATTTCTGCTCGGGCTCCTCCATCCCCGCCTCCAAGGTGTACGAGGAAGAGGGCCTGGTTCAGATCTCGCCCGCCTCCACCAACCCCAAGCTGACCGAGGAGGGCGGCCCCAACGTCTTCCGCACATGCGGACGCGACGACCAGCAGGGCACGGTGGCCGGCAATTACATCGCCGACAAATTCAAGGGTAAGACCACCGCAATACTGCACGACAAGACGGCTTACGGCAAAGGCTTGGCCGACGAAACGCGCAAGCAACTCCACAAGCTGGGCATCAAAGAGGCGCTCTACGAAGCCTATTCGGCCGGCGAGAAGGATTATTCGGCGATGGTTTCCAAGCTCAAGAACGCGGGCGTCGACGTCATCTACCTCGGCGGTTATTACACGGAGGGCGGCTTGATCATCCGCCAGGCCCACGAGCAGGGTTACGCCCCACAGCTCATCGCCGGCGACGCCTTTATGACCGAGGAATACTGGAAGATCACCGGTGCGGCGGGCGAGGGGACCCTGATGACCTTCAGCCCCGATCCGCGCAAGAACACCGTCGCCCTCCCCATCGTCGAGCGCTTCCGCAAGGACGGCTACGAGCCCGAGGGCTACACGCTGTATACCTACGGCACCATCCAGACCTGGGGGCAGGCCGTCACCCGCGCCGGCTCCGTCGACTCCGGCAAGGTCATCGCGGAACTGCACAAGGGCGGTTTCGAGACCGTACTTGGCAAGATCGGATTCGACGCCAAGGGCGACGTCACAGCGCCGGGTTACGTGTTCTATCGCTGGAAGGACGGGACCTACGACTACGCGGAATAATCGCCGCCCCGACTTGAAAAACAAAACCGCGCCCGGGGGTCCCTGGGCGCGGTTTTTCTTCGTAGATCCGGCTGCTCTATTTGTTCTTCTTGCCCTTACGCCGCGGGTTGCCCGCCTGGCGGCCGAGTCCAATCTTCTTGGCGAACTCGGACCGTTTCTTGGAATAGTTGGGGGCCACCATCGGGTAGTCCGACACCAGCCCCCATTTGGCCCGGTATTCTTCGGGGGTCATGCCATAATTGGTCCGCAGATACCGTTTGAGCATCTTCAGCTTCTTACCGTCCTCCAGACAGACGATGTAGTCATCGGTAATCGACCGGCGGATCGGAACCGCCGGCTTCTGCGGTTCGCCCGAATCCCCGCCGCCGGCCTTAAGCAACGACAACGAATTGAATACGGTCTGGATCAGGTCTGGAATCTGGCTACCCACCACCTGATTCTGGGAAACGTAGGCCACCACGATATCGACAGCCATTCGCGTCAAATCATCTCGCTCGATCGTTTGGTCGACCACTTCTTCCATCATGTCAAAATCCTTCCACCCACACCCCATGAGGGAGAAAGAACCTAGCCCCCACACCTCAGTAGTACTTTGACACGATAAAAAATGCGAAGTCAATTGCATTTCAATCAACCATCAATATTTTTGGTGTGATCTTCACGCATGGATTAAGTAATTGTCCGCTTATTTTGGTCTCATATCAGAATTGCGGCCGCCATTCCCTTGTCAGGCGGCGCAGCCTGGGCATTCTAGCGCATGCGGATACTTCCCGTTTGCCGTGTTGAGGTTTTCTGCCGCCGGGAGATCCCCGATAGCTTGTGGCAGGTTGGCAGGGCGCCCCGATATATGGTACACCGCCCGATATATGGTATACTGGGCTACAACCCCGGAAGATCAAGGGTCCTCATGAGCATCATCGCCATCGCCGGCGACCACGGCGGCATTGACCTGAAGTCCCTGCTGGCTAAAGAGATCGAGGCCCTGGGCTACGACCTTCTAGACCTCGGCACCAATGGGCCAGAGTCCGTTGATTACCCGGATTTTGCCTACGCCTTGGCCGAAGCGGTGCGCGGCGGCAAGGCTGAGCGCGGCGTGGTGGTCTGCGGCAGCGGAATCGGCATCTCCATCGCTGCCAACCGTTTTCCCGAAATTCGCTGCGCCCTGGTCCACGATGCCTACGGCGCGCGCACGTGCCGAGAACACAACGACGCCAACGTCATTGCCTTCGGTGGACGCACCACCGGTCCCGACGTGGCGCTGGAATGCCTGCGCATCTTCCTCGGCACCGAGTTCGAGGGCGGACGCCACGCCCGGCGCGTCGGCAAGCTCTCCGCCCCGCCGCTTTGAGCCACATTAAGACACAAACGTTTAGGACCCCGACACCTATGCCCGACGCCACCGACATCCAGAACCGCTTCTTCGGCGAGCCGCTGGCCGATCACGACCCCGAGGTCTACCGGGCGATCCGGGACGAGTTGAAACGCCAACAGGACCAGATCGAGCTTATCGCCTCTGAGAATATCGTCTCGCGCGCCGTTATCGAGGCCGTGGGGTCGGTGATGACCAACAAGTATGCCGAGGGATATCCCGGGCGGCGCTACTATGCCGGCTGCGAGCATGTGGACGTCGGCGAGCAGTTGGCCATCGACCGGGCCAAGACGCTCTTTGGCTGCGAATACGCCAACGTCCAACCCCACGCGGGTGCCCAGGCCAACGGCGCCGTCTATCAGGCGTTGCTTAAACCCGGTGACACCTTGATGGGGCTGTCGCTGGCCGCGGGCGGGCACCTAACCCACGGGGCCCCCCCGGCCCAGTCGGGCAAGTGGTTCAACGCGGTGCAGTACGGTGTCAGCGAGAAGACTCAGCAGATCGACTACGATGCCGTGGAGGCAATGGCAGTCGAGAAACAGCCTAAGCTGATCGTCGCAGGCGGCTCGGCCTATCCTAGAGTCATCGACTTCGTGCGCTTCCGGGAGATCGCGGATAAGGTAGGGGCCTACCTGATGGTGGACATGGCCCACTTCGCGGGTCTCGTCGCGGTCGGCATCCACCCGAGCCCGCTGCCCCACGCCCACGTAGTCACCACCACCACCCACAAGACATTGCGCGGCCCCCGCGGCGGCATGATCCTCAGCAACGACCTGGATCTCGGCAAGAAGATCAACTCCGCGGTCTTCCCCGGGCTGCAGGGCGGCCCGCTGATGCACGTGATCGCCGCCAAGGCGGTGGCTTTCGGCGAGGCGCTGCGTCCCGAGTTCAAGCAATACCAGAAGACGGTGGCCGAGAATGCCAAGGTCCTGGCCGAGGTCCTGATGGAGCGGGGCGTCGATATCGTCACCGGCGGTACCGACACCCACCTGATTCTGGTCGATCTCCGGCCCATGGGCCTCAAGGGCAATACCACCGAAGCGAGCCTGGAACGGGCAGGCATGACCTGCAACAAAAACGGCATCCCGTTCGACCCCGAGAAGCCCATGGTCACTTCCGGCGTCCGGCTCGGCACGCCGGCAGCAACCACACGTGGCTTCGGGCCTAAGGAATTCCGTCAGGTCGGCAACCTGATCGGAGACGTTCTGGACGGGCTCCGGGCGAACCCAGACGACAACAGCCAGGCCGAGCAGGCCGTCCATACCCGGGTGCGCGGCCTGTGCCGGCATTTCCCGGTTTATCCGGACATGTAGGGAGGGAGAAGAATTCATGCGCTGTCCATTTTGCGGTCACGACGACACCCAGGTAAAGGATTCGCGCCCCACCGAGGACAATGCGACCATCCGGCGACGACGCTACTGTCCCGAATGCGGGTCGCGCTTTACCACCTTCGAACGGGTGCAACTGCGGGAACTCTCGGTCATCAAGGGCAACGGTGACAAGGTGCCGTTCGACCGCGAGAAGCTGATGCGGTCTCTGGGCATAGCGCTGCGCAAGCGTCCGGTGGAGGAAGACCGCATCGAGCGTATCGTCAACGGCATCCAGCGCCGGATGGAAACGCTTGGCGAGAGCGACATCCCGACTAAAATCATCGGCGAGATGGTGATGGAGTCCCTGGCCGACCTCGATTCGGTGGCCTACGTCCGCTTCGCCTCCGTCTATAAGGACTTCCACGAGGCGAAAGACTTCAGCAAATTCGTAGGCCGGTTGGGTGACAAGATCGAGTAAAGGGGCGCCATCGCCGTCAATCGCAGACGTCCAACATATGCGGGCGGCCTTGGTGCTCGCCCGGCGCGGGCTGGGTCGGGTTTGGCCCAACCCGGCGGTGGGCTGTGTTTTGGTCGACGGTGACGCAAACATCATCGGGCGTGGCTGGACCCAGCCGGGCGGTCGGCCCCACGCCGAAACAGAGGCCCTGAAGAGAGCTGGGGACAGGGCCAAGGGCGCCACCGCCTACGTAACGCTTGAACCCTGTAACCATCACGCCAAAACACCACCCTGCGCCCCGGCCCTCATCGAAGCCGGCGTCACGCGCGCCGTCATCGCCACCACCGACCCCGACCCACGGGTGGCGGGGCAGGGACTGGAAAGGCTGAAAGCAGGGGGCATCGAAGTGATGCAAGGGGTCTGCCGGGAGGAGGCGGAACACCTCAACGCAGGGTTCTTCCTGCGCATCACCGAAGATCGGCCACTGTTCACCCTGAAGTGCGCAACCACATTGGACGGACGCATTGCAACGCATACAGGCGACAGCCAGTGGATCACCGGCGTCCCGGCCCGGACCTTCGCACATCGGCTTCGTGCCGAACACGATGCCATCATGATCGGCAGCGGAACGGCGTTGGCTGACGATCCCTCGTTGACCTGCCGCCTCCCGGGGATGGAGGAACGCTCGCCGGTACGCATCGTCGCCGACAGCCACCTACGCCTGCCCCTAACCGCCAATCTGGTTAAGACCGCCGCTACCGTCCCGACCTGGCTGATCACCCTGCCCACTCACGATCCCGAACGCCGCCGGGCCTTCGAAGACGCCGGGGTCGTGCTCATCGAGGTCGACGCGAACGCCGCCGGACGCCCGGACCTGGAGCGCGCGGCCTATGCCCTTGCCGGGCGCGGGCTCACGCGGGTCCTTGTCGAAGGTGGGGGGCATCTGGCCGCCGGGCTCTTGAACACCGGCCTCGTCGACCAGGTCGCCTGGTTCCGTAGCCCGATGCTGATCGGCGGCAACGGGATCCCCGCGGTTGCGGCTTTCGGAGTCGACAAACTGGATCATGCACCGGCTTTCCTGCGCATGGGACTGGACGAAGCAGGGCCAGACATCATAGAAACCTACCGTCGTCCCTAGGCGGCGTCAGACCTTTTCCCAACTGGAGTCCCAAAATGTTTACCGGAATCATCACCGATATGGGCACTGTGCGCGCCGTCGAGAAGGCGCCCGACGGCGATACCCGATTCGAATTCCAAACCGCCTTCGACACGGCGACCATCAACATCGGGGCTTCCATCTGCTGCTCGGGCGGCTGCATGACGGTTATCGAGACCGGTCCTGACTGGTTTGCCATCTCGGCATCGGCCGAAACCCTCAGCAAGACCACTATGCCCTCCTGGAAGGAGGGAGACCGTGTCAATCTCGAACGCGCACTCAAGGTGGGCGACGAGTTGGGCGGCCACTACGTCTCCGGCCACGTGGACGGCGTCGGCCGTGTGGCGAGCATCACGCCCGACGGAGATTCGCTGCGTTTCGTTTTCGAAGCACCGGAGGACCTCAAGCTGTTCATGGCGCCCAAAGGCTCTGTCGCGGTGGACGGCGTGTCACTGACCGTCAACGCGGTCGAAGACCGCAACTTCGGCATCAACATCATTCCCCACACCCAGGAGGAGACCACCCTGGGCCGGCTTTCCCCCGGTGACACCGTGAATCTGGAAATCGACATGCTGGCGCGCTATGTTGTGCGCCTTCTCGAAAAGGAATGAACTCAAGTGCCATATAGAGAACACCTGTCGCCCATCGAGGGAATCATCGAAGACGCACGCAACGGACGCATGTTCGTGCTCGTAGACGACGAAGACCGCGAGAACGAAGGCGATTTGGTCATCCCGGCCCAGATGGCGACCCCCGAAGCCATAAATTTCATGGCCAAGTACGGCCGCGGACTCATCTGCCTCAGCCTGACCAAGGAGCGGGTGCAGGACCTGGGCCTGCCGTTGATGGCGCGTCACAACGAATCGCGCCACGAGACCGCCTTCACCGTCTCCATCGAAGCCCGCGAAGGGGTGACGACCGGCATTTCGGCCTCCGACCGCGCACGTACCGTGGCAGTCGCCATAGACCCCACCAAGGGTCCCAAGGATATCGCCACCCCGGGACATGTCTTCCCGCTGGTCGCAAAGAAAGGCGGTGTTCTGGTCCGGGCCGGACATACGGAGGCCACCGTGGACGTGTCGCGCCTGGCCGGGCTCAACCCGTCGGGCGTGATCTGCGAGATCATGAACGAAGACGGGACCATGGCCCGCATGCCCGACCTCATCGAATTCGCCAAGCATCACGAATTGAAGATCGGCACCATCGCCGACCTCATCGCCTACCGCCTCAAGAACGACCGCATGGTCGAGCGGGCGGTGGAAACAACCCTGGACAGCGCCTTCGGCGGGGAATTCAAGATGATCGTCTATGTCGATCATACCAACTACGCCGAGCACGTTGCCCTGGTTAAAGGAAACGTGACAACGGACAGCCCGGTCCCGGTGCGCGTGCATGCACTGAGCCTCATGGACGACGTCCTTGGATGCCGCAGCGAGGGCAAGACGGCCTACCTGCACCGCGCCATGGAGATGATCGCCGACGAAGATCGCGGGGTTGTCGTCGTCATGCGCCAGCCCGACCCGACGGCGCTGACGGACCGCATCAAGGTCCGTCTGGGCCTCAGCGAAAAGCCCAAGCAGTTGCGCGATTACGGCGTTGGTGCCCAGATCCTGCTCGATCTGGGCATCAAGGAGATGATCCTGATGTCCAACACCGACAAGACGATTGTCGGGCTCGAAGGCTACGGCCTCAAGGTGGTGGAACGCCGCCCCATCGACGAGGGAGGGAACTGAACCGTGTCCAATATATCCCGCGTGCTGATCGTCGAAGCCCGCTTCTACGCCGACATCGCCGACAGCCTGGTCGAAGGCGCTGTCGCCGAGTTGGAGAGGGTGGGGATCGAGTATGACCGCATCTCGGTCCCGGGCGTCTTCGAGATTCCGACCGCCGTTCATTTC
Organism: Rhodospirillales bacterium; assembly: GCA_003354135.1. Lineage (GTDB taxonomy): Bacteria > Pseudomonadota > Alphaproteobacteria > Rhodospirillales > GLO-3 > GLO-3. The sequence continues at coordinate 42,226 of PIVK01000019.1, forward strand.
GCCATCCGCGCCATGGAACTTCACTCCGGAACCCATTACACGGGCTTTATCACGCTGGGCTGCGTAATCCGCGGCGAGACGTCGCACTATGACTACATTTGCGAGGAATCGGCCCGGGCCCTGATGGATCTCTCGGTGCAGAGCAGCATCGCCTTGGGCTACGGCATCCTCACGGTCGAGAACATGGAGCAAGCCAAGGTCCGCGCATCCATCGACAAAAAGAACAAGGGCGGCGACGCAGCCAACGCCTGCCTGTGCATGATGGATCTCAAGAAAACTTTCCGTCTCGCGCCCCAATGACCTCCAAGAAAAGCCGCCCCCACCGCCATGAAAGACGCGCAACCCAAGCAGCCCGGCGCCGCGCAGCGGCCCGGTTGGCGGCGGTGCAGGCCCTCTACGAGATGGACCTCGCCGACGCACCGCCGGACCCGGTGTTGCGCAATTTCATCCAGGACCGCTGGCAGGCGGGGGTGGAGGAAGAGGGGAGGGAGTACGTCGAGCCCGACGAGGAACTGTTTACCCGCTTGGTTCGGGGCGCCACCGAACGACGTGACGAATTGGACGGCATCATCAATCCGGCGCTCCGGGACGGCCTCGACGTAGCGGGGCTACAGGCCGTTATGCGGGCTCTGCTGAGACTGGCGACTTTCGAGCTCCTGGCCGTGACCGACGTCCCGGCCCGCGTGGTGATCACCGAATACATTGAGGTAGCCAAAGCCTTTTTCACCGGCCCCGAACCCGACCTGGTGAATGCCGCGCTCGACCGCATGGTCAAGGTACTCCGGGCGGAAGAGATGGAGGGCGTTAATGGCGAAAAACCAGGGGACCCCGGGTGAGTTCGACCTGATCGCACGTTACTTCGCCCCGCTGGCCGAGGCTGAGGACGGTGCCTTTGGCTTGACCGACGATACTGCGGTCCTCAAAGGCCCGTCGGCGCAAAACGATCTCGTCGTCACCACGGACACCATGGTCGAAGGCGTTCATTTCCCGGCGGAAACCCGCCCCGAGGATGTGGCGGCCAAGCTGCTGGCGGTCAATCTCTCGGATATCGCATCCATGGGGGCAGTTCCCCGCCATTATACGCTGGCCGCAGCCCTGCCCGATCCGGTGGACGAGGACTGGATCGCCCGGTTCGCCAAATCGCTCGCCAAGGAACAACAGCGCTTCGACGTGGTCCTGGCGGGGGGCGACACGGTGTCGACGCCCGGGCCGCTTACCCTCACCCTGACCACGCTGGGCACGGTCGAGACGGGACGGGCGCTCCGGCGGGCGGGCGCCCAGGCGGGGGACGCCATCTGGCTGTCGGGAACCCTCGGCGACGCCGCGTTCGGACTGCTGGCTCGGCGGAATTCCCTGGGGAACGTCACGCCTGAGGACCGCAACGCCCTGGTCGCGCGATTGGACCGGCCCACGCCGCGTCTCAACCTGGGCCGACGCCTGAGATCCACCGGCCTCGCCCATGCGGCGATCGACGTCTCCGACGGAGTGGTCGCCGATCTGGGACATCTCTGCGAGGCTTCCGGAACCGGAGCCGTCATCGACGCGGGAAACCTGCCGCTATCCGATGCGGCGACCCGAATCCTTGAAGATCAGCCGGGGCTTTTGGACACCGTACTCGCCGGCGGCGACGACTACGAACTGCTGTTCGCCACCGCACCGGATGCAGATTCCGCCATTCGCGCTCTGTCGGAAGACCTCGCCCTTCCCCTGACACGGATCGGGCGGATGCATGATGACCAAGCGGATGGAACGCCCCGGGTCCGGGTATTGAAGGACGACGGGACGGACGTGACCCCCGCCGGTGGGGGATGGCGTCATTTCTAGCTTTTCACGAGCAACCGCAATGGCAATAATGCCGACGGACGGGTGAGCAGGATCAATCGCGAGCCATGAAGAAACTCATCATTGCCTTCGGCCTTATGGCGATGATCTCGGGGACCACAGTGAGCGTGCTCAAGTGGCTGGGGATCGGGCCCTTCGAAAAATTCTCCTCCTTGGGCGGCGGGGGGTCCGAAGGAGAGAAAGAGCCCCCGAGCTTCATCGAACTCGATCCCATGGCTGTCCCCATTTTCCAGGGCGAAAAGGTGGTTGCCACGGTTCACATCCAGGTCAAGCTGGAAACCGTTGGCAAGAACAATTTCGCTAGAATCGGCCGCGCCAAGGCCCGGATTCGGGACGCCTTCCTCAGCGAAATGCACGTCTTTATCCCCCGTATGCTGAGAATGACGGAACGGATCGACATCTTCATCCTGAAAAAACGGCTGCAAATGGTTGCCGACCGGGTGATGGCGGACAGAACCATCCGCAATGTACTCATTCAGTCCGTCACGAATATACCGGCCGGCTGAATCTTGGCCAGTTACCCGCCATATATAAGAGGTGGCTGTAGGGTGACCGAGTTTGCCTGCCGAAGTTCCGGCCCATCGGAACTTCCCCGTATCGCAGGGCATCCCGGCAAACATGTGCTTTTGTGCACTGCAAACATGTCGTTGCATTTTCCTAGTGTTTCTGGCACTTTCCCCTCGAATTTCCGGTAGAGGGACGGGATATCCCGTTTTTCTACATTTTTTTTAGGGGGGGCATCCACTCGCCCCGGTCATTACCAATCGAAAGAAGGTTTCGAGATGGACGTCAACATCATGATTATCTCCGCCGCCGTACTTGCTCTGCTGTACGGCGCCTATACAACCCGTTCGATCCTGGCCGCACCGGCTGGGTCCGAGAGGATGCAGGAGATTGCCGCCGCCATTCAGGAGGGCGCCAAAGCCTACCTGAACCGCCAGTACGCCACCATCGCCGGCGTCGGCCTGGTGATCGGTATCATCCTCGGCTGGCGCCTGGGGCTCGCCGTGGCCATCGGCTACTTCATCGGCGCCATCCTGTCGGGTGTCGCCGGCTACATCGGCATGAACGTTTCCGTGCGCGCCAACGTGCGTACGGCGGAAGCCTCCCAGAGCCGGGGGCTCCAGGGCGGTCTTGACATCGCCTTCAAATCGGGCGCCATCACCGGCATGCTGGTCGTCGGCCTGGCGCTCCTGGGCGTCGCCGGCTACTTCATGGTGCTCAAGAGCATGATCGACACCTCGACGCCCGAGGGCCTGCGCCATGTGCTCGAGGCCCTGGTGGCCCTCGGCTTCGGTGCTTCCCTGATCTCCATCTTCGCCCGTCTCGGCGGCGGCATCTTCACCAAGGGCGCCGACGTCGGCGCCGACTTGGTGGGTAAGGTCGAAGCCGGAATCCCCGAGGACGATCCCCGCAACCCGGCCGTCATCGCCGATAATGTAGGCGACAACGTGGGTGATTGCGCCGGCATGGCCGCCGACCTGTTCGAGACCTACGCCGTCACGGTGGTCGGCACCATGTTGCTGGGCGCCATTTTCTTTGCCGGTGCCTGGGCCGACCTGATGATGACCTACCCGCTGGCTATCGGCGCGGTCTGCATCGTCGCCTCGGTGATCGCCACCTTCTTCGTCAAGCTGGGTGCATCCCAGAAGGTCATGGGCGCGCTCTATAAGGGCTTAATCGCCTCGGCCGTCATCTCGGCGGTCCTGATCTTCTTCGTCACCAGCGAGATGCTCGGGCTCGACACGGTGCTGGACATGGGCGGGCGAGCGGTGACCGGCACGCAGCTCTATATCTGTGCGCTGATCGGTCTCGCCGTCACCGGGCTCATCGTCTGGATCACCGAGTACTATACGGGCACCGAGTTCCGCCCCGTACTCAGCATCGCCAAGGCCTCGACCACCGGTCACGGCACCAACGTCATCCAGGGCCTTGCAGTTTCCATGGAGTCGACGGCGCTTCCGGTGCTCGTCATCTGCGCCGGCATCCTGACCAGCTACATGTCGGCCGGCCTCTACGGCCTATCCATCGCGGCAACCACCATGCTGGCGCTGGCGGGCATGATCGTGGCGCTGGACGCCTTCGGACCGGTGACGGACAACGCCGGCGGCATCGCCGAGATGGCGGACCTGCCCGACGACGTCCGCAACATCACGGATACGCTTGATGCGGTGGGCAACACGACCAAGGCGGTGACCAAGGGCTATGCCATCGGCTCGGCCGCTCTGGCGGCTCTGGTGCTGTTCGCAGCCTATACCGAGGATCTCGGCCACTATTTCCCGGACCTGGAGGTGACCTTCACTCTACAGGATCCGTTCGTGGTGGTCGGATTGTTCATCGGCGGCCTGCTGCCGTTCCTTTTCGGCTCCATGGGTATGATGGCCGTGGGCCGGGCCGGCGGACAGGTGGTGACCGAAGTGCGCCGCCAGTTCAAGGAGATCCCGGGAATCATGGAAGGCACGGCCAAGCCGGACTACGCCACCTGCGTCGACATGCTGACCAAGACCGCGATCAAGGAGATGATCATCCCCAGCATGTTGCCGGTGTTCGCGCCGATCGTGATGTACTTTGCGATCAACGCCATCTCCGGCCAGGCGGCTGCTTTCTCGGCTCTCGGCGCTATGCTTCTCGGCACCATCGTGACCGGCCTGTTCGTGGCCATCTCGATGACGTCCGGCGGCGGGGCCTGGGACAACGCCAAGAAGTACATCGAGGACGGCAACCACGGCGGCAAGGGCTCCGAAGCTCACAAGGCCGCGGTGACCGGTGACACGGTCGGCGACCCCTACAAGGACACCGCCGGCCCCGCCATCAACCCGATGATCAAGATCATCAACATCGTGGCCATCCTGCTGCTGGCGATGATCTCCGCCTGATCAGACCTTCAGGCATACATACGAAAAGCCCCGGAGGATCCCCTCCGGGGCTTTTCCTTTTGCGAACCTTGGCCCTTTGCGATCCCTGAGCACGTCGAAAAAAAGGGCGGAGCCTATTTTCCGTCCTTGTTGAAGCGCCCCAAGTTGCCAAACAGCTGTTCCATGACGGTTATCTTGTTGCCGGCGGTGGGCGTCTCGCGGCCTACCGGCTCCACGACGAAACCTTCCTCAAGGCCGATTTGGCGCATGTCCGACAGGATACCCTCCTTGTCGAAGCGCACCATCAGGACCTTGCGCTCCTTGATCTCCGGGGCAAAGAAGGCCACGGTCTCCGTCCGCTCGGAAATGTAATACCAGGTCTCGCTGTCGAAGGAGGCAATGCTGGATGGGGAGCCCAGCATCTCCAGCACTTCCTTACGCGAATACTCGCCGGGTCTGAGCTCCGCCAAGCGCTCGGTGTCGGGGATGTTGCCCCGCGTCTCGATCCGCGCCAAACAGGCCGCAAGGCCCAATCCCAAGACACTAACTGCCAGCAGCGTCACTATCTTCCGCAGTCGAACCATCATCCGGACATCCATATCGAAAACAAGAAGAAGAAGGCACCATCCGTTGAGGACAGGGGCCCCTCGGGTATGATAATAGAGGATAGCGGCATGGCCTTCCACATCAATCCGGCTCCATCAACATCGGCAGCAACCATGATCCTCCACCTGTTCCGCAAGGACCCGCACCTGGATACGGCCTCCCGGCTCTACCACTCCCTGGTCACCCAGGCCCGCTGTCCCGCCTTTTACGAAGCGGGGGGCGTCCCCGACACCGTGGACGGCCGGTTCGACATGATCACCCTGCATGCCTTTCTGGTCCTGCGCCGCCTCAAGGGGGAGTCCGGCCCTGCGGACGCCCTGGCTCAGTCCCTATTCGACCATATGTTCTCAGACATGGATCAGGCACTTCGCGAAATGGGGGTCGGGGATCTTATGGTCGGCAAGCGGGTGAAGGAAATGGCGCGCGCCTTTTACGGTCGCGTGGAGGCCTATGACAAGGGCCTCCATGCGGATGAAGATGAGGCTCTGGCCGCCGCCCTGACGCGCAATCTCTACCGCAAGGCATCCCCGACCGAGGCCCAGATGGCGCTCCTGACCAGCTACATTCGGTCCGAGGCCGCCTTTCTGGATAAGCAGGCATTGGACGATCTGCTGTCCGGCACCGTATCCTTCGGCACATTTCCTCCCGGCTCAGGAGATACTTAGGCCATGACGACGCTGGAATTCTCCCGCCCGGTCCGGGTCCGGGACCTTAAGAACGACGAAATGGTCCTCGAAATCTCCGCCAAGGCAGAAGAATGCGAGGCCCTGGCCCGGAGGTTCGGGATCATCGCCCTGGAGAAGCTGGACGCCACGGTATGTCTCCGGCCGGAATCCCGTGTTGTCGTCTCGCTCAGGGCCCAACTGACCGCCGACGCAGTACAGGCCTGTGTCGTCACCCTGGCGCCCGTCCCAAGCCGCATTGAGACCGCCTTCACACGCCTTTACTCCTCCTTACCGGAGCGGGACAAGGAAGCCCTGGAGGAAGAGCTACTGGGGGCCGAGGACCCTCCGGACGCCATCGAGGACGGCATCATCGACGTTGGCGAAGCGGTGGCGGAACAGCTGGCGCTGGAATTGGACCCCTTCCCGCGGGCGTCCGGGATCACGTTTGACGGTTTTACGACCGAGAGCAAGGCCGAGCGTGCGGAGACCGACAGGGCTCTCAATCCGTTCGCCACCCTGGACCGGCTGAAGAAAGATCTCGAATAGCGGAGAATCCCTCATAACGCCTTGCCCTGGGGGAGATTATTGTTTAAGAAGCACCCCTTCCGACCGGACGGAAATCTAAAACGAAAGTAGAGACCATGGCTGTTCCAAAAAAGAAGACATCGAAGTCGAAACGGAACATGCGCCGCGCGCATGATTCCCTGCCGCCTTCGTCCTACCAAGAATGCCCCAGCTGCGGCGAGTTGAAGCGGCCTCACCACGTGTGCCCCGCTTGCGGCCAGTATAACGACCGCGAAGTGATGGAGGCGGGCGAAGCCGCCTAGTGCTGCCTCCACAGCACCAGGGCTGTCCGACGGCCTTTGCCAGAACCCATCACCATCTCCCTTGACGCCATGGGCGGCGACAAGGCGCCGAATATGGTCATCGAAGGGGTCGAAATCGCGATCAAGACCCTGACCGATGTGCGCTTCCTGCTCTACGGCGATGAAGCCAAGATGATTCCGCTTCTGGACCGCTTCAAAGCGGCACGCGCCGTGTCCGAGGTGCGCCATACGGACGATGTGGTGACCAACGAAGAAAAGCCCGGCCAAGCGCTACGCAGCGGCCGTAACTCCAGCATGCGTCTCGCCATAAATGCGGTGGGCGACGGCGAGGCGGCGGGCGTGGTCTCGGCGGGCAATACCGGCGCGCTGATGGCCATGGCAAAGTTCGTACTCAAGACACTGCCTGGGATCGCACGGCCGGCCATCGCCACTTACCTGCCGACCCAGACCGGCGATACCGTGATGCTGGACCTTGGCGCCAACGTGAATTGCAACGCCGACAACCTGATACAGTTCGCCGTCATGGGCGAGGTGTTCGCCCGCAACGTGCTGGGCATCCAGCATCCCTCGGTCGGTATCCTCAACGTCGGCGCAGAGGGATTGAAAGGCAACGAGGCAGTCAAGCAGGCGGCGCAGATCCTGCAGAACAGCAACCTTCCCATCCAGTTTTACGGCTTCGTCGAGGGGGACGACATCGGCGCCGGAACGGTGGACGTCATCGTAACGGATGGATTCACGGGCAACATCGCGCTCAAGACCGCCGAGGGCACGGCGAAGGTATTCGGAACCTTCCTTAAGGAGGCGTTGACCAGCACTCTGATCTCTAAGCTGGGAGCCATCTTGGCGCGCCCGGCGCTCGAAAGATTCAAGATGCGGGTCGATCCCAGGCGTTACAACGGGGCCACGTTCCTTGGACTCAACGGCATTTGCGTCAAAAGCCACGGCGGGACCGACGCGCTCGGTTTTGCCAACGCCATAGACGTCGCCGTCGAAATGGTGCGTGACGGCCTCATCGACTCCATCAAGACCGACCTGAAATATCTCAGCGAGGACTCGTCCACGATCGAAGACGCCCAGACGGCGGTTAACTGATGGCCGTCCGCGCGCGCGTTGCCGGCTGCGGTTCTTATCTCCCGGAACGCATCGTCACCAACGACGAGCTGGCGGCGCAGGTCGAAAGCTCCGACAAATGGATTTCGGATCGGACCGGCATCAAACAGCGCCATATCGCCGCCGATGGCGAACTGACCTCAGACTTGGCCTATGCGGCGGCCCTCAAGGCCCTGGATATGGCCGGCCGCGAGGGCAGGGATATCGACCTCATCGTGCTCGGCACCACCACGCCTGACCGCACCTTCCCGGCAACCGCGGTCAAGGTGCAGGCCATGCTGGGGATGGAAGGCGGCATGGCCTTCGACGTGCAGGCCGTTTGCTCGGGTTTCATTTATGCCCTCTCGGTCGCCGACAATTTCATCCGCGCCGGCCAGGCGAAGCGGGCGCTCGTCATCGGGGCCGAAACCATGTCGCGGCTGCTCGACTGGGAGGATCGGGCCACCTGCGTGCTGTTCGGGGACGGCGCCGGGGCCATGGTCCTCGAAGCAACCGAAGACGGCCGGGCAGGCGTCCTTTCCACCCATCTCCATTCCGATGGACGCCAGGAGAAACTGCTTTACGTGGACGGCGGCCCTTCCATGGGCCGTGCGGTGGGACACCTGCGCATGTCGGGCAAGGAGGTCTTCAAACACGCGGTGGTCAACCTGGCCGCCGTGGTGAGCGAGGCGCTGGAGGCCAACGGCTTCACCATAGAAGACCTGGACTGGCTCGTCCCCCATCAGGCGAACCTGCGAATCCTCAACGGAACGGTAAAAAAACTGGGGCTGAACCTGGATCAGGTCGTGGTGACGGTGGACCGCCACGCCAATACGTCGGCCGCTTCGATCCCGCTGGCGCTCGACGAGGCGGTTCGTGACGGCCGTATCCAGGCCGGCCAGCTGGTCCTGATGGAGGCCATGGGCGGCGGATTCACCTGGGGGGCCGGGCTGGTCCGCTGGTAACATCAGGCTGTTCGTAATTATTTCTTCGTAATTGATGGTTTTGTCCTGGTATCCATCCCTTTGATATTGACGGGTTTATCCTAGACGGATAGGCTTTCCTGGAGCACGATTGGAATAATCCAACTCACTTCGTGACGCGGCTTACTCCGTAAATCGTCCTCTCGCTCTGGACGCACAGGATTACGAGGTATTGGACTATGGTTGGAAAAACCATTACCCGGGCGCAGCTCACCGAAGCGGTATACCAGGAAGTCGGCCTCTCGCGAAACGAATCGGCGGACCTTCTGGAATCGGTTCTGAATGAGATTTCGACGGCGCTCTCCAAGGGCGAGGCCGTAAAGGTCTCGTCATTCGGCAGCTTCTCCGTGCGCCAGAAGGGACAGCGCATCGGCCGCAATCCCAAGACCGGCGATGAGGTGCCGATCCTGCCCCGCAAGGTCCTCGTCTTCCGCCCCTCCCAGGTGCTCAAGAGCCGCATCAACGGGAAGCGCAAGCCCACCTGAGCCGAGCGTCTAGGGGGGCACGGGTCATAGGGGAGGGGGCACGGGTCATGCCGGGCAAGTCACCCAATGCATTTAGGACTATCAGCGAAGTGTCGAGTGAACTCGACCTGCCTCAGCACGTGCTCCGGTTCTGGGAGACCCGTTTCCCCCAGGTCAAGCCGATAAAGCGGGGCGGCGGACGCCGGTATTATCGGCCCGAGGACGTGGATCTGCTGCACCGCATCCGCTCGTTGCTCTACGACGACGGCTATACCATCAAGGGCGTGCAGAAACTGCTGCGCCAGGGAGATGCCGGGAGGGGGACGGCCCCGGCCCTGGCGGCTGAAACCCGGGACGAGGCGGCCCTCGACGGGGACAAACGCGCGCAGCTCGCGGCGATCCAAAGCGAGCTTGAGGACATGCGCGCCATTCTGGCCAAGGCGGCCTCCTGAAGCTATTGCGCAATCCCGGAGGCGCCCCTATAGTGCGGCCTCCCCGGCCGGGGCCTCATATTCGGAGCGTAGCGCAGTCTGGTAGCGCACTTGACTGGGGGTCAAGGGGTCGGAGGTTCGAATCCTCTCGCTCCGACCAATAAAAACAAAGCCTTAGCCGGAAACGGCTAGGGCTTTTTTTGTGAATAATGCGAAAGATATAACACTCAAAGCATTTGGCTTTGCAGCAAGTTGAAAACCGGGTGGTCCTTGACCGGCTGTTGAAGGTTCCTTCATCCGCTCGTGACGATCACCTCGGCCTTGGGGATCTGTCGCCGTCGCAGATCGAAATCGTGACAGAGTGTGACAAAGGTCTGATCCGCCACACTTCCTTACAATTTTGTTCGGCGTGGGTTGGCGGCGGTCCGTATACTGGTATCCATGATGGACTCCCCGCACATCCTGGCCGTGGACGACCATCATGAGAGACGTGCCCCGGTGGCCCGCCACCTCAAGAAAGAGGGCTTCCGGGTCGGCACGGCGGCCGGACGGCCGGGCCATGTGGAAGGCCCCGGCCGATGCGCGGATCGAGTTGATCGTTCACGCCCATGGAGGGGACGTATCCCTCTCCAATATGAAAAACGGGAGGGGACGTATCCCTCTCCAATATGAAAAACGGTGAACCATGACGTCATGGGGGCTCCGCATTCTCGTCGTAGCTGCCGTCCTAGGCGGTGTTCTGATGTTCGTCATCGGCGGGAACGATGGACCCGTGATTATCGATGCCGACAACAGGCTCTATATCGAGGCGGGACGACCGCTCTATGCCGAGCACTGCGCGGAATGCCATGGGAAGAACCTGGAGGGGCGGCCCAACTGGCGCAGCCGGCTTCCCAAGGGCGGCCTTCCCGCGCCCCCTCATGACGGCAGTGGACACACTTGGCACCACGCGGACCAACTGTTGTTCGATTATACGAAAAAGGGGGGCGCAGCGCTGGCACCAGACGGCTTCAAGAGCAATATGCCGGGTTTCGGGGAAACCCTCAGCGACGAAGGGATCGTCGCCGTCCTGGCTTACGTCAAGAGCACCTGGCCTGAGAAGCAACGCAAACACCAAGCCCGCATAGATATGCAGCAAAGGCAGGCGACGAAGTAATACATCCCATGGAGCCGGCGGCCTCGTCGGAATCGACGATAAATGGGCATCTGCGGAATCGACGATAAATGGGCATCTGCGGAATCGACGATAAATGGGCATCCGCCGAAAAGCCGCGCATCAAATTAAAATGCCAGGCTGACCGATCGGCGAAAATCCGAATTCTCATACTTCATGTTGCTCAATTGATCGTCCTGGCGAGCCGGAATCCGAATTGGTTACTCGGGTAGATCGGAAACATTGGGGAGCGGCTGGCGGAACGAACGTAGGTGGCGGCGGCACCCCAGGATCCGCCGCGAAGAACATAGCGACCGCTGGAGACGGAATCGTATCCCATATAGGGTAAGCCGGTGATCGGTGCTGCATTGTAATCGTTATCATACTTATCCTGGGTCCACTCCGCCACATTGCCCATCATGTCGTGCACACCAAAGGCGTTGGCGTCAAAGCTGCCCACCGGGGCCGTTTTATCGTCAAAATCATCACCGCAATCTGTGTTCTCACAGTTAGCGTAATTCCCCCCGGCATCACCGCCCCACGGATAGGCCGTGTTGGACCCGGCACGGGCCACGTATTCCCATTCGGATTCGCTGGGCAAGCGGTAAGTGAGCCCGGTTCTGGCGTTCAGCCACGGGATATATTCGGTGGTGACGGCGTCCCAACTGACATTGGTCACCGGCCGGGTGCCCTTGCCGAAGCCGTCATCGGTAGGCAAGACGCACCCGCCATCGTCAACGCACTTCATGTAATCGTCCCACGTCACCTCGTACCTGCCGATCTCAAAATTG
>PIVK01000107.1 GCA_003354135.1 Rhodospirillales bacterium
GATGTGGACTCTTGGGGGAGATCAGCCTGTTATCCCCGGCGTACCTTTTATCCGTTGAGCGATGGCCCTTCCACGCGGGACCACCGGATCACTATGACCGACTTTCGTCTCTGCTCGAACCGTCACTCTCGCAGTCAGGCAGGCTTATGCCATTGCACTCAACAGCCGATTTCCGACCGGCTTGAGCCTACCTTCGCGCGCCTCCGTTACTCTTTAGGAGGCGACCGCCCCAGTCAAACTACCCACCACGCAGGGTCCCGGACCCGGATAACGGGCCGCGGTTAGACACCAGAAAACAAGAGGGCGGTATTTCAAGGATGGCTCCACGCCAACTGACGTCGACGTTTCATAGCCTCCCGCCTATCCTACACAATCAATTCCTAGTGCCACTGCGAAGCTGTAGTAAAGGTGCACGGGGTCTTTCCGTCTAACCGCGGGTACTCCGCATCTTCACGGAGAATTCAATTTCGCTGAGTCTGCGTTGGAGACAGCGGGGAAGTCGTTACGCCATTCGTGCAGGTCGGAACTTACCCGACAAGGAATTTCGCTACCTTAGGACCGTTATAGTTACGGCCGCCGTTTACCGGGGCTTCGGTTCAGAGCTTGCACCCCTCTCCTTAACCTTCCGGCACCGGGCAGGCGTCAGACCCTATACGTCGCCTTACGGCTTCGCAGAGCCCTGTGTTTTTAATAAACAGTCGCCACCCCCTGGTCTGTGCCCCCCCACACCGGTTGCCCGGTGCGAGGGCCCCCTTCTCCCGAAGTTACGGGGGCATTTTGCCGAGTTCCTTCAACGCAGTTCTCTCAAGCGCCTTGGTATACTCTACCAGTCCACCTGTGTTGGTTTCGGGTACGGTCGATACGGTGGGGTTATTTCCAGGGACACCTTCACCGCACGTTCAATCCGATAAGGACGTACGATACACGGTATCCGTCACCTCCACCCGGCCCAGGAATATTAACCTGGTTCCCATCGCCTACGGCTTTCGCCCTCGGCTTAGGGGCCGGCTCACCCTGCGCGGATTAGCCTTGCGCAGGAACCCTTGGACTTTCGGCGAGCGTGTTTCTCACACGCTTTATCGCTACTCATGCCAGCATTCTCACTTCCGATACCTCCAGCAACCCTCACGGTTTGCCTTCACTGGCTTACGGAACGCTCCGCTACCACTTCCCGAAGGAAGTCCACAGCTTCGGTGCACGACTTGAGCCCCGGTACATTTTCGGCGCAGGACGGCTTAACTAGACCAGTGAGCTGTTACGCTTTCTTTAAAGGATGGCTGCTTCTAAGCCAACCTCCTGGTTGTCATGGCCTTCCCACATCCTTTTCCACTTAGTCGTGACTTGGGGACCTTAGCTGGTGGTCTGGGCTGTTTCCCTTTCGACTCTGGACCTTAGCACCCAGAGTCTGTCTGCCTTGCTGTACTCTTCGGTATTCGGAGTTTGGTTGGGTTTGGTAAGCCTGTGGGGCCCCCTAGCCCATCCAGTGCTCTACCCCCGAAGGTAAACACAAGACGCACTACCTAAATAGTTTTCGCGGAGAACCAGCTATTTCCGGGTTTGATTGGCCTTTCACCCCTAGGCACAAGTCATCCCCCCATTTTTCAACATAGGTGGGTTCGGTCCTCCAGTGCGTGTTACCGCACCTTCAACCTGCTCATGCCTAGATCACCCGGTTTCGGGTCTAATCCCACGAACTCAATCGCCCTATTCAGACTCGCTTTCGCTGCGCCTACACCTAACGGCTTAAGCTTGCTCGTAAGACTAACTCGCTGGCCCATTATACAAAAGGTACGCCGTCAGGACACCCCATCAAATCGCTCCACGACTTGATAAATATCTGGAGCTCCTTCAAATCGCTGGGCGATTTGAAAGGGGGTCCCTCCGACTGCTTGTAAGCATCCGGTTTCAGGATCTCTTTCACTCCCCTCATCGGGGTGCTTTTCACCTTTCCCTCACGGTACTGGTTCACTATCGGTCGTCAAGGAGTACTTAGGCTTGGAGGGTGGTCCCCCCACGTTCAGACAGGATTTCACGTGTCCCGCCCTACTCAAGGACAAATGCGCTTTCTACCCGTACGGGGCTATCACCCACTAAGGCCCGACTTTCCAGACGGTTCCGGTTCTTACGCACTCGCCACTGGCCTGGTCCCCGTTCGCTCGCCACTACTAGGGGAGTCTCTGTTGATGTCCTTTCCTCCGGTTACTGAGATGTTTCAGTTCACCGGGTTTGCCTCCGTACCCTATGTATTCAGATACGGATACCCCTAAAGGGGTGGGTTTCCCCATTCGGAAATCCTCGGATCAAAGATTGCTCCCATCTCCCCGAGGCTTATCGCAGGGTGCCACGTCCTTCATCGCCTCTCGACGCCAAGGCATTCACCAGATGCTCTTATTTTGCTTGAGAACCCCATGCGCAGGGAAAAACCCATACACATGGAAACACACTCAACATTTTGCGATTCACTTCTAGACCACCATATTCGCCCGGATTTACAACACCCAGACAAATATGGGAATGCACTTCCAACAACCCCGTCCAATAGGACAAAGCCCCCGGAAGTTCCAAAAACCTATTCACAATCTCAAAGAGCAAAAGCCGCCGGATGAATCCGACCGCCAACAGCCGCATAAAAACAGCCGAATAACATTCCCTCGTCCCATGAATAACTGTGATCAAACAACCACGAAAACCACCCCAAAATGGCCACACCCAAAAGGGACGTGGTGGAGCCGGACGGGATCGAACCGACGACCTGAAGCTTGCAAAGCTACCGCTCTCCCAACTGAGCTACGGCCCCTTGGATACGTCCTCAAACGCCGGCGTCGTCGCCAGGAAACCCTTCGGCTACTGGAATGGTGGGCCCGGGTGGACTTGAACCACCGACCTTACGCTTATCAGGCGTACGCTCTAGCCACCTGAGCTACGAGCCCGAACCCTTTTCCACACCCATAGGCCAAAGCCAAGGGCGGGCTAAAGCCCGGAGGTCTCTCATGAGACAAAGAAGGGATATGAGGACGGCGGACCACATCTAAAGCCCAAGTCTTCTTTCTTAGTAGGTAAATGCAAGTCGCCTTGGAACGAATTCCAAAACATCCTTGAAAGGAGGTGATCCAGCCGCAGGTTCCCCTACGGCTACCTTGTTACGACTTCACCCCAGTCGCTGACCTGACCGTGGCCGGCTGCCTCCCTAAGGTTGGCGCACCGTCTTCAGGTCAAACCAACTCCCATGGTGTGACGGGCGGTGTGTACAAGGCCCGGGAACGTATTCACCGTGGCATGCTGATCCACGATTACTAGCGATTCCACCTTCATGCTCTCGAGTTGCAGAGAACA
>PIVK01000384.1 GCA_003354135.1 Rhodospirillales bacterium
AATAGATATCAACAGCCATATTAAAGGGGTGGACAGACAGACAGGCACTCAGACTGATGCCTACACCCTACTCCCATCCCTCACCAAAATGGAATGTCAAAAAACAGTTATTTAGTTCTTTCTTAATTGTTCCTGTGCAAAATGGTCTTTGTTTGTTTTCTAGCTGTCCAGTAGGATGGCAGTTTATAGTCTTTGTTGACATAGTCTTTGTTGATACTGCCATGCGACTGCTACATGAAGTTTGGATGGAGCGGTATTTGGCAGTTATTTAATCTTTCACTCAAAGATTTGGACATGTCCCAAATCCTACTGTGCACATATATACAACAGAGGTAATATTCAAGATTTTGAAGGTGATCCTGCAGAACCAACTGGACATGAGAGCAGGTGGGCCACAGAGACAATATGTGGTCTCGGACCAGCAGACCAGTGCCAATTCGAACCCTGCATTTGCAGTATAGGACTGCATGTACAGCCCACGCGCAGTCTGCATGCAGTACAGGGCTGCAGGTGGACTGCTCTAAATAGCAGCTCTATGCAGTACAGATGCAGCCCCCTGTGCTGCAGTGGCAGCCCCAATGATAAAGCCCAAAAGCAGCCCGGACTGCACATGCAGCCCCTGTGCAACTTACAAACTAGACCTTTGACCTTATGATCTCAAAATGACTAGGTCAGGAAGGTCATCTTGAGGTCAACTTATATTCTGCCTTTAGTTATTCTAGCTGCAATAGAATATGTTTATGATGTGAAATATGTGTAAAACTGGTAATTTTTTGCACCAAGTGACCTTGACCTTTGAC
>PIVK01000385.1 GCA_003354135.1 Rhodospirillales bacterium
CCAATTTCTTATAAAATATTAACTTGAATAGAACATATAAACAAAACCACCATGCCCCCCACAAAAAATTGTTGATCCCTTATTGCTACTGTCAACAAAAATATTAGTTACTGTCAAAAAATATTTTAAAAATCTGCACATTTATAAAAAATCTACTGTTGGAAGATGTCATTTTTGTACCCCTTAGTTTGGGGGGTGCTTGGTCATTTTGGGGGCCCTTAGCTACAGCATTGGCCAGGTATACATATTGAAGTATCCCCCATGGAAAATAAATGATGGCAGTATCAATAGTTACAGAACTGGAACCCTCATATAGAATAACTTTACTCACTGAGTGATACCCTGCCAGCCCACATGTTTATCATGGTTCATACAAGAGATCGATGATAAAATTCCCGGACTTTTCCGGGTCCAAATCCATTTGCCACTTCATTTCTGTTTGTGACTTACATGTGTGCATTGTATTTTCATATTTCTCAAATCTTAGACGAAAAAAATCTTTGACCTTTCCCTGGCATTTTTCTCAAAATTCTAACATTTTCAAACATTTAGACTACAAAATACCCTGACTTTTCCATGATCTTGAGAAAAGTATAAAATTCCCTGACTTTTCCAGACCCTTATAAACAATGTTTATATTTATTATGGGCACCATGCCACCCCTGGGAATTTTGCCAGCTAGTCTGTGCCCCCCTGCCCCCCCTAAAAACCGGTTTTGCTGAACATTTCCCTGCCCCCCCGCCCTCCATAATTGTCAATTTAGGGTCTTCTGCCTGCCTGCCCCCCTTCAAATCCCCCC
>PIVK01000386.1 GCA_003354135.1 Rhodospirillales bacterium
AACCCCACCTTGTGAATGGCAAATAAAAGTCAACCGCAGGCTTCTATTTTTCAGTCCAGATCCAACCATACCCAGGGCCAGTCCCAATGGAGAATTACATTATAAAAAATTTTGGGTTAGATGCAGATTTTAACCAGTCGTCTCCTGCTGCCAGCTAACAAATTTCATGCAAATCCTTTGGGGTCGACCCACCCCTTGTGAATGGCAAATAAAAGTCAACAGCAGGCTTCTATTTTTCAGTACAGATCCAACCATACACAGGGCCAGTCCCAAAGGAGAATTACATTATAAAGAATTTTGGGTTAGATTCAGATTTTATCCAGTCATCTCCTGCTGCCAGCTAACAAATTTCATGCACATCCATTTGGGGTCGACCTACACCTTGTGAATTGCAAATAAAATTCAACTGCAGGCTTCTATTTTTCAGTATAGATCCAACCAAACACAGGGCCAGTCCCAATGGAGAATTACATTATAAAGAATTTTTGGTTAGATTCAGATCTTAGCCAGTCGTCTCCTGCTGCCAGCTAACAAATTTCATGCAAATCCATTTGGGGTCAACCCCCACATTATGAATGGCAAATAAAAGTCAATAACAGGCTTCTATTTTTCAGTCCAGATCCAACCATACACAGGGCCAGTGGAGAATTACATTATAAAGAATTTTGGGTTAGATACAGATTTTAACCAGTCGTCTGCTGCTGCCAGCTAACAAATTTCATGCAAATCCGTTTGGGGTTGACCCCCACTTTGTGAATGGTAAATAAAAGCCAATGGCAGGCTTCTATTTTTCAGTCCA
>PIVK01000387.1 GCA_003354135.1 Rhodospirillales bacterium
GTCAGACCCACTCCCTGCAACGTTTTCGAGAGTAATTGTTATCCTTAAACCCTCTGTTGACCTTTTTGATGGCGCAAGTAGTATAATGAATGCCTTGAATCTTGCGTTTAAGTCTCGCTGTGATCTACTTGTAGTGACTCAAGGAGTGTTGAGAGGAGAATCATGGCGCGGGGCTTGGATCCTGGGGTTTTTGCGGAGTGCAAGACATGAACTCAAGGGCATTAAAGTTCATTACATTGATTTTAATTCCTGCAAGTTACCTGCTGAGGCTGCAGCCGCACTCTCCTACATTTTGCACAGTGATGATAGTGGTGGTGAACTTTTTGTTTCTCCAGGCCCTACAATTGAGATTCCTCATCTCACTCCTTTCACCATCACGTCAGAGAAGAATGCCATAGAGTGCTGTAAGCCTTCGTCAACTTACATTATCAGTGGTGGACTTGGTGATCTGGGTATGCTGTCTGCTGAAGCTCTGGTAAAACAGGGAGCACGGAACATTGTTCTCCTCTCCAGAAGTGGAACAACTAGATCAGACGAGGCAGGTCGTATACTACGTACCTTGTGTGAGAACAGAAATCTTAGGATAGAATGCTTGTCATGTGATGTGAGTACCATGCAAGGGATGTCCAAACTGAAGAATCTCTTGCTGTCACTCCCCCCTGTAAGGGGCATTATTCATGCAGCTGGGATTTTAGGTGGCAGAATTCCCATCGTTGAAACTACCTTGGAAGGCCTTCGGCATATTCTCAGTCCCAAGACAGATGGGGGGTGGAATTTACATTCATTAGCTTTGG
>PIVK01000388.1 GCA_003354135.1 Rhodospirillales bacterium
AGGAATAAATCTTTTGATTATTCACGAATTTGGCCTTAAAAATCCGTCTAATTAGGCAATAATTAGCTTAATTGTTCAGAATTGGCGGCCATTTTGTGAGAAAACTAGGCGTTTCCCAAACTCGGGACAGGAATATTTGAACATGGCAGCATGAATGCTGTCTGGAGCCAAAAATGATCCATTTTCTACTGACCTTGAGACACGTGACCTTGACCTTGAAATTTAACCTTGACCCATTTTTAACATTTTATCTTTGAAATTGTTCCGGGCAATTCGTTGACATGGAATTTGACAAGCTGGAAGCGAAATTTTAACAGTATCTGGTCGTATGACCTTGACATTAGCGTTGAAAGGGCTATCTTTTTTCTCCATGACCACAAAATGTCAAATGCCGT
The DNA here is from genome assembly GCA_003354135.1 of Rhodospirillales bacterium. Classification (GTDB taxonomy): domain Bacteria; phylum Pseudomonadota; class Alphaproteobacteria; order Rhodospirillales; family GLO-3; genus GLO-3. Next base: position 396 of record PIVK01000388.1, read on the forward strand.
ACCGTGAATATCCAGTGAAATAACCAAGTCACTAGTTTGCTAAAAGATAACATAAATGATCAAGCATGAGAAAATCTAGTCACATTTGCTCAAGGTCAATGCCCCTAATTGCAGAAAGGTCATTCCCAAGGTCATTTTTCAAGGTCAATAGAAAATGGATATTTTCTGGCTGTGGATAGCATTTATGTTGCCATGTTCAAATATTCCGGTCCCGAGCTTGGGAAACACATAGTTTTCCCACAAAATGGCCGCCCAATCTGAACAATTAAGCTAATTATTGACTAATTTAAAGGATATTTCACACCAAATTCATCATAAATCAAAAGTTATATTCCTATTCCAGCCACTAACCACCAAAATAAGCCAAATGAACTGCTAAAACAAACGTGAGGGACAGA
>PIVK01000389.1 GCA_003354135.1 Rhodospirillales bacterium
GAGATTGCCAAGCAAGAGGTGGAAGAGTTGTACGGGCAAAGAGACAGGAGGTGTTGGACGAGGCCATGGTGTAGACCAGAGGTGAGACAGATGAAGGGTGCTTTCACCATGCTCATGGAGGAGCTGAGGGTTGATGACGTCCATTACTTTTGCAACTTTGTGCGGGTTCCCCCAGAGATGTTTGACGAGTTGCTAACGAGGGTTGGGCCACGTATCACCAAGAAGAACACCCGGTGGAGGAGGGCCCACTCCCCTGGAGTGAAGCTGTCCCTAACCCTGAGGTTCCTGGCCTCAGGTAACGCATACCGCTCCCTGCACTACCATTGGAGGATTCCACACAATACCATATCCAAGATCGTGCATGAGGTGGTGCTGGCCATCATCGAGGAGTACACAGGAGAGGTGATCCGTTTCCCCTGCACACCGCAGGAGTGGAGAGCCATTGCCCAGAGGTTTGGTGAGAGGTGGCAGTTCTGGCATGCCCTGGGGGCAATGGACGGCAAGCATGTGGGTCTCAGGAAGCCTCCCAAATCAGGCACCCTCTACTACAACTACAAGCACTTCTTCTCCATCATCCTGATGGCCTTGGTTGATGCTGATTACAGCTTCTTTTGGGTTGATATCGGGGCACCTGGCTCAGCAGGCGATGCACACATCTTCAATGGCTCAGAACTCTGTGAAATCCTCGAGACACAAATCGGGCCCATACCTCAAGCTGAACCACTCCCTGGTGCTCAGAGGGACATTCCATACTTCCTCATAGGGGATGACGCATTTACCCTAAAGACATGG
>PIVK01000390.1 GCA_003354135.1 Rhodospirillales bacterium
CTCTGGAGGTACCACACTCGGCTATACAAACTCACATAATCTTTTTGCTCTTCGAGAACAGCTAGCTTAATGAAACTTTGCACATGCTTAGATATAGATGTGGGCTAGGTCAAGTTCGAATTTTGAAAACAAAATTTGAATATTAGTTGGTTTTACGGCTTTGGACTTAGTCTCTGGAGGTACCACACTCGGCTATACAAACTCACATAATCTTTTTGCTCTTCGAGAGCAGCTAGCTTAATGAAACTTTGCGCATGCTTAGATATAGATGTGGAGTAGGTCAAGTTCGAATTTTGAAAAAAAAAATTGAATTTTAGTTGTTTTTTTTCAACTTTGGACTTAGTCTCTGGAGGTACCACACTCGGGTATACAAACTCACATAATCTTTTTGCTCTTTGACAGCAGCTAGCTTAATGAAACTTTGCACATGCTTAGATACAGATGTGGGCCAGGTCAAGTTTGAATTTTGAAAAATAATTTGGAATTTTAGTTGGTTTTTCGGCTTTAGACTTAGTTTCTGGAGGTACCACACTCGGCTACACAAACTCACATAATCTTTTTGCTCTTCGAGAGCAGCTAGCATAATGAAACTTTGCACATGCTTTGATATAGATGTGGGCTAGGTCAAGTTCGAATTTTGAAAAAACATTTTGAATTTTAGTTGCTTTTACGGCTTAGGACTTAGTCTCTGGATGTACCACACTCGGCTATACAAACTCACATAATCTTTTTGCTCTTTGACAGCAGCTAGTTTAATGAAACTTTGCACATGCCTAGGTACAGATGTGGG
>PIVK01000391.1 GCA_003354135.1 Rhodospirillales bacterium
GTAACTTAGTGAGTAGATACATAGATAACAATAATATATCACTTCTTCTCTTGTTTACGAACCCTGTAATAGCTTCCCGAGCCCAGGTCACCCTAGCGTGCGACAGTATTCCGCATTCTCTTTGTAGGGGGGCGTGAAGTGGTGCCAATCAGCTTTAGCTTAGGAGATGACCATTTGAGTGTAGGTACTCAATGGGACGAGGACCGGATCCGTAAACAGGACAGTGATGTTATATTTATGTTTTTAATGCAAGTGATTGGCTTTCGCAACTAAGATACGTACAAAGGAGATTATGAATATACTATATTATGTTCTGTCTAATATGTCACTATTGCCATGGGAACATTGTTCCTCATCTACGGTAACTTAGTTACTTTATACGTCCTACCAAGTAGTTCTCCACCCACTGTAGGCCTCATACTCCCTAACGATGAATCACTTACTTGCACAGTTCGGCACATTTTTGACTTTTGGAATGTATTGTAACGTTAAGTAATTTTGATTTTTTACTCTTTTTTTTTTACCTGTTACGGGGCTTAAACCCAGAGATTCCAAGTGTTATTGGGCCCCGTATCCTGCAATAAAGTGATTCATTGTAATGTTTGCAAAAGCTAGGTGGCCTGTGGTGGCCATATTGTTGAATATTGGCGAATACTCAGCCAACATTCTAGTGATTCGTCGTTGTGAGCACAGATGAGTAGTAAGATACTAGCGAGGCTGCATCTAAGGATACGGCAAACGCCAGTTAGTGAGACTCTGTGCAACCCCCCACATGACATAGTTGAGCG
>PIVK01000392.1 GCA_003354135.1 Rhodospirillales bacterium
CGGATCTTGCCTTAATTGGTGGGTCACGACCTTGACCTCTGACTTTTAAGATCATGTCACCAATGAAGTTCCTGACCCCATAAATAGCAGGTAGGCAACATTAGTGTCCTTCTCTGGTGCACAGAAGTGCCCAGACTTGGATTTTTAATACATTAAGGTCAAAGGTCACAATGACCTCTCAGGTCAAAGGTCAAGGTCATTTTATATTTTTATTTTGTATGGCTCAGGTAATTTTGTAGACTGGTTTTGGAGGGTTGCCAAACCAAAGAATAATGTTTTAATGTGATTTGGTGTGTTTAACCTCAATTTCAGTCATGACCTTGACCTCTGACCTTTAAGGCCATGTCACCAATGAAGTCTTCGACTCCATAAATAGGGCATAGGTAACCTTAGTGTTCTTCACTGGTGCACAGAAGTGCCAAAACTTGAAATTTTAATAAATTAAGGTCAAAGGTCACAATGACCTCTGAGGTCAAAGGTCAAGGTCGTCTTATATTTTTATTTTTTATGGCTCAGGTAATTTTGTAGATTGGTTTTTGAAGGTTACCAAATTAATGAATAATGTTTCAATGTAATTTGGAATGTTTAATCTTAATTTCGGTAATGACCTTGACCTCTGACCTGCAGTCTGTGGTCATGTCACCTATGAAGTCCCTGACTCCATAAATAGTGGATAGGTAACCTTAGTGTCCTTTCCTGGTGCTCAGAAGTGCCCAAACTTAGATTTTAATCAATTAAGGTCAAAGGTCACAATGACCTCTGAGGTCAAAGGTCAAGGTCAT
>PIVK01000393.1 GCA_003354135.1 Rhodospirillales bacterium
GGACACATTTAGGATATGCACAAAGGTCAAATTTGTCCTTGACCTTGAAGATCGGTAGGACATGAAATTAGGTCACATTGACCTATGATATATAGCTCAATGTTACTGTTGTTTATGGCTATACCTTCAAAGCCTGTTAGTCAATCCTAACCAAATTTGGCACAATAATACATCTGGGTAGTTGAAAGGTCACCATGACCCCTACGACCTCATTTGCATATTAATGAGGTCAGGAGGTCATTAAGTGCAAATTCATACTTATGGCCATAACTTGGCTATCAATTGATATAATTGATTCAAATTTTAGTACATGATACCTTTTGCCCTTGGACACATTTGGGATATGCACACAGGTCAAATTTGACCTTGACCTTGAAGATCGGTAGGACATGAAATTAGGTCATATTGACCTATGATTACAGCCCAATGTTACTGTTGTTTATGGCTATATCTCCAAAGCTTGTGAATCTATCCTAACCAAATTTGGCACAATAATACATCTGGGTAGTTGAAAGGTCACTATGACCTCCATGACCTCATTTGCATATTAATGAGGTCAGGAGGTCATTAAGTGCAAAATCATACTTTTGATCATAACTCAGCTATCAACTGAGATAATTATTTCCATATTTAGAAAGGAAATTGTGTATTCAAGTTTATGTGACAATTGAACTGCACAAGATACGACGGGGGGGGTTAGCCGGACCAGCGGCTTTCTTGTTGGTGTTGTACATAAAATGACATCTTTCTACTTTAAAAGCGATTTTCTCATGTTCTAGTAG
>PIVK01000394.1 GCA_003354135.1 Rhodospirillales bacterium
CCATAACTTTGCAAATACACATCCAATCTCAACAAACAAGGTGTCTATACCCATGTTTTAAGGGTCAAGGTAGAATATAGGACTGGTTTTATTGTGATTGAATGCATTATGACGTCATAAATATGCAAATTAGGCCCATAGCAATCTTCAAAATGTGGTATTCACTTGTCAAATATATGTAGGAATCAAGTAGTCATTCAATATGCACACCAAGCATGCCTACAATAAATGGAAACATTACAACTGACTCTAGGTGGCCTCTCGCATCATAATTGATGCATTATATAGCTATTTGTATTATCTTTTGTTATGCAAATTGGATTCCCCATAATGAATTACCTGTTTCTTGCGATATTGCGGCTATAACAGGTGCTAGAATCATCAGCCCGGTGTATACACTACGTTTTCATGCATGGTCAGGCAATACATGTACAATGATGACATTTTGTAAAGTTTGAACAAAATATAATTATGTTAATGAGTTTTATGCTAATTAGCTCTGCAATTAATGAATTATCTATTTTCTGCAGTGTCACAGTTTTAAAATGTGCTAGAAGTATCAGTCCGGTGTCTACACCCATGTGCTTATAGTCAGGGAATGTTATAGTGGCATTTTGCAAAGTCTGACATAATTATGCTAATAAATTCTATGCTAATTAGCTCTGTCATTAATGAACTATCCGTGACATTGATATTAGGTAATATTTCAAGGATAGAGCAGCCAATATATGGATTGATAAGGTAATCAAGTCGGTATTCCTAATGGCCTGTATTACCT
>PIVK01000395.1 GCA_003354135.1 Rhodospirillales bacterium
CAGAAATGAGTTCTAAATCTATAGGACTAGTAGACATATACCCCAACAAGGTTATAGGTGCCCTATATAAATCCATTAAAAGACTGAGAAAACTATCTAAGTCTGGCATAGTAACATGGATAGAGTGTTTGTGTGTATATTTACACTAATTAGTGTATTTACGCCACTCCTTCTCATATGTCTCTGACACGGTACCTTAGGCTTTGAGGTACAGCTATTCGCTTAGCTTAACTATAGGTGAATTTTTGATCAACTAGATAAGCTATAAAGAGGTTTACTCTTGAAACTCTGTCCCACGAGCCCCTTTACATTATCATGAACCGACACAACAGATTATGAACGTAAGCTTGTGTCTGCAAGGTTCTACCCAGTCTGGAACTGAGATCTTTTGATTGACTGTCAGACCCCTTAGACCTCTAGGCCACGAGGCTGGCTTTGTCAGAGTCGGAGACTGAAAATTCCCTATACTCAGTTCCATCCCTATCTATTGGGGTTGGGTCTGAGTCATTATCAGATCCATTCGAGTACTCACGAGATCCAAAAAATGTAGGATCTACCCATATAAAGTACTATGGACACTAGATAGAGATGAAAGATGGATGTCATCATAGTGAGCCTCTACTCCACTATCTTGATGGGCCTGGAGCCGACTCCATCGCATCCATTGATCTCCAGGGTGAGAGGCAAGTTGCCACAACTTCCTGCTCCATACAAAACTGAGAACTGGTGTGATCACGGATAGCTTAAACCTAACCTGGGGAGTCCTTGGCTGTTGAT
>PIVK01000396.1 GCA_003354135.1 Rhodospirillales bacterium
GACAACAACACAAGTGCCCCTACGATTAACTCGCGGGATGGAGTGTGTGCCTACCTGTCGGTGGCTGACTGGAACCAGACCATCAACTATCCATTTGCCAATGTGCTGGCTGAGATGGAAGCACATCATGCCAATCCAACTACGGTGATGCCCTGCATCGCAGCTGCGACCCCAATGAGGCGCCGCAGAACCGCACCACCTACCTCCCAGATGATAGTAGTTCAACCTATGGACACCGCGGAGAGCGATGACATCAAACCTGATGTGAAGGACCTCGTCTCCGTGGTGCGTTCGGGACCCGCCGAGGTGATCGACCTCATCACGGACAGTGATGACGATGACAATGAGAGTGGGCCACCCACCAAGAGACCGGCTCTTAGCTTAAGAGAGGAACCGCTGTGGGGAGCCCCCAGTACCTCAGTGGTCCGACAGGAGGGTAGTTTGGACCCCCCGATGCCAGCTGGTGTCGGTGGCGTGTCCATCGCCTTCCAGGCGGACCTAGGGGGACCGGGGCCAGACAGCATGGAATGCGATGAACAGCTTCGCCATGCTGCCCTAGCCACCATGCCAGCCACTCCCATTCAAGTGAATGTACAACGCATGCAGATGGCCGAGAAACTGCTAGCCATGGCAGCAGAGTTGAGGACACCCACTGCCACACCACTGGAGCAACCACTGGTAGGACCACCCAGCACGAGGGGACGTAAGCCGTCTGGAGCATCACCAGCGATGACCAGAGCCAGGCAAGCCAGCCAGTCGGCTGCGATGACCGCCCC
>PIVK01000397.1 GCA_003354135.1 Rhodospirillales bacterium
TCACTTGGAAGGTACTTCATCAGCCAACACCAACCAATCAGACCATAAGGGGATACCTTTGAAGCAGCCATCATCTGGATGGTACTTCATCAGCCTTTGAAGCAGCCATATACCTGAATGGTACTTCATCGACCTTTGAAGCAGCCATCACCTGGATGGTACTTCATCGGCCAATATCAGCCAAGCAGTTTGGAGAGTCATCACCTGGATGGTACTTCATCAGCCAAGATAAACCAAGCAGACCAGAGAAGGATACCTTTGAAGCAGCCATCATCTGGATGGTACTTCATCAGCCTTTGAAGCAGCCATATGCCTGAATGGTACTTCATCGACCTTTGAAGCAGCCAACACCTGGATGGTATTTCATCAGCCAACATCAACCAAGCAGGTTGGAGAGTCATCACTAGAATGGTACTTCATCAGCCAACATCAACCAAGCAGGCCAGAGGGGGAAACCTTTGAAGCAGCCATCATCTGGATGGTACTTCATAGGCCTTTGAAGCAGCCATATACCTGAATGGTACTTCATCGACCTTTGAAGCAGCCATCACCTGGATGGTACTTCATCGGCCAATATCAGCCAAGAAGTTTGGAGAGTCATCACCTGGACGGTAGTTCATCAGCCAACATCAACCAAGTAGGCCAGAGGGGGAAACCTTTGAAGCAGCCATCATCTGGTTGGTACTTCATAGGCCTTTGAAGCAGCCATATACCTGAATGGTACTTCATCGACCTTTGAAGCAGCCATCACCTGGATGGTACTTCATCGGCTAA
>PIVK01000398.1 GCA_003354135.1 Rhodospirillales bacterium
GAGCGAGTCATGGTCTTGCTACCATAGGCAATCGGCACTTCCTTCTGGTCCTGGATCTGTGACAGGGTGCTGCCAAGGCCAAATCCGCTGGCATCGGTGTCCAGAATGAACTCACCCTCGGAGCGAGGGTAGGCTAACACCGAAGCGTGGCACAGCTTGTCCCGCAAGGTCTCGAAGGCTAGCTGGCAAGCCGGCGTCCACTGCCAGACGGTCTCCTTCTTCATCAGATGGTAGAGAGGGTCAGCCACAGAGGCAAACCCCTCGATCCATCGTCTGTAGTAGGAGGCCAGTCCTAGGAACGCACGAACCTCGGTGAGGTTCTGCGGCACGGGCCAGTGCATGACCTTCTCCACCTTGGTAGGGTCTGGCATGACACCATCTTTGGTCACGATGTGTCCCAGGAATGGAGTCTCCTTTAAGAAGAAGTCACACTTCTTAGGTCTTGCCTTCAAGTCCCCTTTTAGGAGGGCATCGAAGACGTCGACCAGATTGGACAAGCACTTCTCAAAGGTCTCTCCGAAGACCATGATATCATCCATGTAGACCAGAGCCTTCTTCCAATTCAGGCCAGCCAGCACCAACTCCATCATCCTCTGAAAGGATGCGGGGGCATTGGCCATGCCGTAAGGCATTGCAAGATACTGGAAGAATCCTTCCTCTGTTACGAAAGCAGACTTCTCACGGGCATCTGTATCCAAACTCATCTGCCAGAACCCACTCTTCATATCCAAAGAGCAGAAGAACCGGGCTCCCGACAGAGAGTCCATGACTTCA
>PIVK01000399.1 GCA_003354135.1 Rhodospirillales bacterium
AGGGGTCAGATGTGCAATATTCGGGGCAGAGCTTCTTGGCCTGAGCAGGATGCTGAAGAGGTTGATGACGTCAAATATAGGCCTAAGGCCAAAAAAAAGACATCTGTTTCTCGTCAGTTGACTTTTTCAAAAGTGATGCGGTGATGCGGATTTTTTTTTTAGTAAAACTTTTTTTCATCAAAACTCCAGAAATTGAGTGGTTTTATCCAAGGAATGGCAAGGTATGATCAACTACCATGTAGTTCAAAAGTCATAACACAGAAACTACTGTCATGAAGCAGTCGTTTCAAGCTCTACACACCACCCTCAACATTGTAATCTATAAAATCCTTATTTCTTATCCGATTTTGAAAATTCAAAGTTCTACAGAAAGCTGATGAAGAGTACTATTAGACTAAAGCATTATAAAAAAGATTTGATGCGGGGCTTTGAAACTGACGCGCGCGCCGATAAGAAACAGATGACTTTTTTTTGGCCTAACAATCAGGCATCACATGTAAAGTGGTCTGAACTCAGGCTCACCCCAAGACCTGACCCAAATCCTTTGCCTGGCACAGATACTGCATTTGGCATATAAAACTGCATCCCGACTATAAACTGTCTTGTGCAGGGGATGAGCTCTTCCCAATCCTTCATGTGGCACATGGAATGTAGGCCTAGGCCTAAATGGAGAGGTGAACTTCCAGAACATTGAAAATGTGAAGAATATAGATTCCAAAACTTGACAAGTTTGATCAGAAGTGTTCAGGGGGGGGGGGGGGGCCTTTTATT
>PIVK01000400.1 GCA_003354135.1 Rhodospirillales bacterium
GACCCATAGAACCCCTAGGATTTGGAAATTTTGGACCCATAAAACCCCTGGGGTTTGGAAATTTTGGACCCATAAAACCCATGGAGTGCAGATTAGAAATTTTGGACCCATCCATAAAATCCATGGAGTGCAGATTGGAAATTTTAAACCAAATAAACCCCTGAAAAATATAAAAAAGTGAACCCATAATAGCCATGAAAATGTCAAAAAGTGGCCCCATTAAACCCCTAAAATGCCAATTAGACCCATAAAACCCCTAGCCTGGAAAATGGCCAATTCGGACCCATAAACCCCTCACAAATGTAAAAACAAGTGGATCCATAAAACCCCTCAAAAATGCTAAAACAAACTGATAGGGGCCTATCCCCCTGAATAACCCAACTACAGGAGTGCCCCCCTTGAGGATACACACTGCAAGATAATGTAATTTGCACTATGAGGGTATTTAAGGGGGGTCTGAGCTCCTAGTTCAGAATTAATAAAAATGTTGGCTTCTGTTTGTAAACCTCAAACTTCTTGTCGTATTTGTCATGGTCATATCTTGACATTCCAAAAATGGTAGGTTTGGATTTTTAAACTCAACATTCTGATGTCAGAATTTCATTTTTGCCTGTCAGATTACCCACTTTCATTTTGGGCCTTCATAATATAAAATCCAGATTTCGTGTTTCAAGTTTTTAAAAGGTCTGATTCCAGATTCCCAAAAATGCAAAATTTCATGTTCCCAATTTACCCATTGAGGACCCTCCATAATATAGAGAAAAGACAATA
>PIVK01000401.1 GCA_003354135.1 Rhodospirillales bacterium
TCACTTCTGATTGACACAAGAGCACTTGCGGTCATTATGACATCACTTCCTGTCTCCTGGAGTCACTTCCGGTTGATAAATGACCACTTCCGGTCATTAAGACATCACTTCCTGTCCCCTGGAGTCACTTCCGGTTGATAAAAGAACACTTCGGGTCATTAAGACATCACTTCCTGTCTCCTGGAGTCACTTCCGGTTGATAAAAGACCACTTCCGGTCATTATGAACTCACTTCCGGTCTCCTTGAGTCACTTCCGGTTGATAAAAGACCACTTCCGGTCATTATGACATCACTTCCTGTCTCCTGGAGTCACTTCCAGTTGATAAAAGACCACTTCTGGTCCCCTGGAGTCACTTCTGATTGATAAAAGACCACTTCCGGTCATTATGACATCACTTCCTGTCTCCTGGAGTCACTTCCAGTTGATAAAAGACCACTTCCGGTCATTATGATATCACTTCCGGTTGATAAAAGACCACTTCCGGTCATTGTGAACTCACTTCCGGTCTCCTTGAGTCACTTCCGGTTGATAATAGACCACTTCCGGTCATTATGACATCACTTCCTATGTCCTGGAGTCACTTCTGGTTGATAAAAGACCACTTCCGGTCATCATGGCATCACTTCCAGTTAACAATAGACTACTTCCAGTCATTATGACATCACTCCCTGTCTCCTGGAGTCACTTCCGGTTGATAAAAGACCACATCCGGTCATTATGATATCACTTCCGGTTGATAAAAGACCACTTCCGGTCCTTATGAACT
>PIVK01000402.1 GCA_003354135.1 Rhodospirillales bacterium
TCAAGTAATTGTGAAATGCATTTTATTGAAACTTTTTCATATTGCACTTGTTTGTAGACTGCCGAACTCACCAAACTATAAATAATGTACTAATATATTACTTTTCTTGTAGGCTAGTACCCTTGTTGACAGATACCTTGACCTGTCAGCAACTGCCAAGGCGGCCGATGCTGCAGGGACGCCAATACGACTTGTCAGGCTGCCGAGGAGGCCACCAGCAGCTATGGGTGCACCCCTAATAAAAGGCCAAGAACCACGCCAACAACAACAACGCCCTCCAATGGTGCGCTCCTTCAGTGTTAGCCCCCCGACTAGCAGGCCTTTTCAGGACTATAGACCTGGCACTCTCTTTGCACGCAACCAAAGGCAGACGAGGATAAACATCCCCAACGTACCCATGCCCAGCGCACCCCCGGTCTCCGGACTTGTCCCCGCCAACCCCATGACTGCAAGAAACCGTGAGGCAGTGGGGACCGAGGTCTCTCTTGAGGAACTAACTAGGTCGTCTAATGATAGGTTCCAAAACATGGTTGGACATAATCAGTACAATATTAGTTCTGTATCAATGGAACAGGGCAACATGTATGCTACGGAGGCGACACCAATTGTAGATATCCCGCTACCACCCGTAAACATTAACATTATTCCCGATAACCCTACGGATATGACTTTCAACACAAGCCTCAACAACTCCAGCCTGAACACCAGCATGAACACCACCAGCCTCAACGTCAGCAATGGGAGCATGAACACCCCACCCGTCGTTC
>PIVK01000403.1 GCA_003354135.1 Rhodospirillales bacterium
TGTCTCTTGGCCATAGCAGGTATTTTAATATCAGCCAGTGATTCGTGATGTTGGTCCCGTCCATCCCGTCCACACTATTGCAAAGATCTCAACCAAACTTTGCACATTGTTGGAGCTAGTGCCAAGGAAGTGCACAAACATTTAAATTTTGTTGTCCCACCTCAGAGAAGGAATCTAAGGTTACCTACCCCCTATCTATGGGATCAGGGACTTCATTGGTGACATGACCTCCAAGGTCAGAGGTCAAGGTCATGACCAAAATTGAGGTTAAACATTTCAAATCACATTAAAACACTATTCATCGATTTGGTAACCTTTCAAAACCAGTCTAAGAAATTACCTGAGCCATAAAAATAAAAATATAAAATGACCTCGACCTTTGACCTCAGAGGTCATTGTGACCTTTGACCTTAAATTATTAAAATCCAAGCTTGGGCACTTCTGGGCACCAGGTAAGGACACTAAGGTTACCTATACCCTATTTATGGAGTCGGGGACTTCATTGGTGACATGACCTTAAAGGTCAGAGGTCAAGGTCATGACCGAAATTGAGGTTAAACACTCCAAATCACATTAAAACACTATTCTTTGGTTTGGTAACCTTCCAAAACCAGTCTACAAAATTACCTAAGCCATAAAAAATAAAAATATAAAATGACCTTGACCTTTGACCTCAGAGGTCATTGTGACCTTTGACCTTAATTTATTAAAATCCAAGTTTGGGCACTTCTGGGCACCAGGGAATGACACTAAGGTTACCTATCCC
>PIVK01000404.1 GCA_003354135.1 Rhodospirillales bacterium
CTTCGCCAAAATCCCAATAGTGCACTTTCAAAACACTCAATGGAGTTTTCGCCACCCCTGATGGTCGATTTGCATTCCACAGTCAAACAATCATGCTCACGCACCATCTTTGTGATTGCCTCACCAGGGCCAATTTCCAAAAATGTTGAAATTCTTTCCCGTGCAACAAGGCTCTGCAGCCCTTCTGAAAATAGAACTGGGGAAAGAATTTGCCTCTTCCAATATACATTACTACAGATTGCATCCGACACCATCTCCCCAGTGAGGGTAGAGGCCATGGAAATGGATGGTGCAGTCCAGCTAGAGACCAGATGCAGAGCTGCATCCATAGGAGATGTCGCATCTTGCATATGTTTCGAGTGGAAGGCATTGGAAACTCGAAGCTGACAGTAGCATATGTCCCATTCCTTGACGAAAGTCATGACAACAGGCAACGATCCAGAAACGACACAAGATTTGGGGCTATTAGATGCAGATACAGCAACTTCACCAGAAAGTCCCATGGCACATATGCGAGCCTCCACTTCTGCACGTGAGGCGCGCAGAGCAAACATGGCTCCCCTAACATCCTGGCAGGCCTGCATTGCTGCACCCCTCCGGGCAGCAAGCATGAGTCCATCCTCCAATGAAAAGACGCCAGCAATACAAGCTGCTACTAATTCACCAAGACTGTGACCAATCACAGCCTTCGGCAGTACGCCTTCTGACATGAAAGCTTGAGCAAGGGACCATTCAAAGGAAAACAGCACTGGTTGTAAGTAG
>PIVK01000405.1 GCA_003354135.1 Rhodospirillales bacterium
TAGTAGCAAATATTCAAATGCGAACTTTGAAGGCCGACGTGGGGAAAGGTTCCATGTGAACAGCAATTGGACATGGGTGAGTCGATCCTAAGACATAGGTTAGTACCGTTCGGAAGTGGGTGGTTCTCGGATCGCCCCGCCTATCGAAAGGGAATCGGGTTAATATTCCCGAACCAGGACGTGGATATCGAGCGGTGACGCAAACGAAATCGGGGACGGCGGCGTGTGCTCCGGCTAGAGTTCTCTTTTCTAGTTAACAATGTGGGTGGCCCCTGGAATCGGATCGCCCGGCGATAGGGGTCAGCCCGTATGGGAAAGCGGCTTAATCTTTGAGCCGTCCGGCACGCACGCGACGCCCCTTGAAAACCCGATGGAGTGATTTATTCGCACCCCTGGTCGTACTCATAACCGCATCAGGTCTCCAAGGTGAGTAGCCTCTGGTCGATAGAACAATGTAGTTAAGGGAAGTCGGCAAAATAGATCCGTAACCTCGGGAAAAGGATTGGCTCTGAGGGTTGGGCTTGTGGGTCTCCGTGGCAATGGGACGGCGGGATACGGTGGACTGCGCGGCCCTTACGGGCTGCGCGGACCGTCGGTCGTCCAGCCCCCCGGCGCTGCGGAGGACGGGTTGCTTTACGGCTTCCCTTTCCGCAACGCGTTGAACAACCAACTCAGAACTGGAGCGGACAAGGGGAATCCGACTGTTTAATTAAAACAAAGCATTGCGATGGCCGGGGACGGTGTTGACGCAATGTGATTTCT
>PIVK01000406.1 GCA_003354135.1 Rhodospirillales bacterium
TTTTCCGTCGCTTTCAACGAGGGCCTTGATCACCAAACGGGTGCATTCACGCAAGGCATCCGTGAGAGGAATGCGAGAATCCAAGGACTTCAAACTCTTAAACTCTTTGATCTGGGCAGGGGACAAGGTTTTGGAATCTTGTCCGAACAACACTCTGCCCGCGCGGGCACGGACATTGTCGTCGCAGAATATGCCGTTGCCCCCACCGTCGCCGCCGCCATCAGGTGGACCTTGGTGGCGGGATGGATGGCCTCCGTCGCCCCCGTTGCCGGAGGGTCCGGTGCCTGACACGTCGCTCGAACCGTCGCCGCCGTCATCGTTTGGAGATGGGCGGGGCGGGAGCTGGCCTTCGCTATGCCGAGGCAACTCTTGCGATGCATTCCGCGATGCTTCCAGGGAAGCCATGCGCTCACTCATCTGGACGTTGTACAGACCCAAATTGCTGACCAAGGCAGTCAACTGTTGCATTTGGGCCAACACTGCGCCAACATTGGGGGCCTGAGTGGCATCAACACTGGTAACTTGAACGCCGCCAACACTGGCATTCGGATCATCCTGCTGATCGACCTCGGCCTCTTCCTTCGCCGGGGCGGGCGGTGCGGAGACAACACTGCCCGTATCACACTTCACATCACCGGCATCGACTGGCGGACTTGCGTCTTTTGGTTCAGCCGTGCCGGGCACTCCGACTTCATGGCTTTCTGTCGATGTGGTACTTCCGGTCCCGCTGCCGGTGGACTCTTCGTCGGCCGCAGCATTGG
>PIVK01000407.1 GCA_003354135.1 Rhodospirillales bacterium
CAATATACTGGGTAAAATATCCAAATTTAGCCAAAAAGTGTTGATACAGGGATATATCACCTGTAGGTGGCGCTGCTCAGTTCAGATACAGGTTATATTTCATCCTCAAATCCTTGATAATTGCAGTGATCAATATGATAATAGTATATTATCACATGTATTCGAGATTGATCATGGATTTATCAAAATTTTGAGCCAACCCATATCATCGCGAGACCCGTAGGGTCGAGCGATGATATGGGTTGGCGAAAGATTTTGATAATTCCCTGATCAATCGAGAATTCACTGTGATAATATTATTATCATATTGATCAACTGCAATTTTTCCTTCATTTTGAAACAAATTTCAGGTTGAAAACACCTTTATTTTGACAAAAATTGCTCATATGTGAAGGATTTTCTGTGTCAATTGAAGGAATGCTCGACTAACCAAGCCTTCTTCTGCAGGTGATACGGGCTGCAGAAAAATGCCTGACATTTTTGGTTATTGCTGGACAACCAGGAGGAGTAGAATTTCAGTTAATAGCTTAAACTGAAGTTTGCATGACAATGATTCAAATTTTATAAACATTTGTTACCAATATACTGGGTAAAATATCCAAATTTAGCCAAAAAGTGTTGATACAGGGATATATCACCTGTAGGTGGCGCTGCTCAATTCAGATACAGGTTATATTTCATGCTCAAATCCTTGATAATTGCAGAGATCAATATGATAAACATTTTAACGTGTACAATATTTAATGTTTTTGGACCAAACA
>PIVK01000408.1 GCA_003354135.1 Rhodospirillales bacterium
TAGGTACTACACGACCGTACGTAGGTACTATGGTGTATACACGATCGTACCTAGGTACTACACGACCGTACGTAGGTACTATGGTGTATACACCAGCGCACCCAAGTGCGTTCATGGAAATGGTTTCAGCCAGATTGATTGCATTTCTCGCGATGTTTTTCGTGATGTATCAGACCGTCCATTTTTAACTCTGGATTGGTTGGCACTCGAGCTGCGGCACTCGAGATCAACAGAAGACGGGGACAGAACGCATTATCGATGTCGTTATCAGCATACACTTCTATGTCGCCCAAAAAGGCGCGCAAATCTGCGCACGCGACTTCAGTTTTTTGCGCCATGCCCGCATAATATGCTGTCTACAGATATCTCATCAGCCGCAGTGTGTACATGTGAGCGCCTTATCTGACCCGAGGCCGGCTAGATTACGCAAGCACTCATCGACGTTTCCTGGAACTGAGATCTGACCTGATTCAATCTGGGTGAAACCCATGTTTGGGCTGCCCTGGGTGCGCTGGTGTATACACCATAGTACCTACGTACGGTCGTGTAGTACCAAGGTACGATCGTGTATACACCATAGTACCTACGTACGGTCGTGTAGTACCTACGTACGATCGTGTATACACCATAGTACCTACGTACGGTCGTGTAGTACCTAGGTACGATCGTGTATACACTAAAGTACCTACGTACGATCGTGTAGCGAGGCGGTCGACATCAACCCCTTGAGCCGGAGTGTCTAGGCCTAAATCATCGAGCCC
>PIVK01000409.1 GCA_003354135.1 Rhodospirillales bacterium
AGCCAATTTGACCCAAAATGTTGACCAAAATGGGAAAATACCAAAACTCGCCTTGGATCAAACATTGCACCAAATGGCCCAAAATGACCCTAGGATGTCATATTTGTTGATATTTCAGCCAATTTGACCCAAAAAGTTGATCAAAATGAAAAGATACCAAAACTCGACTTGGATCGAACATTGCACTAAATGGCCCGAAATGACCCTTGAATGTCATATTTGTTGATATTTCAGCCAATTTGAACCAAAATGTTGACCAAAATGGAAAAATACCAAAACTTGCCTTGGATCGAACATTGCACCAAATGGCCCAAAATTACCCTAGGATGTAATATTTGTTGATATTTCAGCCAATTTGACCCAAAAAGTTGACCAAAATGAAAAGATACCAAAACTCACCTTGGATCGAACATTGCACCAAATGACCTGAAATGGCCATGGGAATGTCATATATGTTGACATTGAGTTTGACCTTTCAAGGTCACTCAAGGTCAAATCAAATGCGATTTTTAGAATCTCCATACCTGGTTTCCTATTAGTGTCTAATACAAACCATAGCTCTATCGGCAATATTTACTGAGATATAAGCCATCAAAATAAAGTGACCTTGGGTTTGACCTCTCAAGGTCAAAGGAAATGCAATTTTTAGAATCACCATACATGGTTTCCTATTAGTGTCTAATACAAACCATAGCTCTATCGGCAATATTTACTGAGATATAAGCCATCAAAATAAAGTGACCTTGAGTTTGACCTCTCA
>PIVK01000054.1 GCA_003354135.1 Rhodospirillales bacterium
CCTGACTTTTGGACCGCGTCGCACGCATCTCCCGATGCCTCACATCGCTTCGATGCGCGCTCCTAGCCAAAAATCAGGGGAAGCCGTCTCTATGGGTCATTATCACCGCACCTTGGTATGAGCAGGCGAAGACGGTGTCGGAAGAAAGCGACACGTTTAATCCGGAAATACTTAACGGCAACATGGTCATAATTTTTAATGTGGAGCTGAATTAGATGCTTAAATCAAACAATATAGCGTTTTTCTTAACTGTATTTATTTTAATGACGGGAGCGAGTGCTTTTGCCCAACAGCCTGTTAGCGCCAACGGGGGCGCGGCTCTCGTGGTGGATACGGATTTTTCCGGGTCTTCCGCCCCTTCTGCCCGATTGGTTGACGACCTGCCCTTGAGTAAGGTGGTGACGCGCAGCTGGAGCGGCACGTCCTTGTTGTTCTCTGGCTCAGTCAACACGAGCACCAGGTTCTACGGCGGCACAAGTGCTTCCGCAGAATCTACTCTGAGCCCCAAATATTCCAAGGTTTTAATCAACAAAACAAAAAATAGGGTTGTTTCCCGGATATCCAAGAGTGCAGATGTCGGCGCCACCAAGGCCCGCGTTTTCTATTTCTGGGACAGGGATGACTTCCAAAACCCAGGCGGCATCTCAAGTTTTGCATTTGACGGCACCGCGAATAGTTGGCTATCCGTCAAGTCAGGCAAGATACGTGACTTGGGGGACTCAGGCGGCTTCCGGTTCGTTATCCGCGAGACTGACCTCTCCTCCGGTGCCGACACCTACTATGTGGCCAACCAGACCTCGCTGGACCAAACAGGACTCGGCATGACCGGCGTGCTCTTCGGAAATACCGCCGATTTGAAGTGGGCGCCATTCGATCCCGCGAACTTTGCACTGTTTGACGATGACGACGGTAATCTTGGCTTCGGGACGCTCGAATTCAGTCCAAGAACGTTCTCCAACGTTACGGGGGTCGGCCTGATCGGGAATGCATCGAGGCCGGCGAAAGAACAGAACGACGGCAAGACCACAAAGGTCTATTTGGGCATTGAAGATTTCCAGGCCATGTTGACGGACAATAGTGACGTGCCCAGAATCACCATCAACACCGGCCTGACCGTCGCTGAGGGCGACACCGACGCCATCATCTCCTCCAAGATGCTTAAAGCAGAATATCCCGATGACGCCGCCGGCGAGATCACCTATACCCTCACCGCCGCCACCGCCAACGGTACGCTGTATCTGAGCGGTGATGCGTTGAATGTAAGCAGGACCTTCACCCAGGACAATATCGACAACGGTCTGTTGACCTATAATCACGACGGTGGCGAGAGCACAAGTGACAGCTTCGGCTTCGAACTGGCCGACGGCGGCGAAGATGGCGCTTTGCCCGTATCCGGGACCTTCAATATCACCGTGACGCCGGTCAACGATCCGCCCGAGGTCGATGCGGGGATCGCCAACCGGAGCACATGGGAGGGTGTGAA
Source organism: Rhodospirillales bacterium (assembly GCA_003354135.1). Lineage (GTDB taxonomy): Bacteria > Pseudomonadota > Alphaproteobacteria > Rhodospirillales > GLO-3 > GLO-3. Next base: position 1,484 of record PIVK01000054.1, read on the forward strand.
ATTCTACTTCAGGATTCCGGCTGATGCCTTCACCGACGGAGACGGAGACGGCCTAGCCCACGGCGCGACGCTTGCCGGAGGGGAGGGGCTGCCCTCCTGGCTGAGTTTCGCCGGAACAACGTTCTCCGGCACGCCGGACGATCCCGACGTCGGCACGGTGAGCATCGAGGTGACGGCGACGGATCCCGACGGGGAGAGCGTCACCACCAGCTTCGATCTCACTGTGACGCCGGTCAACGACCCGCCGCAGATGATCACTAACAATTTTCTGACCGTCAATCAGGGAGACACCGATGTTATCGACAACACTGTTCTTCGGGCCACCGATGTGGATAACTCCGACGATCGGATCATCTATACGGTGACCCAGGCACCAGCCCATGGTTCTTTGTCGCTCGGTAGCAGGGCACTGGGGGTTGGCGGTACATTTACCCAGGCGAATATCAACAACGAAGATCTGCGGTACTTCAACGACATGAACAACGCACCCAGATTTAGGAAGGAGCTTGAGTTATCCCAGATAGACGGAGAAAGCGGCATTGTATTCGGTGGTGAGAAAACCGGTTGGGCCATCTCCTCGGCGGGGGATGTCAACGATGACGGTTTCGAGGACATCCTCATTGGGTCTCCTTATGCCGACGGTTCCCCTGACAAGAAAGATTCCGGAGTTACCTATCTGGTCTACGGTGGGTACGACGTGGGATCGGATGGGGTGCCTATAGATCTTGCGAGTCTGGGCAACCGTGGTGTGGTTATCAACGGTGCCGCTGCAGGCGATATGATCGGCTATTTCGTCTCGGCGGCGGGGGATGTCAACGGTGACGGTGTCGGGGACATCCTCATTGGGGCGCCTGGTGTTGACGTTTCCCCTGACACGGAAAATTCCGGAGCTACCTATCTGATCTACGGTGGGGCGGACGGATTTTTGGGATCGGGAACTCCCAGAAATCTTGCGGATCTGAAGAGAAGAGACGGCGTGGTTATCTACAGTGACCTTACAGACGATTTCAGCGGCATTTCCGTCTCTGCGGTGGGGGATGTCAACGAGAACGGTTTCGGGGACATCCTCATTGGGGCTACTCAAATTAGTTCTGGGCACGCCTTCCCTGGCACCAGCTATCTGATCTACGGTGGGCCGGGCGGATTTTTGGGAAAGGGAGGGTCCAGAAATCTTGCGAACCTGGGCGCCAACGGCGTGGTTATCAACGGTGTCGCTACAGGAGATATTACCGGCTTGTCCGTCTCCGGGGTGGGGGATGTCAACGGTGACGAGATTGAGGACATCTTTATCGGGGCGCCTGGTGTTGGGGTGAGAGCTACCGGTGCCGGCTATCTGATCTTCGGTGGGAAGGGCGGATTTTTGGAACCGGGAGGGTCCAGAAATCTTGCGAACCTGGGCGCCAACGGCGTGCTTATCAACGGTGCCGCAGAAAAATCTATGGCCGGCTATTCCGTCTCCGGGGCGGGGGATGTCAACGATGACGATGTCGGGGACATCCTCATTGGGGTGCCCGGCGCCGACGTCAGTTATCTGATCTACGGGAAGAGCACCTGGCCAGAGACCATAAGACTTGCGAAGCTGGGCACCGACAACGGCGTGGTTATCAACGGTGACTATACACTCGGCTTCTCCGCCTCCGGGGCGGGGGATGTCAACGGTGACGCGATTGAGGACATCCTCATTGCGGCTCCTCATGCCGACGTCGCTCACTCTGGCAAGGAAAATTCCGGGGTTACCTATCTGATCTACGGTGGGAGGGACGGCTTGGTGGGATCGGGAGGGTCCATAGATCTTCCGAACCTGTATAACAACGGCATGGTGGCTATCAACGGTGACGCATCATACGATCACAGCGGCTATTCCGTCTCCTCGGCGGATATCAACGGTGACAATTTAAAGGACATCCTCATCGGGGCGGCGGGGTGGAGACCCAACGACTCCTACAAGAACTCTGCCTACAACTATGTAGTGTTTGGGGAACCGGAGAGTGTGAACGTCGGTGTGGATTTCTTTGATTTCGAAGTGACCGATTTCCTTGCCACACCGCAGCTCAGCCGCTTTGAAATCAAGGTGATTGCGGCGCCGTGAGGACCCTGAAAGATGTGGCAACACGCCCTTATACCAAGGTGCGGTGATAAGCGATCTCTATGAGTCATTATCACCGCACCTTGGTATGAGTCCTACTGCGTCACGAAATTGCGGGTTTTCGTGGATGGTCGGATCAAGTCCGGCCATGACGGAATTTCGGGGACACCTTATCTAATTGACCTCTCCGCCCCCGCATTCCAGCCTCCCCCCATCGGCGGACAGGCGCGGTCTATTCCCAAGGCCTCAATTGTGTTTGTGGTGGGGAACGTAGCCGTCGGCGCCCATCGCTTTGAAGTGCATCGCAACCTCCGGATGGTCGACGGGGCCGCCTTCCTCGTCCGGTTCCAGGTTGCGTTCGGCCACATAGGTCTGCTGCTCCGCGCCATCAACCAGGACGTGGTACCAGGGACGGTCCTTGGGTGGACGGCTGCGGGCCACGTCCCGATACCATTCTTCGGTTCCCAGAAAATGAGAGTCGACGTCGATGACGACGCCGCGGTAGCCGAACAGCTTGTGGTGGATCAACTGTCCGACGTGGAACCCGGCTTCGGCGGTTCTGGTGTCGCGCTCTCTCATGGGAACGATTATAGCAGATCTCGACCGGAAATTCCGCTTTGAGAGGCGGGGGCTTTGACCTACCCCCTCGGGAGGGGGGCAAGAGCCATGACGATGCGTACGGGGGGCAGGTTGGTTGTTGGCTCAAGGGGGATTAATCCTCCTTCTTGGGCACATCGCAGAACCCCTGCGCCGGGATGCCGAGGGCCGAGTTGAACTTGGCCGACAGATTCTGGAAGGCGATAACGCCGGTGAGCTCGACCACCGCGTCGTCGTCGAAATAGCCTTTGAGCCGGACCATCAGATCGTCCGAGACCCGGCGCCCGGAATGGGTGACGGCCTCCACGTACTCCAGAACCGTGCGGTCCCGTTCATCGAACAGCGCGCTTTCCTGCCAGTGGGAGACGGCGCGCAGCTTTTTCAGAGACGCGCCTCTGGCCAAGAATAGCGACGCATTGAGGTCGATGCAGAAGGAGCAGTGGTTGATCTGGGCCACGCGCACCTGGACGAGGGCACGGAGCTGCGCCGGAATCGGCGAGGCCTTGCGGTTGAGGGCTCCATAAAGGAGGGCGACGGTCGAGAATACCCAGGGGGAACGCCCCCAGAGCAGTCCCGGCTCCAGAATTCGGCCATAGGTCTTCTGCTGCTTGCGGAAGAACAGGCGGATGGGCCACGGGTAGCGGCCGAGCGGTTTGGGTTCGATGCGCATGAATTTGGTGTTAACCGTTTGCCGGCCGCTTGTCATGGGAAGAGTTGATCAAATCTAGTTGACCGGAGGCTCCTGGTGCCTATCCTCCGCCGCCATGAACATCTCCGCCCCCACAGTTTGGCTTCTCCTCGACGATCGGGCCGGCAGCCGCAGCCAGGTCATGGGCGTGGCCCGCTTTCTGGGGTTGCGCTACTTCAAGCAGGAGCTGGAGTACACGCCGACCAGCGCCCTGCCCAACCTGGCGTTGGGAGCGTCCTTTGCCGGACTTACGCGCAATTCACGGGTCAACCTCTGCCCGCCCTGGCCCGATCTGGTGATCGCCGCCGGGCGACGCACGGCGCCTCCGGCGCGCCACATCAAGGGGAAGAACGGGGGTAGGACCTTTCTCTGTCAGGTCATGTACCCGGGAGAGACGGGAATCGACGATTTCGACCTGGTGGCGGTGCCGCGACACGACAACATGCCCGCGCGGCCCAACTTCCTGAAGATCACCGGTGCACCACACAAGATCACGCCCGAACTTCTGGCTGAGGCGGCCGAGGAATGGCACGACCGGTTGACCGGCCTGCCGGGGCCCAGAATCGCCATCATCGTCGGCGGCAGCACCAAGCGCCGCAAGTTCACGCCCGAGATGGCAACGGAGCTGGGGAGGAAGGCGCGGGCCATGGCCGAAGACGCCGGAGGCTCGCTGATGATTACCACCAGCCGTCGCACCGGCGAAGAGGCGGCGGCGGCGCTGATGGGGGCCGTTCAGGGCGTGCCGGCTGATGTCTTCCGGTGGGGAAACACGGGGGGGAACCCATACTTCGGTTACCTGGCGCTGGCGGACGCGGTGATCGTGACCGGGGACTCGGTCTCCATGTGCTCGGAGGCCTGTGCGACGCAGAATCCGGTCTACATCTACGCGCCCGGAAAGCTCACCACCCACAAGCACGGGCTGTTGCACAAAAGCCTCTTCGATGGCGGTTACGCCCGGCCCTTGGGGGATACGCTGGAAGACTGGACTCACGCTCCCCTCAACGCGGCGACCGACATCGCCGCCGAAATCCGCCAGAAATTATTTTGTCACGAGCCCTTACACCGCCTTTGAATGCCGTCCCGGGCCCTTGGTGAGGTACGTATCGAAGGCAGCGGCGACCAGACGGACGAAGGGACGACCGGCCTCGCTGACGGAGATGCGGCCTCCCTCCAGGGTGCAGAGACCGTCTTCGGTCAGGGACGCGATCTTCTCCAGGTCAGCGGCGAAATGGCCGGCGGTCGTGCCGTGGTGGGCCGCGACGGCCTCCAGATCGACGGTAAGTTCGCACATGATCCGTTCGATAACGTCCGAACGCAGCCGGTCTTCCGCGCTGAGTTCCAGCCCCTTGCCGGTGGCGAGCCGCTTTTCGCCGATCGCCCGGGAATAATCCCGGAGCGGCAACACATTCTGCACATAGCCCTGGGGGAGGTTGCCGATACTCGACGCCCCGAATCCCAGCAACACCGGCGCGCGGTCGGACGTGTAGCCCTGGAAATTGCGTCGCAGCCGCCCTTCCTTGAGCGCTATCGCCATCTCGTCGGTGGGAAGCGCGAAGTGATCCAGCCCAACGGCAACGTAGCCGGCCTCGGCCAGCATGCGCGAAGCTTCCAGGAACTGCTCGAAGCGGTCCTCGGTGCCGGGCAGGCTTGCTTCGTCGATCATCTTTTGGTGCGACTTCATCCACGGAACGTGGGCATAGCCGAAAAGCGCCACGCGGGCCGGCTTCAGGATCAGGGCCAGTTCCACCTCGCGCCGGACCCGTTCCGTGGTTTGGTGGGGCAGGCCGTACATCAGGTCCATATTGACGTGATCGATGCCGTGCCGACGCAGCCAGTTGACGACGCGTTCAGTAACGTCGAAGGGCTGAATTCGGTTGATGGCCTGTTGGACTTCGATGTCGAAGTCCTGCACCCCGATGCTGGCTCTGTTCACCCCCGCCGCCGCCATTGCCTTGACGTAGCCCTCGGTGGTGGTGCGGGGGTCGAGTTCGAGGGCGATCTCGGCGCTCGGAGCCACGTCGAAGCGAGCCCGCATGCGCTCAATGATGCCCATCCAGTCGGAGCCCTTGAGCATGGTCGGACTGCCGCCGCCCCAGTGCATGTGGTGCGCGGTGAAACGCCCCGGCAGGGCGTCCGCCACCAGGTCGATCTCGTCCAGCAGCACGTCCAGATAATCCCGCACCGGCTCGTAGCGTTTGACGATCTTGGTGTAACAGCCGCAGAACCAGCACATGGAGTCGCAGAACGGGATGTGGGAATAAAGGGACAGCCCGGTTCCGGCCTCCATCTCTCCCAGCCAGCCCCTGTACGTGTCCGGTCCCACCGCATCCGAGAAATGGGGTGCGGTGGGGTAGCTGGTGTAGCGGGGAACCCGCATGTCGTACTTGGTGGAGAGGTCGAAATCCATGTCTTCAGTCCGTCGGATGATTGAGCGGCAACATTAGAGCGGATGGTCGTCAGGAACGAGTCTCGGATTTGAAGGCGTGGCGGGGGCCGTAATCGCCGATGACGCTCATGTGCGCTACGAGGCCGGTGTCCTCGCTCCACAGGTAGACCGGAATGGCAGCGGGTTCGAGGATGAAGCTGGGTTTCGAACCCGGGCGCATGTCGAGCGACATCTGAAACGCGATAGACGGTGCCGTGGAGGCCAGGGTGCAGCCGATTCGGGCTTCCATGGGACGATGCAGGTGGCCGCAGACCAGGCGCTGAATCTGGGGGTTGTAGCTGATGATGGAGGACAGGGCCTCCTGGCCTTCAAAGGGACATTCGTCCATGAAGTCGATCCCGGTCTTGAAAGGGGGGTGGTGCATGAAGATCAGCGTCGGCTTGGTCGGGGCCTCTTGCAGCCTCTCTTCCAGCCAGCCCAGGCGTTCGGCACACAGGCGGCCCATGAAGTTGCCCGGGATCACCGTATCGAGGCCGATGAGCCGGATGGGATGCTCGTCGATCACGTACTGCAGGAATCCCTTGCCCTGCGGCAGGTAGCCCAGGTCCAGGAACGCGGCGCGAAGGGCCTCGTGGTCATCATGGTTGCCGGGAACCACGTAGTAGGGGGCGTCGAGCCGGTCCAGGTGTGCACGCACGGCGCCGTAGTTCGGGTCGTCCGACTTGTTGTGGATATCGCCTGTCACCAGCACCACGTCGGGATGCGGGGTCATGGCCCGTATGTGATCGATGGTGGTCCTGAGCGCCTTTTCGGGGTCGACGATACCTCGAATAAGTTTGCCGTCGCTCCGGTGATGGAAGTCGGAAATCTGGACGATGATCATCGGCCGGTCCCGCCGTTCCACGCGCGAACCTCGATCCGCTGTTCGCCCAGCCCCTCGGCGCCCAGCGTCATGACGTCGCCGTCCTTGAGGTATTCTGGAGAGTCCATGCCAAAGGCGACGCCGGGCGGGGTGCCGGTGGTCACGACGTCACCCGGCATCAGGGTCATGAACTGGCTGACGTAGGAGATCAGGAAGGGCACAGTGAAGGTCATCATCGAGGTGTTGCCGGTTTGGCGGCGCCGTCCGTTGACGTCGAGCCACAGGTCCAGATCCTGCGTGTCCTTAACCTCGTCCCGGGTCACCAGCCAGGGGCCAAGAGGCCCAAATCCGTCGAAGCTCTTGCCCTTGACGAACTGGCCGCCACGGTTCTTTTGGTATTCCCGTTCGGAAACGTCGTTCATGACCGCATATCCCGCCACATGGTCCAGAGACGCAGTCTCCTCGATATAGAGAGCGGGTTTTCCGATTACAACGGCGAGTTCGACCTCGTGGTCGGTGTGGGTCGAGCCTTTGGGCAGCACCAGCGTGTCGTTGGGACCGGCGAGGGAGGTCACCGCCTTGGTGAAGATAAGGGGTTCGGAGGGGGGCGGGGTGTTGGTTTCGGCCACGTGTTCGGCGTAGTTCCAGCCGATGGCGACGACCTTGCCGACGCCGGCGACGGGCGGTCCTAGGCGGAGACCATCATCGAGCAGGGGTAGGGATTCAGGATCGATATCGGCCAGGGCCGTCAATCCTTCGGGCGAAAGGACGTCGGGGCCGATATCGGAGATCCGGCCCGAAAGGTCCCGGATGTGTCCGGCGTTGTCCAGGATGCCGGGCTTTTCCCTGCCCTTGGCGCCGTAGCGGACGAGTTTCATGGTTTCCCCCGTTCCTGACATTTCGTGGCGGCTAAGTTAACGTTTTCCGGGACGGGGTCAAACCGATTAAGAGAGTCTTGGCAAGGCTGATAATGGATTTTCACATTCAGGCGGGTCTCTATGGACCGGTAAGACAGGCGGAGGGGTCGCGGACCGCCAAGCTGTCCAACATTGCGGGACACCTCATACCGCTATTGGACACCTTCATCATAAGATAAGCACGATCGGAACAATTCGAATCACGTCGTGACGCGGTTTATTCCGTGAACGGTCCTCTATAGAGAGCGGATCATGAAAAAGAGGGCGGCTCCGCCGATCGCGACGGCGTAGGGGACCTCTTCGTCGGGCTTTATGATCCCAGCCGCTGTCGAAGAGCGTTCAAACAGGGCCCGTCCGTACCGGGAGCGGAACAGCAGCAACAGAAGGGCCAGGGCTCCTCCCAAAAGCGCTGTTGCAAACAAATAAGGCAGTAGAAGCTCCCAACCGGCCCAAGCGGCAAGCGCGGCGATCAGCTTGACGTCGCCGCCACCTGCCCACCCCATGGCGAAGACACAGATACCGACACCCAGGACCAGCAGTCCCGTCGCCAGATGATCGACGAGGAGCGCCTTAACCCCGACTTCGCCAAGGAGAGCCGCGGGAATAAGCAGAATGATCAGGCAGACGGGAACCCAATTGGGAATCCTGCGTGCCCGGAGGTCCGTGAAAACCGCATAGCCGACGGCGGCGACCGCCGCAGTCAGACAGAATACTCTTGCCGTCTCGGCCAGTTCAGGCAACGACCTTTTCCTTGAAAAGAGCCGAAAACGCAAACCGACTCCCCCGGGTACCTTCCCGGAAAAGCCGGCTGCTAACTGTCCCCCCAGCCACCGAAGCAAGTCGGCTCTGGCTACGTTGGAAACTAAGGCGTCGAAGAACGCTTATGGGGTATTATCGCCTAGGGTATTGGAGATACCATTAAACATATCGCTGAGGCTTCCACCAAGCAAGGTGAGAGCGGTGATGAGCACGACGGCAACCAGGGCTGCGATCAGGCCATACTCAATGGCTGTCGCACCGGACTCATTCTTCCATAGGCGGGTCATTAGCGAAGAAATTATAGACATTGGGCAAAACTCCCATGATTAGAGCAGCTCATTCTGCGAAAATTCTATGAGCACACATTCGAACTCAAGGATGAATAAGCAAGCTACCTCTGGGTGTCAAGTCCGGGTGTTGTACGCGACAAATTTTTGTTGATTCTGAAACAGAATGGAGGGGCCAGGCATACGGGAAGTCCGGGAGAAGCAAAAAAACACGAGGTAGTAAAAACATCATGTAACAGGCTGATATCAAATGTATTTTCCGGTACGGCCGGATGGTCGGTAAGTTGCTGAATCTAAGGGGAAGGTCGATCGGAAACGGCGGAGGAAGGAAACGGTTTTGTGACGGGTATCACCATTCTTGATGTGCGGATTCACAAGAACGTTCAGGAAAAAGTTTGCGATATTCGGGATTCCCGCAGACAAGGATCAGCTGCGACCCGACTCTTTCGCAAGGGTGAAAAAGCGCGCCATGGATTTGGGCGTGGTGTCGATTTTGGTAAGGAATCTGAGTCCAATCTCCCCATCGCGGACCCACATTACTTCGGCCCGGAGAATGTCATTAAGCTTGGTGACCTTGATGTCCACCATAAGCCCCTGTTTGGGGCTTGCGTCACATTTAATTCTGGCTCCCTTTTCGGAAATATCGCGGATGAGACAGTGCCAGACCTTGCCGTCGTCCGTGAAGATTCGTCCGCTGAGGATGGCCCTGCGCCGTGGCATCACGCGGTTGTTGCTGGCATCTGTCATGGGATGCGAAACCCGTTCAGTCGTTTTTCATTATAAAGCAATTTTGATTAGACCATCCTCTCCACGACGAGACAACAGCCTAAGTGACGGAATATCGGGCAATGGGGCCTCCCGGCGAAAACACCCGAACGGAGCCCGCTCTATGAGTGGGGGGAGGGGGGGGGGACAACCCTCGGTTTCTCTGTGCCATCCAAAAGCCGCGAAATCGTACGCTGCCTTGAACTCCGCCGTATAGGTTGCGCTTGCTCACAACAGCCCATTGACGAAGTTGCCCCCCATGATTCTCTATCGATGTGGAGTTCCCGGAACTCATTAATTATCGAAGAAGAATAACGTGACGGCCTCTTTATGAAGTTTAGGTGCGCATTGGATAAGACTCGTTAAGCGGAAAATGGCCGGGATGGACATTTGTGAGTCAAATTAAGGAAAGCAGTATCGCTGGAAATGGTTGTATACATACATTTCCATACATTTTTGTACTTTTATGGGCGTCTGGATTTGTATTTTCCAAAATGGGACTTGAAAACTCTGAACCATTCACTTTGTTGTCCTTGAGATATGTTTTTGCAGCACTGATATTCTTTGGGCTGTTCATTATAAGGAAGCCACCGCTTCCCCGGGGTGTCAATGTGATAAGAAACATAACAATAACCGGGCTTCTTATGCAGGTCGTATTTTTTTCTTTCGTATATAACGCGATTAAATTTGGCGTTTCAGCAGGGCTGGTTGCTCTCATTGCATCGATGCAACCGATATTGGTTGGACTGCTGTCTCCCAGCATTATGGGGGAAAAAATCAACAATCGACAATGGGTGGGACTGCTTCTCGGTTTGATAGGCGCGACGCTAGTAATTATGTACAACAAGATTATCAGCAGTGAGTCTATTTTTGGGATCATTCTAGCCATTGGCGCATTGTTTACGATGAGCGCGGTTGCCTTATTCGAGAAAAAATACGGGAAAGATTACGACGTAGTGTCGGCTAACCTTATACAGTTTATCGTTGGACTTGTCGTGACAACTCCCCTGGCTATCTATGTCGAGGGTTACAGTTTTACGGTAAACAATGAATTGGTTTTCTCGTTGTCTTATCTCGTCTTAGCCAATTCGTTTATTGCGGTCACGTTATTGCTTGCGATGATTCGTGCGGGGGAGGCGGCAAAGGTGTCCTCGCTGTTCTATTTAATACCGCCAGTTTCCGCGGTAATAGCTTGGGCCTTGCTGGGAGAAGAGATGACCTATCCCGCAATGTTTGGGCTGGTGGTGACAATGTTAGGGGTCGGCTTGGTCAGAAAACAGACTTTCCGGATTCCAAAACCGAATGCGAGGTGATCGTTCCCGTCACTAGAGTCCGGTCAAGAAGCGAATAGATTCAAATGATTAGATGGTTTGCGGCTGGCCGCATCTGTTTTTGCCTCCAGCAAGTGCCTGATGGAAGGACATTTTTTCGAAGAGGGAGACCGAGAGGATCTGGAGCAAAGTGTAGAGCGAGGCGTTCCGGGGACAGAGTTTCCCGGAACTGGAAGGCGTCGTTTGGAATTTCCGCTGAAATGTTCGACAAATTATTTGAATCGCCGCTTTGCAAGTTCTCGATACAGGGCTTCCGGACTAACGCCTATTTGTTCCGCAATGGCTTTCCGTTTCCCCTTTTCAGGTCGCCCGCCACCTTTCCATGCCAACCAGCCATTCAGTCGCTCGGCGACGGTTCTTCTTGAAAGGATTTCGCTTCTATAACGAGCGGATTGAACCTCCTTGGCCAGATGTGAAGCCCAGATATCGGAAAATTCTTCGTCCTTCCGCAACTGGTCGAGAAATCGTTTTTTTGGCACTTCAAAAAGGACCGAGGGGGACCTAACGATGGCATCGCAGTGGTAGGCTTCGGAATAGACGGAGGCTTCCGCGAGGACCGTACGGCGAACGGCGCGTTGAAGGACAATCGGTGACCCGTCCAGTTGATATCGGGCCAATTCGATCAAACCGTCTTCAACAACATAGACAGACTTTGCCGGGTCGCCTTGGTGAAACAGATAGCGATCCCGGACCAGCCTGCGCCGCTTCCCTGTCAGGGTAAGGATACGTTCGATCAGCTCCGTCGACATGATCTCTATCATGTCCGATGAAGGCTGCTTGTGGCAAGTTGCCTCTGCGGCGAAACAGTTCGGAGTGAGGATTTATACCAAGGTGCGGTGATAATGACCCATAGAGATCGCTTATACAGCCCGTCGGGTAGGAGGAAAGACGCAGGCGATGCGGCGCATCGTCAAGGCTTCCCGACGCCCTCCGACGGGCT
>PIVK01000410.1 GCA_003354135.1 Rhodospirillales bacterium
GAACTCGCCCAGGAAGGGAAGTGTGACAGACGACGCACTAGGTGACTACTATAGTCATAGCCCATATATTATGTCAAATTCGACAAAACGATATTCATTCTTCCTGAACTTCCAAAAGCAGTAGAACACATGGCTGACGTCAATAGTACAACGTCACCGGAGGCCTACGAGACGTTGTCATGTTAGAGTAACGCCCTAACAATGACGTCACGCTATAAATGACGTCATTCAACCTTCGTTTGGCGCCAAAAATTACGTCATTTCAGGCCACGTGGTTCTCCATATGGTTAACGTTTTTCGAGTGCTAGCGCTTAGTCAATGATGTTTCGGGATTGTATGATGATGAATACTACGGTACTGATTATTGTGTACGCATCTATGAACAAAACAATGGCTGACAAGGAGAACTTTTCGCAGAGCAAACGTTTTGTTTGGGAAGGGGTGCTTTCGAGTGTAAACTTGTAATAATTAAAGACCACATCTATCGCGTTCGTGCGACCCCTGGCAAGCCTTAAATTTTGTTAAACTTTGCGTAAACTTTTTTGCAATATATTCAAGTTTTAGAATATAATCGCTTTTTAACAATGAATCTTATACTTTGCTCACAATTACATTTCTTTCGAAGGGTGGTCGATAGAAAATCGGGGCAAACGTTGAAACTTCATCCGTAATTTACGTCAATTCAGGCCACGTGGTTATCCATATGGTGGCCGCTTTTCGCCTGCTAGCGCTTAGCCAATAATGTGTCGGCCCTGTC
>PIVK01000411.1 GCA_003354135.1 Rhodospirillales bacterium
CCCCCCGGGGGAAGGAGTCGACCTCCCCGAAATCGATCTGGACGTCATCGAGACGGACCTCGGAGAGCGTGTAACCCCCGAACCCGACCCACTGTTCTTCCGTGCCGAATATCCGCGCGAGTTCAACAACGAGGAAGATCTCGTCGACGCCGACGATGATACGGATACGGATACGGACACCGACACAGACGCCGATACCGATACGGACACGGACACCGATACGGATACCGATACCGATACCGACATCGACACGGACATCGATACCGACATCGATACCGACATCGATACCGACATCGACACCGACACCGACACCGACATCGATACCGACATCGATACCGACATCGACACCGACATCGATACCGACATCGATACCGACATCGATACCGACATCGATACCGACATCGACACGGACATCGATACCGACATCGATACCGACATCGATACCGACATCGATACCGACATCGATACCGACATCGACACGGACATCGACACCGACATCGATACCGACATCGACACCGACATCGACACGGACATCGACACCGACATCGATACCGACATCGATACCGACATCGACACCGACATCGATACCGACATCGATACCGACATCGACACGGACATCGATACCGACATCGACACCGACATCGACACGGACATCGATACCGACATCGACACCGACATCGATACCGACATCGACACCGACATCGATACCGACATCGACACCGACATCGATACCGACATCGACACCGACATCGATACC
>PIVK01000412.1 GCA_003354135.1 Rhodospirillales bacterium
CTCGAGAGCAAGAACCGGCTACCTGGGCCCAGGCCCTTGGACACATGTAATGCCCCATATTGAATGAAACAAGAGATATTTGCATGTTCCACAACCACTCCCTTGGGCTTTCCTGTTGTGCCCGAGGTGTACATGACATAGCAAGAGGTGTTGGGAGCAGGGGGGGGACAATCCATGGCACGTTGCTCTGGAAGAAGTGAATCATTGAGTATGTTGGTCACACTCATCACAGGGCATTTCACAACATTTATGTGTTCTGCAAAAACATCCTCATCTTTAACCATCAGTGCCTTCAACTCGGCGTCCTCCGCAATCAGCTTAACTCGAGCAGCAGGATAGCTTGGATCAAGTGGCACATATGCTCCACCCGCCATGAGGACACCTGCATGAGAATGGGTCATTCTGTCAGTGGCCTGACCCTCTGAGAAGCAAGCTTGAGAAAGTCCTACGTACCGTATATGGACGCAATTGCTTCAGCTGAGTCATTGGTCATAAGTAGGCCGACTGTTGAGTCACCTTCAACTCCCAACACTCGCATTTGTCTTGCCACCTTCTCCGCCATGCTTCGGAGCTCCTCATACGAAATAGTCCGCTTCAGACCTCCGTACTCAACCAGAGCTATTGCATTTGGATTTGCCTCGGCTTGATCCAGGAAAAACTCGTGCACCAGCCACCCAGGCTTAGGGTAAGGAGCAGATGTTTTGTTCCACTCCACTAACTGCCTCTGTTGCTCAACATGCGTGAGCATGGGAAGTT
>PIVK01000055.1 GCA_003354135.1 Rhodospirillales bacterium
GCCTAGCGGAAATCGGCCGGCCGCTCTATAACGGCGCGGTCATTCTGATCGGAGGATTTATATCGTGAGGGTCCTGGTGCTCGGCGCCGGTGTGGTCGGTGTCGCCACCGCATACTATCTTGCCCGTCATGGGCACGAGGTGACGGTGGTCGACCGGCAGCCAGGCGTGGCGCTGGAAACCAGCTTCGCCAACGGCGGGCAGGTCTCGGCCAGCCATGCCGAGCCTTGGGCCACCCCGGCGACGCTGCGCCGGGTGTTCAAATGGCTCGGGCGCGCCGACGCTCCGCTGCTGTTCCGGTTCCGCTTCGACCCCCAGCTTTGGGGCTGGGGGCTCCGTTTCCTGGCCAACTGCACCGCGTTCCGCACGCGTATCAACACCGAACGGGCACTGCGCATCGCGCTCCACAGCCGGGCCTGCCTGAAGGAACTGCGTCGCGAGATCGGGCTGGAATACGACCACGGGACTCGCGGGATACTTCACTTCTACCGCGATCCCAAAGAGTTCGGGCATGCCGTCGAACAGGCCGGGGTGATGACAGATCTGGGCTGTCGGCGCCGCCCCATCGATCCTGCCGCCTGCGTGGACATGGAACCGGCCCTCGCCGCCGTCCAGGGGGATCTCGCCGGCGGCATCTACAGCCCCGACGACGAAAGCGGCGATGCCTACCTCTTCACCCAGAGTCTGGAGAAACACTGCCGGGGGATGGGCGTTGACTTCCGGTTCGGAACCACGATCCGCGCCGTGCGTACGGATAAAGGCCTGGTGACCGGCATCGAGACCGATGGCGGTGTGATGACGGCCGATCGTTATGTCCTTGCGCTCGGAAGCTACAGCCCGCTGCTGCTCAGGCCCCTGGGCATCCGTCTTCCCATTTATCCGGCCAAGGGCTATTCGGTGACGTTTCCCGTTTGCGACCCGGCCAAGGCGCCGACCGTCAGCCTCACCGACGACGAGCATAAGCTGGTCTTCAGCCGTCTCGGCGAGCGGCTGCGTGTGGCAGGAACCGCCGAGACCGCAGGCTACGACACGACCCTCAATGAACACCGTGCCCGGGTGATTCTGAAGCGCACACTGGAGATCTTTCCGGGCTGCGGCAAAGAATCGGACGCCGAGTTTTGGGCCGGCCTGCGGCCCAAGACCCCGGACAGCGTCCCGGTGATTGGCCCGACTCCCTTCCCCAACCTGTTTCTCAACACTGGGCACGGGACGCTGGGCTGGACCATGAGCTGCGGTTCGGGCCGGGTGGTGGCCGACCTTGTCAGCGGTTCCGATCCGGAGATCTCGTTGGATGGTTTGGGTATGGACCGATTTACCTGAAACACCTATCCTTCCCGAGAAAAAAAGGACCCATGGAACGGCGTAACATCCTCGTATTGACAGGCTTGGTTCTGCTGATGGTCCTCGTGCTGTCGGCGGTTTGGGAGTTCCGGCTCGACGAAGCCGTGCCCCACGCTTTCCGGGCCGAGGGGTGGGGGAGCGTCGTCAAGGCTGTGGTTCTGACGGCAGGCGCCCTCGTCTTTCCCATTTGGGCGGCGCTGCGGATCGCTCGGCACGCTGCCAAGGACCAGGCGGCGCTCCGTGAAAGCGAGGAACGCTATCGCGCCTTAGTCGATCTGCTGCCCAACGCCATCCTGGTGCACAGGCGGGGTGTCATCGTCTACGTCAATCCCACCGTCGTGCAACTGCTTGCCGCCACCGAGTTCAACGATCTCATCGGCGTTAAGGTCATGTGCCTGGTCCATCCCGACGACCAGGACAGGGCAGCCAGGCGTCTCAAGGCGTTGTGGGCCGGGGAATCTCAGCTTCCGTTGACCGAGATGAAGCTCGTCCGAATGGATGGCGCCGTGATCGACGTGGCGGTGTCCGGCGTCTCGACGACCTATATGGGCGAGCCGGCTCAGCAGACCATGGTCCACGACATCACCGAACGGCGCCGTGCCGGGCGCCTGCTTCGTGCCGCGGCCGAAGGCCTGTCCGGCGCCGTGGGCGAGACCTTCTTTCATGTCCTGGTGAAACACCTGGTCGACAGCCTGGAGGCCGACTTCGCGTTCGTCGGCAAGCTCGGCGCCGACGGGAAGTCAATCCAAACCATCGCCATACACGGTCGGGACGGGCCGCTGGACAACTTCGAGTCCCGGATGGACAGCACGCCCTGCGTCCTGGCGTTTGAGGAGGGCGAGGCCGTCTTCCTGGACGGGGTGCGTGAGCAATTCCCCCAGGACCGCCTTCTGATCCAGCTGCAGGCGGAAAGCTATATCGGTACACCGCTGATCGACTCCTCGGGCACACCGGTGGGGATCTTGGCGATACTCAGGAAGACACCGATCCACGGCAAGAATGCCAGCGTCAGCCAATCGCTGTTGCATATCTTTGCGGTGCGGGCCAGCGCCGAAATGGAGCGGTCGCGCCATGAAGAAGAGGTTCAGGCCAGCGAGGACCTGTTCCGTTCGCTCGCCAGTTCGGCGGCCAATGCAATAATTTTGGCGGATCAGGAAGGCCGCATTATCTTCTGGAACGCAGGGGCGACGGAGATATTTGGGTACCAGGGACAGGATGTCCTGGGCCGGCCGCTCACCATGCTGATGCCGGAACGCCATCGCAGCGCCTACGCGGAAGGGATTCACCACGTCACAGGGGACGAGGAACGCAGGGGCCTCGGTGGATCGACGGAGGTCGTGGGCCTGCGCCGGGACGGTGGTGAATTCCCTATCGAGCTTTCGCTGTCCACCTGGATTTCACGTGGGGAACGTTATTTCACCACCATCATCCGCGACATCGAGCTGCGCAAGAAGGCCGAGGTGGCACAACACCAAGCGCGGGAAGAAGCGGAATTCGCCGACCGGGCCAAGACCGAGTTCCTCGCCAACATGTCGCACGAGCTGAGGACGCCGCTGAATTCCATCATCGGCTTCTCGGACATTGTGAGCAACGAATCCTTTGGACCCATGGGCAACGAACAGTACCTGCAATACGCCAAGGACATCAACGAGTCCGGCAAGCATCTGTTGGATCTGATTAACGATCTCCTTGATGTCGCGCGCATCGAAACCGGCGAGACACACCTGCATGAGGAGATGGTGGATGTGGCGCAGACGATGGCCGCTTGCCACCGTCTGGTCAAGCAGCGTGCCTATCAAGGGGGCGTGAAGCTGGCGGTTAAGTGCCCTCCCCATCTTCCTCTCGCCCTCGTTGACCCGCGCCAGATCAAGCAGATCCTGCTCAACCTGCTCTCCAACGCGGTCAAGTTCACCGATGAAGGCGGTTCCGTTGATCTTTCCGTGTCGCAAGGCGATGATGGAGGGCTCGTTTTCGTGGTCAAAGACACGGGCATCGGTATTGCGTCCAAAGACATCTCGGTCGCGCTCTCCACCTTTGGCCAGGCCGACGGCTCTCTGGCACGCAGGTACGAGGGGGCCGGTCTCGGGCTTCCGCTCAGCAAGAGACTGATCGAGCTCCACGGCGGGGGTCTTGATCTCCAGAGCGAACTGGGCGTGGGAACGACAGTCACGGTGTGGTTGCCGCCGGAACGAACCGTCGTCGTCGGGTAGGGACATGCCTTTTGTGGTGCCGACCCGCGAGAGGCGATTCTAGGAAAATCAACGGATTAGGCTTCGATCGGCCTCCGAATTGCTTAAGTCGGGCCGACTGCCGGGAAAGGTGGTCTTCTCGCGTCTTGCCACGTTCATATCTTCCTCCGTGGCCGATAAATGTTCTTGAAATCCCGTCCGGTGACCTGCACCTAATGGGGTGAATTTTTAGCCAGAAGGATCGGCCCATGAAGATCAAGACCGACGTCGAGGTGGTGAATAAGGAAACGCCTTTCGACGGCTATTTCCGTATCGACCTCTATCACCTGCGCCACACGCTGTTCGAAGGTGGCTGGTCGGGTGTCATGACGCGCGAGATCTTCGAACGCGGACACGCGGCAACGGTTCTTCTGTACGACCCGGACCTGGACAAGCTGGTCTTTATCGAGCAATTCCGCGCCGGGGCCATGGCGGCGATCACAGGCTCGCCCTGGTATTCGGACGATGCCTCGCCCTGGCTGATCGAGACGGTGGCCGGGATCATCGAAGAGGGAGAGACACCCGAAGGTGTGGTCCGGCGTGAGGCGCTTGAAGAGGCCGACTGCCGGATCAGCGACATCATTCCCGTGCGGCACGTCTTGATGAGCCCCGGCGGGAGCAGTGAGTCTATGTTCATCTTCTGCGGCCGGACGGATTCTTCCCGGGCCGGGGGGGTGCACGGGATCAAGGAAGAACACGAAAACATCAAAGTTTTGGTGGTTGATTGCGGGGAAGCCTTTCGCATGGCCGATGACGGGCGCATCGTCAATGCAATGACCCTGTTGGCGGTGACGTGGTTTCGGGACAATCGAGAGGCGGTTCGTGCCCGTTGGCTCGGAAAAGTCGAGGCTTGATTGCTGCAGGCGCGAAAGGTAGCATATGGACGTTTGGGGCTGTCCCAGATAACCCTCTTTGGGCGCTCCCATGGACGTACGGAACGGTTTTATCGAAGCTATCGGCAGGACACCCCTGATCCGCCTCCGCCACGCTTCCGAATCCACGGGATGCGAAATTCTTGGTAAGGCGGAATTCCTGAATCCGGGGGGGTCGGTCAAGGACCGCGCAGCGCTCTACATTATCCGGGATGCCGAGGCATGCGGCACGCTGTGTCCCGGAGGGGTGATCGTCGAAGGCACGGCAGGCAACACGGGTATCGGCTTGGCGCTGGTCGGCAACGCGCTGGGCTACCGGACGGTGATCGTCATTCCCGAGACCCAGAGCCAGGAGAAGAAGGATATGCTGCGCCTCTGCGGTGCCGAGGTGAAGGAAGTTCCGGCGGTTCCCTACAAGAACCCGGGGAACTACGTCCATGTCTCCAAGCGCGTGGCCCAGGAACTGGCCGCGAGCGATTCCAACGGTGCCGTCTGGGCCAATCAGTTCGACAACGTGGCCAATCGTCAAGCTCACTACGAGACCACCGGCCCCGAGATCTGGGAGCAGACGGACGGCCGCATTGACGGTTTCGTCTCGGCGGCAGGTACCGGCGGAACGCTTGCCGGCGTGGGCCTGGCGCTCAAGGAGCGCAACGCGAAGGCCGTCATTGCCCTGGCCGACCCGACGGGCTCGGCGTTGTACAACTACTACAAGAACGGTGAACTCAAGGCCGAGGGCGACTCGATCGCCGAAGGGATCGGACAGGGCCGGATTACGGCGAACCTGGAAGACGCCCCCGTCGACGAAGCCTACATGATTCCGGACGGGGAATCCCTGCCGGTGGTCTTCGACCTGCTGCAACGCGAGGGCCTGTGCATGGGCGGCTCGACCGGGGTCAATGTCGCGGGCGCCATCCGGCTGGCCAGGCAGATGGGGCCGGGCCATACCATCGTCACCGTACTCTGTGACTTCGGCTCCCGTTACCAGAGCACGCTGTTCAATCCGGAATTCCTGCACTCCAAAGACATTCCCGTTCCCGAATGGCTCGGCTGAATCCGTTTCCAAAACACACCCGCACGAACACCCAAGACCAAGAGAGGCTGACTTCCCATGACGCATCAGAATTTCCAATCCCTGGTCGATGCAGAATGGCTGGCTGCGCATCTGGAGGACGAGAATCTCAAGGTGATCGACGCCACCTATCATCTGCCCATTTCGGAGCGCGATGCGATCGAGGAATTCGAGTATCGCCGCATCCCCGGCGCCGTACACTTCGACGTGGATGCCGTCTGCGACAGGTCCACCGATCTTCCTCACATGCTTCCCACCCCCGAGGTCTTTGCCGAGACGATCGGGCAGATGGGCATTTCCAATGACGACGATGTCCTGATCTACGACTGTTCGGGCGGCTTTTTGGCTGCGGCACGGGTCTGGTGGATGTTCCGCATCTTCGGCCATGACGCGAACAAGCTGAAAGTGCTGGACGGCGGCCTTCCGCAATGGGGCAAGAAGAAGAAACCTCTCGAGAATGGCCCCGCGGACGCCCCTGCCCCCGCGACTTACGAGGCCTCGTTCAATCCGGCCCTGGTCCGCACTGTGGACCAGATGCTGGCCAATATCGACAGCGGAGAAGAACAGGTTCTGGACGCCCGGAATATCGGCCGCTTCACCGGAGCCGATTTTGAACCCCGCCCGACCAAGCACCGGGGCCACATCCCGGGCAGCGTCAACCTGCCGTTTATTGATCTCATGATCCCCCGCGAAGACTTCCGCTACCGGCCCCTGGAGGAAATCGGAGACGTGTTCAGGGAGGCCGGGGTCGACTTGGACAAACCCCTCGTTGCGATTTGCGGCTCCGGATTGACGGCCTGTGTGATTTCGTTCGCCGCCCACCTGTTGGGCCGGGACGATGTCCCGGTCTACGACGGGTCGTGGGCCGAATGGGGGAATGCGGAAGGGCTGCCGCTCGAGATGTGATCAGCCAGGGGTTTCCGGTTGCGGACTCAATTGGAAAGCGGGACAATCCGCCCCATGAAGAAGGACACCACGCTAGGACACGCCGGACGGCGGCCGGACAAGCAGCAGGGCATGGTCAATCCCCCGGTCTGCCATGCGTCGACCGTAACCTTTCCCACCGTCGCCGAGTTGCGAAAAGCGGAAAAGGAACCTCTCGACCGGCTCTACTACGGCCGCTACGGCACGCCCACCACCTTTGCCTTCGAGGAGGCGGTTGCGGCACTGGAGGGCGGAACCCATGCCGTCGCCCTGCCCTCGGGTTTGGGGGCGGTTGCCTGCGCCCTGTTCGCACTGGTGGAGGCGGGGGACCACCTGCTGGTCACCGACAATGTGTACCTTCCCACCGCCAGGCTGTGCGACGGGCAGCTCAGGAGGCTCGGGGTCGAGACCACCTATTTCGATCCCATGACGAGCGCGGAAGGAATCCGGGGTCTGTTGCGCCCCGAAACCAAGGCCGTGGTCCTGGAGGCTCCGGGCTCCGTCACCTTCGAGGTTCAGGACGTCCCGGCCATTGCCGAGGCCGCGCACGAGGCGGGGGTCCTCGTCGTTCTCGACAACACCTGGAGCGCGGGGCTCTACTTCCAGCCTTTCGAACATGGCGTCGACCTTTCGGTCCAGGCGGCCACCAAGTACATCGTCGGCCATTCCGATGCCATGCTGGGCACGGTGACGGTTACGGACCGCAAGTTGTTCGAACGCCTGCGCCTGACGGCCGTCGGCATGGGATATTCCACGGGACCCGACGACTGTTATCTGGGTCTTCGGGGGATCCGCAGCCTGTCGGTCCGCATGGCGCGGCACCAGGAAAACGGGCTGAAGCTGGCGAGATGGCTGGCCGACCGGGACGAGGTGGAATCCGTGCTTCATCCCGCGTTCCCATCCTGCCCCGGGCACGAGGTCTGGAAGCGGGATTTCTCCGGAGCTTCCGGCCTGTTCGGGGTGGTGCTGAAGGGGGGCTATTCCGATCCGGCGATCACCGCCATGCTGGACGGACTGGAGCTCCACGCCATGGGCTATTCCTGGGGAGGCTACGAGAGCCTGATCCTGCCCTTCGGCAAGCCCGTCCGCCGCACCACAAAATGGCCCTTCGCCGGGAGCTGCCTGCGCATCCATGCCGGTCTCGAAGACCCGGATGACCTGATCGCCGATCTGGAAATGGGGTTGGAACGCCTTAACGCCTCACCCTGAGTACGCTGCCGAGAGCAAATAGCGCCGTTGCCGCGACGACAATGGCGGGACCGGCTGGGATATCCATCTTCCACGAGCCCCACAGTCCGCCGCCGACGGACAGCACACCGGCCAGGGCGGCCAGCAAGGCCATCTGTTCCGGCGTCCGGGCGAACCGGCGGGCCGTGGCCGCAGGAATGATCAGAAGCGAGACCACCAGCAGGACCCCGACCACCTTCATGGCCAAGGCCACGACGACGGCCATCAGCAGCATGAAGGCGAATTCGACTGCGGCCACCGGGACGCCCTCGACCCTGGCCAGTTCCTCGTGCACCGTGATCGCCAGCAGGCGCCGCCAGAGAACGGCAAGCGCCCCCAGGACAACGGCTCCGCCCCCAAGGATCCAAACAACGTCGGTGGCGCTCACGGCGAGCACATCGCCGAACAGATACCCCATCAGATCGACGCGCACCGTTTCCAGCAACGACACCACCACCAGACCCAGGGCCAGCGCCCCGTGAGCCAGAATGCCCAACAGGGTGTCGTTGCCGAGGTCCCGCCCCCTGCGCATGAGAACCAGCAACGCCGCAGTGGCGATGCAGACGGCGAGAACCCCGATTTCGGGGGACGTGCCAAGCATGATCCCCAGCGCTACGCCCAGCAAGGCGGCGTGAGCCAAGGCGGCCCCGAAATAAGACATGCGCCGCCAGACGACGAAAGAGCCCAAGGGCCCCGCCACCACAGCAATCCCCGCGCCGGCCAGAAGCGCCCGCAGGAGAAAGTCATCCCACATGTATCATCCCCTTTACGAAGCTATTGATTTAGCAGGGTTCCCAGTGTTGGGGAAAGCGGAACATTCCGGGAAGTCGCAGTATTATGGGATGTTTCCTGCAACACGTGTTGCACGCCCCTCGCCGCCTCCTTCCCTCCGGCCCCGTTCGCCGGCGTGCGGCGATCCCGAAGGCCAGGGGCACACGTCGACAGACGATTACGACCCATTTGACCTCTTGGGCTCCACTTTTTTCGTCAAAAAGTAAAATATTTCAAAAGGTTAGCATGTACTCGTAAAACCTTTCGTCATATATAAGCGTTATGGCACAATACGCGCCATGCGAGTGATTTTCACTATGCCGTTAATTTATGTGACCTCATGTGACGGTGCGACAGCGGACACCGTGATTTCGGGATGGGGCTTTGGACGGGGACAGCCAGAAGATCGGCGCCACGTTGACCAGGGGAAAGTGCGAGGGTGGAGGGGCAAGATATGACAGATGCGACGACCAGAGCCTGCAACCGAATCGCCAAGGCCCGTGAGACCGGCCAACCCGATCTGGACCTTTCGCGACTCGGCCTCAGGGCCCTGCCGCCGGAGATCGGCGCCCTAGCCGCGCTGAAAGAGCTCCGCCTCGATGGCAACCAGCTTAAGGCCCTGCCGCCGGAGATCGGCGCCCTCGCCGCGCTGGAATGGCTCTCCCTCAACGTCAACCAGCTTACGGCCCTGCCGCCGGAGATCGGCGCCCTCGCCGCGCTGAAAGTGCTCACCTTCGGCGGCAACCAGCTTACGGCCCTGCCGCTGGAGATCGGCGCCCTAGCCGCGCTGAAAACGCTCTCCCTCAACGTCAACCAGCTTACGGCCCTGCCGCCGGAGATCGGCTCCCTCGCCGCACTGAAGGTGCTCGACCTCGACAGCAACCAGCTTACGGCCCTGCCGCCGGAGATCGGCGCCCTCGCCGCGCTGAAAGAGCTCCGCCTCGATGGCAACCAGCTTACGGCCCTGCCGCCGGAGATCGGCGCCCTCGCCGCGCTGGAAGTGCTCCTCCTCGGCGACAACCAGCTTATGGCCCTGCCGCCGGAAATCGACGCCCTCGCCGTTCTGCAAATTCTCAGCCTCAACGGCAACCAGCTTACAGCCCTGCCGCCGGAGATCGGCGCCCTCGCCGCGCTGGAAATGCTCCGCCTCACCGGCAACCAGCTTACGGCCCTGCCGCCGGAGATCGCCGCCCTCGCCAAGCTGGAAAGGCTCGACCTCAACGGCAACCAGCTTACGGCCCTGCCGCCGGAGATCGCCGCCCTCGCCGCGCTGAAAACGCTCGACCTCAACGGCAACCAGCTTACGGCCCTGCCGCCGGAGATCGCCGCCCTCGCCGCGCTGAAAACGCTCACCTTCGGCGGCAACCAGCTTACGGCCCTGCCGCCGGAGATCGGCGCCCTCGCCAAGCTGGAAGGGCTCTCCCTCGGCGGCAACCAGCTTACAGCCCTGCCGCCGGAGATCGGCGCCCTCGCCAAGCTGGAAAGGCTCATCCTCACCGGCAACCAGCTTACGGCCCTGCCGCCGGAGATCGCCGCCCTCGCCGCGCTAAAAACGCTCATCCTCACCGGCAACCAGCTTACGGCCCTGCCGCCGGAGATCGGCGCCCTCGCCAAACTGGAAAGGCTCGACCTCAACGGCAACCAGCTTACGGCCCTGCCGCCGGAGATCGCCGCCCTCGCCAAGCTGGAATGGCTCGATCTCAACGGCAACCAGCTTACAGCCCTGCCGCCGGAGATCGGCGCCATCGCCGCGCTGGAAAGGCTCGACCTCGACGGCAACCAGCTTATGGCCCTGCCGCCGGAGATCGGCGCCCTCGCCAAGCTGGAAAGGCTCGACCTCAACGGCAGCCAGCTTACGGCCCTGCCGCCGGAGATCGGCGCCCTCGCCGCGCTGAAAACGCTCACCTTCGGCGGCAACCAGCTTACGGCCCTGCCGCCGGAGATCGGCGCCCTCGCCAAGCTGGAAGTGCTCCTCCTCAACGGCAATCAGCTTACAGCCCTGCCGCCGGAGATCGGCGCCCTCGCCGCGCTGGAAACGCTCATCCTCGATGACAACCCCCTTCCTCGCGCCGTTATGGATGCCTGGGAGGATGGCATTGCCAATCTTTTTGCTGTCGTTGGCAGCCTCGCCAAGGACACGGCGCCGATCTTTGAGGCCAAGCT
Organism: Rhodospirillales bacterium; assembly: GCA_003354135.1. GTDB lineage: Bacteria > Pseudomonadota > Alphaproteobacteria > Rhodospirillales > GLO-3 > GLO-3. The sequence goes on from PIVK01000055.1 coordinate 10,597, forward strand.
CTTGATTACCGGCGAGGGGCAGGTTGGAAAGTCCTGGGCGTTGGCCGCGCTCCGCAGAGAAGACCCCCGCGCTACCGTGGGCGAGGGAAACACCACCTGGGGAATCGACCGTGGCGAACTCCCCTTACCCCATCCCAAAAACACCGGCACCGAAATCCATCTCAATACCTGGGATTTCGGCGGCCAGGCCATCTACCGCGTCACCCACCAGTTCTTCTTCTCCGAACAGGCGCTCTTCCTCTTGGTGTGGAACCCGCGCATGGGGGCCACGCAGTGCCGGGTGCGGGAGTGGCTGCGCGCCATCGCGTTGTGCACGGGTTCCGCAGTGCCCCGCGGCGCGGCACGGGAAACCCCGCCGCAGCCCCGGGCGCGGGTCATAATGGTCGCGACCCATGCCAAGGAGACGGGCGGCACCTACAACCCCGATTACGGGCATGACAGTCTGGATGCCGACCTCCGGGCCATGATCGCCGATTCGCTGGAGATCGACAGCGCGACGGATTACAACGTCGAAAAACTTCGCGACACGGTTGCAAACTACGCTGCGGATCTGCCCGACATGGGGAGCCTCTTCAACAGGCGCTGGGCTGCCGCGCGGGATGCTGCCCTGGCGCTCCGCCATGACCATCCCTGGATCACTTTCGGTGATTTCGCCAAGATTTGCAGGGAGCACGGTGTCCCCGACGCAAACGATCACAAAGCCATCGCGAGCACCTTCATGAACCGCCTGGGCCGCGCGGTCTGGTACGGCGGGAGCGCCGAGGAGGCCGACACCCTGCTCGGCGATACACTCATACTCGATGCCGTCTGGCTCTCGCGCGCCTTCGTCCAGGTGCTGGAGGACGAGCCGACCGGCGAATCCGGCGGTATGCTCGACCACCAGCGTTTCCGGGACATCTGGACCGACCACGGCCGTCCCAAATGGCACAAGTACGCACCGGAGGAATACGAGCGCATCACCCGGATGATGCGCCGCTTCGACGTCGCCCTGCCGACACGGGCGTCCGACGGCCAGCGGAGCCTCGTGCCCCTGCTCGTTCCCACTCACCGCCCAGCCGCCCTTCCCTGGACCAAGCCGGAAGACGCGAGCGGGCCGTGCCTGGTGCGTCTCGCCTGCCGGCTGGACCACCCGGCGGAAGGCTTGATGGCACGCTTCATCGCCGCGACCGAGCCCTATCACATCTACCAGGATGGCGGGGGCGGGGGCCTGTTCTGGCAGGAGGGTGTTTTCCTTCGCGACAGCTCTTTCAATAACGAGGCTCTTGTTACCGTCGAGGGCACGGAAAAGCCGCTCGTCAGCATTGATGTGTCCGGCAACCAGCCGGGCTTCCTCATGAGCGAGCTGTACAAGACGCTTGAATCCGTGATCGGCTTCTGGAAAGGAATGACCAGAACCGATTACATCCTCTGTCCGACTGAGGAGACCGACGGGAGCTACTGTGGCGGCAAGATCAAGTTCGACACCGTTCGGCGACGTTTGGCAAAAAACTTCGGCCACGAGGTGGACTGCCAAGACTGCGATGGGAAATGGGATCCCAAAGATCTGCTTTCCGGCCTTAAGGCTGTGCGCGACCGGCGCGAGGCCGACCATCAGTCGGCCTTTCTCTATCAACAGGGTGTCTTTCGCGATCAAAAAGATAGAATTCCCTGCCCGCGAACCTTCCTCCTTCGCCCGGCGGACTCAGCCTGGTTCACCTCATGGACGGGTTTCGTGGGAAAGCGGTTCCACCTCACGCTGATTTCCGAACTGAGCGGCAAGGAAGTCGCGTCGAAGGAGTTCTCGATCCCTGAGGAATGGACGAAATGGCTGGGTCCGGTCATCCGCATCGCCTCCCTGGCCCTCACCGGCCTCGCCCTGCCCCTCGATGGCGATATTGCTGCGCAACTCAGCAAGGGCGCCGCAACCATGGACAAACTCGGGGCACTGCCCGACAAGAAAGGCAACTGGAAAGTGCCGGATGACATGGGGAAATATCCGGGAGTTTTGGTTGCCACCGATGAGCAGCTTCATAAGCTTCATAGGCTGCTCAAAAGCATCGATCTCGACCCGCGCGAGAACGGTATGGATTTGGCCGAGACCAGGGAAGGTTCCTGGCTCTGGATGACCGTCGAGGAAGCCAAAGCCCACGCCAGACCCGAGGCGAAGATTGGTCCCAAACCCTCGACCGGGCCTGTCGATGATTGAGCAGCGGCGAGTCTTTAAGTTCCGTGAACCGAAAGACGGCGGCGTTCTCCTTATCACCCTTATTGAAGCCACCCCTGCCGAGCCAGTCCGTCGTCATCGCACGGGCACTGCAAGGCTTGGTCATTCACGCCCCCCCTCCCCTTCGGAAATGGGAACGATATGCCCTTCGGCGTCGTGGAGGTGGTCGTGGTGGTGTTGGTAGACGGCGACCGCGCGGGCGGCATGTTCGCCGAAGAGTGCC